>NZ_JAOCCU010000059.1 GCF_029840635.1 Mitsuaria sp. GD03876 | reverse complement strand
GGTCGTGCCGTCGGATGCCTGGATCCCGGACTTCGAGGGCGCCAACGCCAGCCGCCACCAGCAGTTCACCGGACCGGCCGGCCAGCCGCGCGTCGGCCTGCACCTGCAGCTGTTCCGCGACCAGGACTACGAGCGCAAGCTGGTCAGCTCCAGCAACGCGGTCGTGTCGCCCGAGGACAAGCAATGGGCCGTCACCGGCCGCGGCCTGGCGGACTTCACGCCGGCCGGCCCGGCGGGCGCGGCCCCGGTGCCGGTGCTGACGACGCAGGTGCGCGCCTCGTCGCTGGACGCGGTGACCGCGCCGCGGATGCTGGCCTGGCATGTCTACTGGATCAACGGCCGGCCGATGACCAGCGCCTGGCAGGCGCGCCTGTGGGGCGCGCTGGAGCGGCTGCGCGGGCAGGGCGACGACGCGGCGCTGGTGCTGGTCTACACCGAGGCCGACGCCCAGGCGCCGGAGCGCCTGGGCGCCTTCCTGCGCCAGCACTGGGCGGCGATCGACGCCGAGCTGCGCCGGGCGCGCGACGCGGGGCAGGGCGGACGGCCCGCCGCGCCGGGAGCGGCGCGATGAGCGCCCGGCTGAGCGTGGACCGGGCCGCCGCCGCCGCCGACGAGCGGCCGCTGGTGCTGCACGTGATGTACCGCTTCGACACCGGCGGGCTCGAGAACGGCGTGGTCAACCTGATCAACCACATGCCGGCCGACAAGTACCGGCATGCGATCGTCGCGCTGACCGAGGTCACCGACTTCCGCAAGCGGCTGCAGCGCGACGACGTCGCCTGCATCGCGCTGAACAAGCCGCCGGGCCAGGGCTTCTGGCTCTATCCAAAGCTCTACCGGCTGTTCCGGACGCTGAAGCCGGCGATCGTGCACAGCCGCAACCTGGCGGCGCTGGAAGTGCAGCTGCCGGCCTGGGCCGCGCGGGTGCCGGTGCGCATCCACGGCGAGCACG
Source organism: Mitsuaria sp. GD03876 (assembly GCF_029840635.1). GTDB lineage: Bacteria > Pseudomonadota > Gammaproteobacteria > Burkholderiales > Burkholderiaceae_C > Roseateles. The sequence goes on along the minus strand of NZ_JAOCCU010000059.1, from coordinate 35,436 downwards.
GCCGCGACGTCGGCGACCTGGACGGCCGCAACCGCGCGTACCAGCGGGTGCGCCGCTTCTACAAGCCCTTCGTGTCGCACTACATCGCGCTGTCGCGCGACCTGGGCGAGTACCTGACCGGCCCGGTCGGCGTGCCGCCGGCGCGGGTGAGCCAGTTCGTCAACGGCGTGGACACGCAGCGCTTCCAGCGCCTGCGGGTGGAGCGCATCGCCGGCTGCCCGTTCGATCCGGACGCGCACTGGCTGGTCGGCACCGTGGGCCGCATGGCGCCGGTGAAGGACCAACTGATGCTGACCCGCGCCTTCATCACGCTGCTGGCCAAGGCGCCCGACCTGCGCGAGCGCGCGCGGCTGGTGCTGGTCGGCGACGGCCCGTTGCGCGCGCCGTGCCAGGCGCTGCTCGACGAGGCGGGCCTGGGCGGGCTGGCCTGGCTGCCGGGCGAGCGCACCGACGTGCCCGCGGTGATGCGCGGCCTGCACGCGTTCGCGCTGCCGTCGCTGGCCGAGGGCATCTCCAACACCATCCTCGAGGCGATGGCCAGCGGGCTGCCGGTGGTGGCGACCGAGGTCGGCGGCAACGCGGACCTGGTCACGCGCGAGCGCAGCGGGCTGCTGGTCCCGGCGGCGCAGCCCGACGCGATGGCCGCGGCGCTGCTGCGCCTGGCGCGCCATCCGGAGCAGGCCGAGGCGATGGGCGAGGCCGGCCGCGACCGCGTCGAGCGCGACTTCAGCATGCGCGCCATGGTCGCCCGCTACCAGGGGCTGTATGACATGCTGCGCGGCCAGAATGCCGCCGGCGACAAGCATTGACGGCCCGGCAAGCGGCCAGGAAGCAGGGGAACGACCATGTGTGGAATCAGCGGACTCTTCGACACCCGGGGGCGGCGTGACTTCGACGGCGCGCTGATGCATCGCATCAACGACTCGCTGCACCACCGCGGCCCCGACGAGGGCTCGATCCACTTGCAGCCCGGCCTGGCCTTCGGCCACCGCCGGCTGTCGATCATCGACATCGCCACCGGCCAGCAGCCGCTGTTCAACGCGGACCATTCGGTGGGCATCGTCTTCAACGGCGAGATCTACAACTACCAGCAACTCACCGACGAGCTGACGGCGCTGGGCTACCAGTTCCAGACCAAGAGCGACACCGAGGCCATCGTGCACGCCTGGTCCGCCTGGGGCGAGGACTGCGTGCACAAGCTGCGCGGCATGTTCGCGTTCGTGCTGTGGGACAAGGCGCGCGACCAGCTCTTCATGGCGCGCGACCGGCTCGGCGTGAAGCCGATGTTCTACGCGCTGCTGGACGACGGCACGCTGGTCTTCGGCTCCGAGCTCAAGGCGCTGCTGGCGCACCCGGGCATGAAGCGCGACATCGTGCCGCAGGCGGTGGAGGAGTACTTCGCGCTGGGCTACGTCGCCGAGCCGCGCACCATCTTCCGCCAGGCGCTGAAGCTGCCGCCGGCGCACACGCTGGTCATCAAGCGCGGCGACACCGCGCTGGGCCAGCCGCGCCGCTACTGGGACGTCAACTTCACGACCGACAACCGGATCGACGAGGTCGAGGCACAGGAAGAACTGACCCGCCGCCTGCGCGAGTCGGTCAAGCTGCGGCTGATCTCGGAAGTGCCGCTGGGCGCCTTCCTGTCGGGCGGCGTCGACTCGAGCGCGGTCGTGGCGATGATGGCCGGCGAGACCAACGGGCCGGTGAAGACCTGCTCGATCGCGTTCGACGACCCGCAGTACAACGAGTCCGCGTTCGCGCAGATGGTGGCGGACCGCTACCGGACCGAGCATCACGTCGAGACGGTGCAGAGCGACGACTTCGACCTGATCGACACGCTGGCGCGCCTGTACGACGAGCCCTATGCCGACAGCTCCGCGATCCCGACCTACCGCGTCTGCCAGCTCGCGCGCAAGCACGTGACGGTGGCGCTGTCGGGCGACGGCGGCGACGAGAGCTTCGGCGGCTATCGCCGCTACCAGCTGCACATGATGGAGGAGCGCATGCGCGCCAGCCTGCCGCTGGGGCTGCGCAAGCCGCTGTTCGGCACGCTGGGCCGGCTCTATCCGAAGGCGGACTGGGCGCCGCGGGTGTTCCGAGCGAAGACCACCTTCCAGGCGCTGGCGCGCAACTCGGTCGAGGCCTACTTCCACACGATGTCCGTGATCCGCGACAACGAGCGCATGCCGCTGTACAGCGCGCGCTTCAAGTCGGAGCTCGGCGGCTACAACGCGCGCGACCTGTTCCTGCAGCACGCGGAGCGCGCCAACACCGACGATCCGCTGGCGCTGATCCAGTACATCGACCTGCAGACCTACCTGGTCGGCGACATCAACACCAAGGTCGACCGCGCGTCGATGGCGCACTCGCTGGAGGTGCGCGAGCCGCTGATGGACCACCCGCTGGTCGAGTGGCTGGCGACCTTGCCTTCGCACATGAAGCTGCGCGGCAGCGAGGGCAAGTGGCTGTTCAAGAAGACGCTGGAGCCGCACCTGCCCGACGACGTGCTGTACCGGCCCAAGATGGGCTTCGCGGTGCCGCTGTCGCGCTGGTTCCGCGGCCCGCTGCGCCAGCGCGTGCGCGGCGCGCTGCTGGGCGGCCCGCTGGCGGACTCGGGCATGTTCGACCTCAAGGCCGTCGGCGCGATGGTCGAGCAGCACGAGAACGGCACGCGCGACCACAGCACGCCGCTGTGGACGCTGCTGATGTACGACGCGTTCCTGCGCAACGTGATGGGCGCGGCGCCGCTGCGCGAAGCCGCCTGACGTCCCCCGAGTACCGGATGAAGATCCTCTATCACCATCGCACCGCGTCCAAGGACGGCCAGGCGGTCCACATCGAGGAGATGATCGGCTCGCTGCGCGCGCTCGGCCACGAGGTGCGCGTCGTGGCGCCCGGCGGCGAGTCGGCGCCGGAAGAGAAATCGAAGATGGGCGACGACGCCGGCTGGGTGCACCGCCTGCGCGCCAAGCTGCCCAAGGGCGTCTACGAGCTGCTGGAGCTGGCCTATTCGCTGGTCGCGTACCGGCGGCTGGCCGCGGCGGCGAAGGACTTCCGCCCCGATGTCATCTACGAGCGCTACAACCTCTACCTGCTCAGCGGGCTGATGCTCAAGCGCCGCCTGGGCGTGCCGCTGCTGCTGGAGGTCAACGCGCCGCTGGTGGACGAGCGCGCGAAGTTCGGCGGCCTGGCGCTGCCGCGCGTGGCGCGCTGGGCCGAGGACAAGGTCTGGCGCGGCGCCGACGCGGTGCTGCCGGTGACGCGGGTGCTCGGGTCGATGATCGCCGCGCGCGGCGTGCCGGCCGAGCGCATGGTCGTCATCCCCAACGGCATCAACGAACACCACTTCGACGCGGCGCCGTCGCCCGAGGACGCGCGGCGCGCGCTGGGCTGGGAGGGCGCGCTGGTGCTGGGCTTCACCGGCTTCGTGCGCGACTGGCATGGCATGGACAAGGTGATCCGCTGGATGGCGACCGACGCGGCGCCGGCCAACGCGCGGCTGCTGGTCGTCGGCGACGGCCCCGAGCGCGCCAACCTGGAGCGTCTGGCCGCCGAGCTGCAGCTCGGCGAGCGGGTGCGCTTCACCGGCGTGGTCTCGCGCGACGACGTGCCGCGCCACGTGGCCGCCTTCGACATCGCGCTGCAGCCGGCGGTGGTGGCCTACGCGTCGCCGCTCAAGCTGTTCGAGTACCTGGCGCTGGGCAAGGCCATCGTCGCGCCGAGCACGCCCAACATCGAGGAAGTGCTGGACGACGACGTCAACGCGCTGCTGTTCGACCCGGCCGAGGCCGGCGCGCTGGAAACGCTGCTGGCGCGCCTGGCCGCGGACGCGGCGCTGCGCCGCCGCCTGGGCGAGGGCGCCCGCGCCACCATCGGCCGGCTGCACCTGACCTGGCACGGCAACGCCGAGCGCGTGGTCGCGCTGGGCCAGTCGCTGAAGGCCGGACGCGGGACGGCCGGCGCGGCCCCCGCGCGATCGCCGGCGGAAGACGCGAAGGCCTGAGCATGCTGAAGCTGCTGACCTTCTCGACGCTATATCCGAGCGCGGTGATGCCCAGCCACGGCATCTTCGTGGAGACGCGGTTGCGCCACCTGGTGGCGTCGGGCCAGGCCGAGTCGCGCGTGATCGCGCCGGTGCCGTGGTTCCCGCTCCAGGGCGAGCGCTACGGCGAGTACGGCAAGTTCGCCGCGACGCCGGCGCGCGAGTCCCGCCATGGCCTGGACATCGCGCATCCGCGCTTCGTACGCCTGCCCAAGGTGGGCATGAGCAGCGCGCCGTACACGCTGGCCTGGACCTTCCTGCGCGCGGCGAAGCGGCTGCAGGCGAGCGGCTACGACTTCGACCTGATCGACGCGCACTACTTCTACCCGGACGGCGTCGCCGCGGCCTTCGTGGCCAAGGCGCTGGGCAAGCCGCTGGTGATCACCGCGCGCGGCACCGACATCAACCTGATCCCCGCCTACGCCTTCCCGCGCAAGCTGATCCTGCGCGCGGCCGAGCAGGCCGACGCGATGATCACCGTCTGCGAGGCGCTCAAGGACGAGCTGGTCGCGCTGGGCGCCGACGCATCCAAGGTCACCGCGCTGCGCAACGGCGTGGACCTGAAGCTCTTCCATCCGGGCGGCCGGGACGAGGCGCGCGCCGCGCTCGGACTGGCGCCGGGGCGCTTCACGCTGGCCTCCGTCGGCCACCTGATCGAGCGCAAGGGCCATGAACTCGTGATCGGCGCGCTGGCCGAGCTGCCCGACGTCGACCTGCTGATCGCCGGCGCCGGACCGGAGGAGGGCGCGCTGCGCCGGCTGGCCGATTCGCTGGGCGTGACGGCGCGGGTGCGTTTCCTGGGCGCGCTGCCGCAGGCGCGGCTGCGCGAGGTGTATGCCGGCGTGGACGCGCTGGTGCTGGCGTCGAGCCGCGAGGGCTGGGCCAACGTGCTGCTGGAGGCGATGGCCTGCGGCACGCCGGTGGCGGCCTCCAACGTCTGGGGCACGCCGGAAGTCGTGGCCAGCCCCGAGGCCGGCGAGCTGATGCCCGCGCGCACCGCCGCCGGCGTGGCCGAGGCGGTGCGCCGCCTGCGCGCCGCGCCGCGCGACCGCGCCGCGACGCGCCGTTATGCCGAGCAATTCAGCTGGGACGCGACGACGCAGGGCCAGCTCGACCTGTTCCACCGCATCCTGGCCGCGCGGCGGTCGCCGGAGCTGCGTCATGCGTGACCTCGTCATCCTGGGCCTGTTCCTGGTCCTGATCTACAAGACCTTCAAGGACCCGATGTGGGGCGTGCTGGGCTGGGTCTGGATGGGGGTCATGAACCCGCACCGGCTGGCCTACGGCTTCGCGCACGACGCGCCGTGGTCGATGGTGATCGCGCTGGCGCTGTTCATGAGCCTGGTACTGCACCGGGACAAGCTGGTGAGGTTCCCGTTCAACGCGGTGACGATCCTGCTGGCGATCTGGATCCTGTGGATCGGCGTGTCGCCGCTGCTGTTCTCGTTCTATCCGGACAAGGAGATGCACTTCTGGTCGCGCGCCTTCAAGGTGCTGCTGATGGTGCTGGTGTCGCTGCTGGTGGTGCAGCGCCGGCGCGACCTGAATCTGCTGGTGCTGGTGCTGGTGATCTCGATCGGCTACTACGGCATCAAGGGCGGCGTGTTCACCGTGCTGTCGGGCGGTTCGGCCCGGGTGTGGGGGCCGGAGGGCTCGTTCATCGAGGACAACAACTCGCTGGCGCTGGCCACGATCATGACGGTGCCGCTGATCCGCTACCTGCAGCTGCAGGCGACCAAGCGCTGGCAGCGCAATTTGGCGATCCTGGCGATGCTGCTGTGCATGGCCTCGGCGGTGGGCTCGCAGTCGCGCGGCGCCTTCCTGGCGATCGTGACGATGTCGTTCTTCATGTGGATGAAGAGCCGCAACAAGCTGCCGCTGGCGCTGGTGGTGCTGGTGGCGCTGCCGCTGATCTTCGTGTTCATGCCCGACAGCTGGACCGAGCGCATGAACACGATCAAGACCTACGACCAGGACGCGTCGGCGCTGGGCCGCATCAACGCGTGGCAGACGGCGTGGCGCATGGCGCTGGACCTGTTCCCGTTCGGCGGCGGTTTCACCGTCGCCGGCCCGGCCGCGTTCGCGAAGTACGCGCCCGATCCGTCGATCCCGCTGACCGCGCACAGCATCTACTTCCAGGCGCTGGGCGAGCACGGCTTCATGGGCCTGTTCCTGTTCGTGGGCATCTTCGCGATGACCTGGCGGCTGGCCAGCGCCACGATCAAGGCGACCAAGGCGCTGCCGGAGCTGCAGTGGGCGCGCGACCTGTCGGCGATGTGCCAGGTGGGGCTGATCGGCTACGCGACCGGCGGGGCCTTCCTGAGCCTGGTGTATTTCGACCTGCCGTACTACCTGGTGCTGATCGTGGTGGTGCTGAACCGCATCGTCGCGGCGGAGATGACCGCGCGCCACCAGGCCGCGGTCGAGTCGGGGCAGGTGCCGCGGGACGTGCACTCGCCGTTCTGGGAGGGCGCGTGATGCTGGCCTCGCTGAGCCTGCTCGGCTGGCCGCGGGGCGAGCCCGCGCTGAGCATCCTGATCTACCACCGCGTGCTGCCGGCGCCCGACGCGCTGCGGCCGGGCGAGATCGACGCCGCGCTGTTCGAGTCGCAGGTGTCCTTCCTGGCGCGGCACTTCGCGCTGATGACGGTCAGCGACGCGGCGGCGGCGCTGCGCGAGGGCCGGCTGCCGCGGCGCGCCGCGTGCATCACCTTCGACGACGGCTACGCCGACAACTGGACGGTGGCGCATCCGATCCTGGCGCGCCACGGCGCGCGCGCGACGGTGTTCATCGCGACCGGCTACCTGAACGGCGGCCGCATGTTCAGCGACACGGTGATCGAGTTCGTGCGGCTGGTGCCGGGGCCGGTGCTGGACCTGTCGTCGGTGGGCATGGGCGTGCATCCGGTGGGCACGGTCGAGGAGCGCCTCAAGGCGGTGTCCGCGCTGCAGGTGCAGCTGAAGTACCTGGCGCCGGACGAGCGCGACGCGCAGGTGGCGCGGATGCTGGCCGCGTGTCCGGTGGGCGCGATGCCCGACGACCTGATGCTGACCGATGCGCAGCTGCGGCAACTGGCGGACGCGGGCCATGAGATCGGCGGCCACACGGTGGACCACACGGTGCTGACGACGCTGACGCCGGAAGGTGCGCGGGCGCAGGTGGCGCAGGGGCGCGATCGCTTGCAGGCGCTACTGGGCCGGCCGGTGCGCAGCTTCGCCTATCCGAACGGGCGCCCGGTGCGCGACTACGACGCCGGCCATGCGGCGATGCTGCGCGAGCTGGGCTTCGAGGCGGCGGTGAGCACCGCGGCCGGCGTGGCGCGTCCGGGGACGGATCCGTTCCAGCTGCCGCGCTACACGCCCTGGGGCGCGTCGATGACGATGTTCGCCGCGCGGATGATGCGCAACGCGCGCATGGGCGGGCCCGCCGCGGTGGTCTGAAGCGACGCGAGCGCAGGCGCGTTCGCGGACCGTGCGCCGACACCCTCGGGAGGGGGCGTTGTCGGGCGACAAGCACCCCCAAAAGAAAAGCGCGCCGTCGTGGGCGTGGCGCAACGACTGACCCCGTTTCGACGGGGTCGTTCGTTTCCGGGGTCTTTCAGCGGGCGAAGAATTCGTGGCCTGGAGGTCCTGCATGCCACACGTCACGATCGATTCCCCCGGCCGCGCCGCTGCCGCTGCCGCTGCCGATACCGATGCCGAGGCCCACGCCGACGCGTCGGCGACGCTGTTCCCTCGGCGCGAGCTCGCGCGCGACATCGCCGCCGAGCTGATGTCCGGCGCCGGGCAGCGCGGCATGCTGCTCAGCGGTCCGCGCCAGACCGGCAAGAGCACCTTCGTCCAATGGGACCTGGTGCCGGCCCTGGTCGCGGCGCACGGCGCCCATGTCGTCTACATCGACCTGTCGGCCGATGGCGACGTCGATCCGGCCGTCTGCATCGAGCAGGCGCTGCGCGAGGAGGTGAAGGCCTTCGACGGCCTGGTGATGCGGGTGGCGCGCAGCCTGGGCCTGACCAACATCCGGCTGGGCGGCCTGGAGATGGAAGTCGCCCGGGCGCACGCCACGCACTCGAAGCGGACGCTGGGCCTGCTGCAGGCGCTGGCGCGCGCGGCGAACCGGCCGCTGGTGGTCGTGATCGACGAGGTCCAGCTCTGCCAGCAGAGCGAGGCGGCCTCGCGGCTGCTGGTCGCGCTGACGCGCAGCGCGAGCCGCATGAACCGGGAACGCGAGCACCGCGTGCGGGTGCTGGCGACGGGCTCGCATGCGCACAAGCTCCACGCCTTCCTGTCCAGCAAGCGGGACGCCTTCCACGGCGCGAAGGTGCGCGCGCTGCCGCCGCTGGATGCGGCCTTCCTGGACTGGCTGCGGCCTCGCCTGCCGGAGCGGGCTCGACCCGAGGCCGCCGCGATGTCCCAGGGCTTCGACGCCTTGCTGCGCCGCCCCCAGGAGCTGCTGGATGCCTGCGACGAGTTGCGGGCGATGCATCCCCGGTCGCCCGACGCGGTGGCGCAGCTCTTCCAGGGCCTGGTGGAGCAGCGCTGCGCGGAGGGGCGGGAGGACCTGATCGTCAAGCTGCGGTCGCTGCCCGAACTCGAGCTGGCGCTGGTGCGTGTGCTGGCCGAGACCGGCTACCGCTTCGCGCCGCACATGACCTGGTGCCGCGAACGGACCGCGGCCATGATCGAGGTGATGCAGGGCCGGCCGCGCGCCGAGCCGCTCACGACCGCCGACATCGAGGCCGCGCTGGACCAGCTGGCCGCCAAGGCGATCGTCTGGCGGGGATTCGGCATCGCCTTCGAGGAACCGCGCTTCGTGTCCTGGATCCTGGCGATGGACCCGGCCACCGACTTCCGCGTGGAGCGCGACGAGGCTCAGCCGCCCGGCGACTTGCCGACGGTGAACAACACCCACTCCGGGCGCATGTTGATGCGCACCGGATAGATGCTGACGCCCAGCCCGCTGGTGATGTAGACGGGCCGCGTGCCGACCGTCACCCAGCCGTGGGTCTGGTTCTTGGGCCAGCCGTGGGGCGCGACGATGGAGCCGCGGAACGGGATCCACACCTGTCCCCCGTGCGTGTGACCCGCAACGGTCAAGCCGGGCAGGGCGGTGAGACCGCGCGCGCTGGCGGGATCGTGCATCAGCGTCAGGCCCTGCGCGCCGGGCGGCAGCGCGCGCGGCGCGCGCCAGGGCTCGGCGTGGCCGGACATCCGGTCGCCGATGCCCATGACCCACAGCGCGGTGCCGGGCAGCGGCACGGCCTCGTTGAGCAGCACCGTGATGCCCGCCTCGCGCAGCGCGCGGTTGAAGCGCGGGCCGTCGGTCCACCAGTCGTGGTTGCCGAGCACCGCGTACACGCCGTGCGTGGCCTTCAGCCGGCCGAGCACGGCGGCGACCTGCTCCGGCGTGGTGCCGTCCTCGCCGCGGCCGGAGATGAAGTCGCCGGGCAGCAGCACGACATCGGGTTGCGCGGCGTTGATCTCGTCGACGAGGGCATTGGCGCGCGCGATCGTCATCACGCGCTGGAACTCGTGCGCGATGTGCCAGTCGGACGCGACGGCGACCTTCAGGCCCGGCGGGCCGCGCCAGTCGGGCACCTCGACCGGGATGTCGCGGCGGGCGACCCAGCGCGGTTCGATCAACACGCCCCAGACGGCCAGCAGCGCGACGAGGAGGATCAGGAACAGCAGGGCCTTGAAGAGCTGACGGAGGACGTACAGGAACATCGGAACAAAGGGGAAAGGGTCGATGGGCGCCCGTCGGCGCGGCGCCGGGGCGTTCGGTCTGGAGCGCCCTGGGGCGGCAGTGTGCCTGGAATGCCGACGGCCCGTTCGACGCGCGCCGCGTCCCCCGAGTCGCGGGGTCGCAACGCCCGCCCTGCAAGACATTACAGTTGCGCGCGCCCGATGTTTTTCCCGTTCCAGGTCTTGCCTCGCGGCGCCATCGGACCGTGGCCGCGCACCGAGGCGCGTCTCGGTGAATCGCTGACCTCATTCGCGGTATCGCCTCGATTGCGGAGGCTCCCAATCCTGTTTGCAATCGCCCACGTAGCCCATGTCGCAGGGCTCGATTAACAGGGAGCAAACAAGCATGCGAACTCGATTGATGGTGATCGCGCGTCACCAATTGCTGCGGGAGGCCCTGGCCTCCCTGATCCAGGAACAAGGCGGACAGGAACTGGTGGCCCAGGCCGGCGACGGCCAGGAGGCGGTGCGGCTCGCCAGCCGCTTGCGCCCGGAAGTGGTGCTGATGGACATGGAGCTGCCCGGGCTCAATTGCGTCGATACGACGCAGCGCATCGTGGCGGCCTCGCCGTCGACCCGCGTGCTGTGCCTGGCCGACGAGGAACCGCCGCATCGCATGCGCGCGGCGCTGGACGCCGGGGCCAGCGGCATCCTCGCCAAGGACAGCGGCGTCGACGAACTGGTGCGGGCGATCGGCGCGCTCGGCCGGCGCCAGTTCTACCTGAGCCCGTCGCTGACCGAGGCCGCCGTCATCGCCTGCGCCCAGCCGACGGCCGCGCCCAGCGCCTTCGTCCGGCTCACGCCCAAGGAGCGCGAGATCGTGCAGTTGCTCGCCGAGGGGCTGTCGACCAAGCACATCGCCGCGCAGCTCGGCGTCAGCCAGAAGACAGTGGCGTCGCACCGCGAGCACGCGGTCAACAAGCTGGGACTGCGCGGCCTGGCCGACATCACCCGCTACGCGATCCGGGAGGGTCTCGCCCGTCCTTGAGCGCTCAGGCGCCGGGACGCTCCGGCGCGCCCGGCGCGCTCGGTGCGTCCGGCGTGCCCGGCGTGCCCGGCGCGTCCGGCGTGCCCGATGTGGCCGATGTGCCGGATGTGCCGGATGTGCCGGATGTGCCTGGCGTGCCGGGCATGTCGGACGCGTCGGGCATCTCCGGTACGCCCAGGCGCTCCGCCGCGCTCGTGGTGCTCGCGGTGCTCGGCATCTCCGGCTCGGCGTCGGGCGCCGGCGCGCCCGTCACCAGCGCGTCCAGGATCGCCGACAGCCGCTGCCGCGCCGCGTCGTCCGGCGCGGCGGCCAGCAGCTCGCCCTGCACGCCCATCAGCTGCCGCGCCAGCGCCAGCCGGTTCTGCATCGCCGACTGCCGCGCCTCGGCCTGCGAGTGGGTCCGCGTCTGCTCGACCAGTTGCTGGCGGTCGCTGTCGAACATCGAGTCCACCGTGTCCACCAGCCGTTGCAGCACCCGGTGGGTGAGGCGCGCGGAGAAGCCGCCCAGCAACGCCAGCAGCGGCCGCTGCAGCGAGCCGGCGTTGTTCACGCTCTCCATCGGGATCAGCACCGCGAGCATCAGGCCCGACACCAGGCCTAGGCCGATGCGGATCCAGTACGAGGCGTCGTACAGCGGGTCGTAGGTGGCCCGCGAGACATAGGTCTGCGCGGTGAACAGCGCCTGGAAGGTCGCGCCCAGGCCGGCCGCGGTCAGCAGCAGGGCGGTCACGGCCACCTGCTGCAGCCCGTCGAGCGTCAGCAGGTCGGACGACAGCGCGGGTCCGTCGATCAGCGGCGACTGCGCGACCGTCATGAACGCGACCAGGCAGCAGAACGCCGCCAGCGTCAACCAGCGCACGTTGCGCATCGGACCGAGCAGCGGCAGCGCGCCCGCGTCGCGGGCGGCGTGCATCAGCCGCAGCGTGCCCGGCCGCGCCGGCGCCACCAGCGCGGCCAGCCGCGCGTGCACGCGGGACAGCGTCTCCGGATCGTTCGTCGACGCGGCATCCGCGCGCGCGGCGGAGCCGGCGCCGGGGCCGCCCGTGCTCGTGCTCGTGCCCATGCCCGTGCCCGTGCTCCTGCGCGCCGCCGCGCCGGGCGTCGACTCGTCGTCGCCCGGGCCCAGCACGGCCAGCGCGGTGCGCATCAACGTGGGCGGGACCTCGCGTCCGGTCGCCAACGCGTGGCGCAGCATCGCGGCGATCTCCGCGCGCAGCTGCGCCAGCACCTGGAGGCGGTCCTGCGGCGCGGCCCCGTCGGGGCTGGCCCGGCCGGGTCCCGGGGAGGGCGTCGCGATGGTGGGCGGGCCGGCCATGGTCGTCAGCGCCCGGCGCTCATGGCGACCGCTTGGCCGGCGCGGCCGGGGCGACGTTGACCGGGCTGCCGGTCGGCGCCTGGTCCTCGTACGAGTAGCCCGGCTGGCCGTCGGCGCGCGGCCGCAGCAGCACGCGCTTGCCCTTGCCGCCGACCGAGACGCAGTAGGCGCCCATGCCCCCCGACGCCGTGCCCGCGACCGAGGCCGTGTACAGATGGCCCGCCTCCGGGACGTAGCCGTTGTACGTGAGCGCGACGTGGCAGCGGAACTGCTCCTCGTAGTGGACGTCGTAGCCGCCATTGCCCTGGGGCGTCAGCGTCACCGGCACCAGGCGCGGCAGCTCGCCCGGCTTGGGCTTGAGCGACATCGTGCCGGTGAGGGTCGCCGTCGGCGGCTCGCTGGCGGCGGGCGCCGTCTGCGCCCACGCGCCGGCGGGCAGCAGCGGCGCCGCCAGCAGCGCCAGCGCGCCTGCCAGCGCGACGGACATCGAGGCCGCGTAGGCGGCCGGCGCGAAACGTCCCGGGGCGGGACGGCGGTTCTTGCGGAAAGCGATCATGGGAACTCCTTGGCCGCGTGTCGCGGCAGCGTTGAAGACAGGTGCTTGAAGGCAGGTCGCGCCGGCGGGGCGCCGCGCGCGGCGGACTAGGCGTCGAGCAGCGCGCCGGTGCCGCCGGCCGGTGGCGGATCGGTCCCGTCGGTCGAGGCCACGTCCGTCGAGGCCACGTCGGTCACCGCGCCGGCATCGGCGGCGGGCCCGGTCCCGGCGGCGTCGCCGGCGGCGGGTCCGGGCGCGTCATGCGATGGCGGCGGAGCGGCGGCCGCCGGCGCCTGGCGCGGCGGCTTGGGCGGCGGCTTGCGCGGGAAGCCCACGTGATAGGCCATCCACTCGAGCACCACCTGGTGCTCGCCGATGCGCACCAGCGTGAAGCTGCGCTCCACCGACAGCAGCGTGCCGCGCGGATGCGAGGCGCCGGACAGGCAGTCGTTGAGCTCCTCCATCTGGGCCTCGGTCTCCTCGCGCGTGCACAGCCGCGCGGGGTTGTCGCTCCCGACGACGATGCGCTTGATGTACTTGACGTTGCTTTGATCGAACATGACGGCTCCGAGGGGCAGGGCAGGCCCGCCCGCGCCCGGGCGCGGACGGACCTGCGTGGCGGGCGCTCGGGCCCGGATCAGACGGCGGTGGGCGCGCCGACCTTGCGCGGGGCGACGGCGGACTGCAGGATGTCCATCACCCGCGCCAGGCCTTCGGGCATGCCGTCATCGACGGCGTGGACCTCGACGTGGTACTTGGCCGAGTTGTCCGAGGTGCGCGTGTTCTCCTTGTGCGAGGACACGGAGCCGCTGACCGTCACCGACGCCTTGAAGGGGCCGAAGCCGATGCTGGCCGTGCCGGAGGCGGCGGCCTGCGAGCTGCTTTGCTCCTTGGAGGCGAAGGAGGACTTCACTTCCATGTCGAAGATGATGTCCACCTTGGTGATGCTCAGGTTGGGCACCTTGACGATGGCCAGCAGCGGCACGCTGAGCTCGACCTGCTCCTCGTAGAAGGTGCCGTCGGCGTTGTTGGTGTTGGCCGTGGGTCGCTTGAAGTTGAAGTTGACCTGGCGGGTCGCGCCCGGGTTGCCGCTGGCGTCGACGTCGAAGCCGACGGTCTGGATGAAGTCGGCGGTCGCCTTGGCGAGCCGGATCTGCGCGTCGCAGGCGGCCGTCAGCGGCGAGCCGATGAGTTCGCCCATGGGCAGACCCTTGTACTGGTCGGCGATGTTGACGAGATCGGAAGGCATTCAGTTCTCCTTGAATCGGCAGGAACACGACGGCGCCGCAACCGTTGCGGCGCCGGCATCGGCGGTGCCGTCCGCCGATCCGGGGACGGGCCGGCGGCGCGCCGGCCGCGCCTCATAGCGTTTGCTGCGTGTCGAAGACGCCTTGCACCTGGTTGAGCTGGCCGACCAGGCGGGCGTGGCCTTCGGTGGGCTCGCAGCCCTCGACGCGCAGCACCACGTGGGCGGTGCTGCGCCGGCCCACGAGGGGGCCGCGGGTGTGGACCTGCACGCTCTTGCGCGTGGCGCCGGCCGCGCCTTGCCAGTCGCTGCCGGTGGGGGTGGGGCGGGCGTCGGGCAGCGGGTCGTCGGAGAGCGCGCCGAGGTCGACGTCGAAGCGCATCTCGACGTCCTTGATCTTGAGCGCGTTGGCCGGCACCAGGCCGAGCAGCGGCGCGCGGTACAGGTCCTCGGTGCCGGGGTCGGCGTCGGGCTGCATCGACGGCAGCCGCATGACGACGGTGCGGGGACGGTTGTCCTCGTCGAAGTACTGGCCGAGCTTGGCGATCTGGTGCTGCTCGATGCGGTCCTGGGCATCGATGACGGCGCCGGCGAGCGCCTCGATGAGTTCCTTCAAGTCGACACGTGAGCTCATGGGAGAGTCCTTCCCTGCGGGATGGTTGGAGGTCGGTGGTGGAGGGCGGCGCGCGCGGGCGCGGCGCCGCGGGGCGGGGCGTCAGAGCACCGGGAAGGCGTTGACGCGGTTGAGCCAGCCCTTGAGGAACTTGCCCAGGTCGGGTTGCCGGGCGACGAGGCGCTCGTAGTAGGCGATGCGGCGTTCGCGCAGCCCGCGGTAGGCGGTGGTCGGGTCGACGCGCTGGAGCGCCTGCGCGGTCAGCGGGCCCCAGGCGCCATCGGGCGTGATGGCGGCGCCGTGCTCGACCAGCAGTTCCTGCAGCTCGCGGATGGCGTGGCCGCCGGCGTTGACGTGGAAGTCCACCAGCATCTCCGCCAGCGGCTGCAGCAAGATCGTGTCGGCGCCGACGGCGTCCCAGTACTTGAGCTTGTAGATCCGGCCCGCGTCCTCCTTGCTCAGCCGCTTGAGCGCCTCGAGGCTGGTGTCGGTGAAGCCGACCGAGGGGCCCAGGCCCTGGAAGGTCTTGAGCGTGATGCCCAGGTTGGTGGGACCGCCGGGGTCCTTGGGGTCGTTGACGTAGCCGCCCTCGAAGCGGAGCAGGGTCGGCAGGTACTGGTTGAAATCGGCCATGTCGTGGCACCTCAGGGTTGGGATCGACGAAGGTCCGGACCGGGGCGGCCGGCAGCGCCGGAAGACCCGGCGACATGGCGTTCATCGTCGGCAAGGGAGGTCGGCGCGGGCAGCGGCGCGGTGCCGCGAGCGCGCGGTGGGAATGGCCGAGGCGGTCTCGGCAACTTGGAAGGCGTGTCTGGGCGGCGGGCCGATTCCGCGCGGGGGCGGGGCGGCATGGAATGAGGGCGCATCCAGAGCCGGATGCGTTTTCTTTCACCTCATCCAAGGAGAGACACGATGCCCACGCTTGTGAACATCACCGCCGCCACCCCGACCGCCGTGCAGATCTGGGGCTTCCACGACCCGTGCAGCGTCAAGGACGTGGCCAAGGCGCTGGAGACGATCGCCGCGCAGCTGCGCGGGGACGGCCACACGATCCACATCATGTCCGGCACGCACGGCTACTGCAAAGGCAAGGTCGGCGCGGTCGCGACGCGCGAGGAGAAGTTCGCCAACGAGGATCGCGCGCTGGCCAAGCCGAAGACGGCGGACGGCAAGACCGTGCAATTGGACGTGCACGACTTCAACACCGCCGGCCTGTCGGGGCCGGACCCGGTCACGGCGGCGATGTCCAAGCTGAACACGGAGATGCGCGCCTCCGTGACCGGCAGCGGCAGCAAGGACACGTTCCTGCTGGCGTACTGCTGCAGCGCCGGCACGCGCTGATCGGCGTCGGTCCACGACGCCCTGGCCCCCGCCGTGGGGCCGCGCCGGCCGCCGTTTCGTGAGGAGCGGCGGCCGGTCGCGCTTCAGGAGGCCGAGGGTTCCGTCCGTCGCGCGATCGGTGCGCCGGCGGGGGCGGGCGACTAGGCTGCCGGATGGCCGCGGCGTTCGATCGCGGCGTTCCCCTTCAAGGAGCTCATCATGGGATTCGTCGGATGGCTGTTCTGGCTCGTGCTGTTCGTGCTGTGCTGGCCGCTGGCCTTGCTCGCGCTGGTGCTGTGGCCGCTGGCGTGGCTGCTGACGTTGCCGTTCCGGCTGATCGGGCTGAGCGTGGAGGCGGTGTTCGCGCTGCTCAAGGCGATCCTGTTCCTGCCGGCTCGGGTGCTGGGGTGGCGGGAAGGGCGCTGAGCGCCGCGGGGGTGAACGCGTTCTTCACGACGACATCGCGCGCTTGGAGAATGCGCCCTCCACATCACCCCAGGGAGGGACTTTCATGAAACACGCGATGCATGCGTTGCTGACGGCCGGCCTGTTGCTGGGCGCCGCGGGCGCCAAGGCGGAGACCTATGACGCCGTGAGCCCGGCGCGGGCGATCAAGGAGATCAACTTCCAGATGACGCCGCAGCGCGATGGCGGCGCGGTGTACTTCGTGGCAGACGGCGGGTGGCAAGCCACGGGGTGCCCGAACGCGCGCTACGCCTACGTGCCGGAGTCCTGGAGCGGCGCCAAGATCGCGACGGCGATCGCGCTGTCGGCGAAGTCCTCGGGGCGGATGGTCCGGGTGTCGGGCATGTGCGGCGACTCGGCCGGGGATACGACCTATATGCGGGTGTACTACATCACGATGGAGTGAGGAGGGCGGCGGCGATGTCGCGCCTGGCGAGGGTGGTTCAGCCGCGCGGTGCCGCCGGGAGGCGGAAGACGAGATCGCCGTCGTCGTAGGTCATCAACGCGGGCGCCAAGGCGGGATCCACGGGCAGGTAGCCGCAGCGGGTCAGCAGCCGGCTGCTGCGCGCGTTGGCGGGCAGCGTGGTCGCCCAGCATTCGGCTTCGGGATGGAGGCGGGCCAGCTCGTCATGCAGCCACGCGAGGCCTTCGGCGGCGTAGCCGTGGCCCCAGTGCGTGGGGCCGAGCAGGAAAGCGACTTCGGCAATGCCGTCGTGCACCGTGGCTTCGAGGCGGCCGATGAGCGACTCGCTGCCGTGCAGGCGCATGCCGTAGTTGAGCCAGCGCTCCGATGGGCGATCGGCCGGTGGGCCGGCGAGGGCGCGTTGAAGTCCCAGTGCGATGACGCCCGCGTCGTCCGGCAGCCCGCCGATGTGCGCGTAGACGCGTTCGTCCCAAAGCACGGGAGCAAGCAAAGGAAGGTCGGCTTCGACCAGAGGCGTGATGACGAGGCGAGGGGTTTGCAAGGTGAGGTTGGCCATGCGCTGGGTTTGAATCGGCGACATGCTATGCGGCCGTGCGTCCAAACGAACTTCAGGATCTGGTGGGGGCATATGAATCCGCTCGGCGAGCAGACGGTCATTTGCGCGCACCAGCGAACGTGCACGCTCGGTTGATGCTGATCGGCATTCTTTGAAGCGGCCAACGGCCGGTTTGCAGCGGTTTCGGTCTAAGCCCCTGAGGGAGACTCCTACTCTTCACCGTACTGAAACTTCCGAACGGCAATGGACTCGTCTGCACGACGACGCTCACTCTCACTCATGGCCTGGAGCTCGTTGACATATTTGGCAGTAAAGCTACGGACGCGTTCGTCGGGGTCCTGAAGCCATTCAAGGATCTCGCTACGCTTCTTGTCGTAGGCCTCTGCCATCCCATACTCGCCCGACACTACACCTGTGCTCATCAGCGCGATCTCTACCTCGTTGATGAGTGGACTGCTTCGGGGCAATTGCTTTATGAGTTCCTTCGCAACAGGCTGGATGAATGCCTCTCCGCCGTATGCTCGTAACACGCCAGCGACAAATGCAATATCCTTTTCGCCACCATTTCGAACGAGGCGAACGAGTTCTGCTTGGAAGCCCTCAGAGAAATGAGGAAAGATGGCCTGCAGCAGCTTTGCACCCCTGAACTCAAAGAGCGACTCATCAGTCGAGTAGCGGTCCATGACCTCTGCGACAACCGCCTTTGGGTCCTTGGAAAGGCTGTCCTGTAGTGTGTGGAACTGGTACGGCAACTCCTCGTAGTCGTCGGCAACTGCGGCGGGGACTGCGTTGGGGTTATAGAGTCGGTCGCACAGGTACTCAACAACCACACCAGGCTCTCGCTCTGCGATAGCTGCCAGTACGTCTTCTGCCTGATAGTCAATCTTTGGCAAAAGGCGCAGGTTTTTCAGCACCTCACGGCGCTCTTCAGGCGAGAACTCGCCGACCATCTCCGTCGCTTCCTTTCTGTACCAAATCTCTTGAACCCAGCCCGCATCTCCAAGGTCGGTCAAGCGCGATAGGGCACGCAGGAAGAGCGTCTTCAGGTCCGCCTTCCGGGCCCCAGAATTGGACCTACCAACGGCCACCGTTGCAACCTGGCGGACGACAAAAGTGTCGCGAAGGCGGGTCGCCTTATCGAGAATCCTATCGAGGATGTCGAAGTCAATATCCTTGGTCGACAGGAAGACCTTTGCGCAGGCGATCAGAAACGACGTCTCCTTCTCAGAAGCCTCATCTATCCACCTTGTCATCAGAGGGAGGAGCTGCGCCTTTTTGTCTCCGCCCCAGATACCCCGGAGCAAAGGTATGAGGAACCGAGACAGTGGATCAGCATGCTGGGTTAGCAGTTCAAAGCCGAAGTCGGGGTACGACGCTGCAACCTCGGTAAGGAACTCATAGAAGACAGGAAATGTGGCCAAGTCGTTGGACTCAGTCTGAGCAAACCTCAAGATTCGAGCGCGCCACACATCGAAGCCATCGGCTGGAACCTGTGCGGCCAAGACCTTTGACTGCGCTACCCTCCAATCCTTCGAACCGAGCGTGAAGGACTCGTCTTTGCGGTCCTTGGTCCAATCGCCGAATATCCCTTCGAAGCCAACGAGAGTCTTATAGACACCGTACTCTGCGTTGGCGTCAATGATCGCCTTAACCTCAAGCGCAACGGCCTTCACCTCCGTCGATGAAGTGTGAAAGTAAATCCAGTAGCTGTCATGTTCGAGCTTCTGAATGATCTGCAGGTCGTCCTCCTCTTTGGCGACGTCGCCAAAGAACCGCAAGACCTCCTGAGCGTTCGCGGAAATCATCTCCGCAAAATCTTTGTCGACAGCGCCCCTGCTATCTCCCCGAGCTGCCGAGTTCATTGCCCTGATGACAGACAGCTTCTGAGACTTTGTCTCGACTAGCCGATATAGCTTCTTCACCAACGCAATGCTTCGCGTGCGGACGGCTACAACACCCTTGTGAGCAGGAGCTATCGCTTGAGACAATGTCACACCGCTAGACGACCACTTCGTCGATTCCATGGATGTCGACAGAAGGGCCTCTAGGAGGGTAAGCACGCCGCGCAAGTGTTGCTTCAGGTACTCGTCATCCTTATTTTCTAGGGTCTCAATCACCAAGGTTTGAGGCGCTGAGCCGATGCCTCTAGCTGCCCCGTCGCCGAAGTAAACCGAGATGTTGTACTTGGCTACGGCGCCCAAATCTGAAAATGCCGCTTTGCGCACCGACTCTTCTTTGTGCGTCGATGCCCACAGCAGGCTGTCAACAACGGTTGGAGTTTCCAGGTAGCGCAATGCGTTGAGTAGGTCGATGGCTTTGGTCATTAACCTCTGAGCGTTGCGATATTTGGACAGCGCCGCTAGCTGCTCCCCTTGCTCATCTGTATAGGCCAGCGAGCGGGTTTCAATCGTGCGAAGAAAGGCGTCCGCAGCGGCTACGACCTCATTGCTGCGCCGAAATCCCACTGTGAGCAGCATATCGAGACTGAACTCAAGGGTTTCGTAATCGACGCCGTTTGCGAGGCTTGTGATTGCCTGCTCACATGCGCGTTTAATCGCCTCATCGGCGGCCGGTGTGGTTGATTGAGCCAGGCGTTCAAGAACTTTGATGCGGGTAGCGCGCTCCACGATTTCAGCCTCCGAAGCCCGTGAGCTTAATCATTTCAGTCTCAGCCTGCTGCACCGCCTTCTCCAGCAACTCGCCTTTGACGGCTAGGTAGTTGTGACCGGTGTCTCGTATCAGCCCAGCCAACGCCAAACGTTCCAGAGCGTTGCGCGCCGCGTCTGTGGTGGCGCCGGACTGCACGAGCAGGTCGACGGCCTGCTGTTTAGCAGCCCGTTCCAAAAATCCGACGAACCCAAGGGCCTTGATGTCCAGAAGGCTCAGGTGTCTCGTACGAGCTGTAAGCAAAGCCTGCAGCATGTCGGGCTGGACTTCCGGCTGCAGCAACACCTCTGCGGACGTCACCGGCAAAACTGGCGCGGCGCGCTCATTTCTCATGTACGCCTGGACTATGGGATGGTCCCCCATCAACACGTCAGTGGTGCGCATTGAAGCGAGGTCCGCAAATCGAGCCTTCAGCGCATCGACAACTGGCGACACGCCATTCGTCTCGGTAGTTCTGAACGCAGTCAGTTTCAGCCCCTTGGCCACGGCTTCCTTGCCAAGGCTGGGGGCGAGCACGTCTTTTTCGAAGAAGCCAACCTCATCGCGAGTCACAAATATCACTTCGGAACCCGGGGGCAGCGTCAAAACGCTTTCCCAGATGAGGCAATCCTTGTAGCCGTGGTCGGACTTCGACGTCGGTCGCCGACCCTCCATGGAGCGGTCGGACGCGGCGATTTTGAGCGCGTCCGTCGTGGGAACGACATGGATGACATCGTCAAGCTGATCCAAGATCTCACGGGCCTGCGCGATTCCAAACTGCGCCTTTGGCAGCAACCCGAATAGGTCGAACCCGCAGAGCGTTTTCAACCTATCAACCTCTTTCACCGTCTTTTGTAAGGCTTCGTCGCCAGCGATGGTGAATTGCTTGATGTACTCGGCACGCAGGATCTCGGGCACCAAAAGCTTTGCTTTCTTGGCGCGGAGCATGTCAATGAGAAGCGGCCCACCCTTCTTGCGAAAAAGGTGCGCATCACGCGCACCGACATTGGTGTCGCACAAGACAAAAAGTTGCCCGTCGTCTGCCATAGCCGTCCAATTGGAAATTGCCCCCAGATTCTAGGTGGGAGTCCCGTTTCAGCTGACGTGATGGCCAAGCGTCAGCCAATACTTCTCCATGAATCACGTCGGCTGGATCGATCATTGACGTCGCGGCTCTTCGACCGGCTCATGGCCAGCGCCTCAATTCGCCGCGCCGAAGAGAGGTGCGACTGTCGCGCCGGCAAGAGCGGACATTCGCGATGGCGTCACGGCTGCGCCGTGGCCGAGCGACCGGTGATCAGGTGAAGCTGCCGACCGGAGCCAGCGGTGCTCCATGATCCGTCTCCATCGATGCTCACGCTCCTGCCTTGGCACGGGGATAGGCAACATCAGCCGAAGGCGCATCTTGAAGACTTCGTTGAAGCCCCGTCGCTGCGGGTGGGGCTCCATCATCGGTCTCGCACCAGTCGAAGCGGGCTGTTTAGAAGCTGTCGACCTACGCACCCGCGGTCACGCTCTCAAGCGCTTCTGAATCGTTTTTCGCCTTTTGCCATCTATGCTCCGTTGTCGCCGGGACCACCGACCCCAATCGGCCGTGCTCGGTGTGGTTCGACCTCATCGGTTGGGGCGATGACATCCAGTGGTCGCTTGAGCCTCCCGCCCGCTAGCATCGCGGCTCGTTGGTCGGGGACACGCGAGGACGCGTCGATGGCATTTGAGGAGTTGATGAGGGGAGTGCGGCTCGCTCCATACGGGGTCTGCCGCGTGGTGATCTCTGCGACGCTCCTGGCATGCGCGACCGCGGCACACGCGGTCGAACCACCATCCCAGGCCACCAGCGACCCAACCGAAACCGCCCGCGAGATCGTCGCCCTCAAGGACGAGCAAACCCGCCTGATCAACCAGATCAAGGAGCAGCTGGCGCTTCTGCGCCAACGCGCGCCAGGCCCGCAGGGCGTGGAGCTTCGCCTCCGCTTCGAACGCATGCTCGCCGAGATCGAAGGCCGCATCGCGGATGAGAACGCTGGCCGCTCGCATGTCTTGTCGCCGCAGAGCTCTCCGGAGATCCGCGCCTACTACGCGCGGCAGCGCCAGCGGATCGAAGACGCCGGATCACTCGAGGTGCCGCAAGTCGGTGGCAAGCCTGTATACGGCGACGTGCTGATCCAACTCGAGCTGTCTTCCGAAGGCGAGATCCTTCATCTGAGCATCGAGCGCTCGGACTCGATCCATCTATCCGTCCGAGCCATCGAGTTGCTGCGCCAACTCGCCCCATTCGAACGCTTCCCTCCGGACGTCGCCAAGACCACCTCACGCCTGTCGGTCATGACGCGGATGTCGTTTCGGTCGAACGGAAAAAACTGAGGTCGCCCCAAGCGGCCCAACCTCGCCAACAGCAAGCTGGCCTGCCCGGAGGGACTCGAACCCCCGACCTGCTGCTTAGAAGGCAGCTGCTCTATCCAGTTGAGCTACGGGCAGACTGATGTCGGTGAACCGACGCCCGCGATGTCCTGAAAGGACTTCGGGCCCTTCGCCCGCGTTCCCACGCCTGCGAAGGGCCCGAATTGTGCCATGCGATCCGCCGTCACCAGCGGTCAGGCACAGGTTCGACATCGATCGGTTCGCCGATCGACTGTCGATGATCTGAAACTCAGATCAGCACGTTCACGATCGCGTTGCCGATGCCCATCAGCGCCGCGCCCGAGATCAGCCCCGCGCAGATCGGCTCGCACCCATCCACCCAGCGCTTCCAGCCCGCCGTGCCCGGCGTCTTGTAGACCTTGCCCATCACGAAGAAGATCATCGCGCCCACCCACATCGCGAAGGTCGACTCCGGCGGCAGCACCACGCCCAGCCCGATCGCCACCGACGACAGCGGGAACTTGCCCTTCGTCGCCATCTTGATCAGCTCGATCCCCACCGCGCACACCGCCGCCACCGCCATCGTGATCAGCGCCGACGACGGCAGGCTGTGCAGCCCGTTGGCGATGATCTCCGCCACGCCGCGCCACTGCACCGCCGCCGGCATCGAGAATTGCTCGGAAATGATCGTCGACGTCGAGCGCAGGCCCTCCGCGTTCTTCGGCACGAACAGCAGGAAGAACAGCGGCACGCAGAACAGCACCCCCGCCACCACGCCGATCACGTGACCGATCGCCTGGTGACGCGGCTTGCCGCCCAGCATGTAGCCCGGCTTGATGTCGCTCAGCAGGTTGGCCGCGTTGGACGAGATCTCCGAGGTCATGCCCGCGGGGATCAGGTTGGACGCCGGATTGGCCCGGTCGATCGCGCCCATCGTGAACTGCGTGATCTTGGACAGCGCGCCCGTGGGCGTCCACGAGGTCAGCGCCATCGAGTTCGTGCAGATCACCGTCAGCACGAAGATCAGCGGCAGCGAGATCAGCGCCATCACCATCGGCACGCCGAAGAACAGGTGCGCCACGTACGACGACAGCACCCCCAGCACCGGCACGCCGACGAAGGAGATCCACAGCGGCACCTCGATGCCCTTGAGCAGGTCCGACCCGTTGCTCGCCTGGCCCGGCTTGCGGCGGAAGGACTTGAACACCGCCACGAACAGGTCGGGCTTGGCCAGCAGCGTCGTCAGCGAGCCCGCGACCATCATCGCCACGCCCCACCACATCGACCACTGGTTGACGATCTCCGCGCGCGAGATCGGGATCGGCGCGCCCGTGGCGCTCACGCGCTGCACGATGTCGCCGGCCTGGATCATGATCGGCGCCAGCACCACGAAGTTCACGAACGCGCCCAGCAGGCAGCTCGTCGCCACCGCGATGCCCATCAGCCCGCCCACGCCCAGCATCGCCGCGTCCAGCGTCAGCCGAAGGCCCAGCGCCCGGATGTCGGTGCCCAGGATCTTCGGGATCCAGATCTCGGCCTTGGCCGCCAGGCCGTAGTAGTACTCGTCCAGCCGCTCGTGGAAGGTCCAGGGCTCGGTCATGCCGGCCCACTTGTCCATGCGCAGCAGCTTGAACTGCAGCAGCTTCATCCAGCCGTCGCTGATCACCGCCTGGTACAGCGCCGCGCCGCCGGCCACCTTGGCCAGCAGCTTGGCCTTGTAGATGCCTTCGCCGCCCTCGCCGGTGTACAGCGAGTCCAGCACCACGCCGCAGGCGCGGCCCTCAGGGAAGGGCAGCTGGTCCTCGTTGATGAAGCGCCGCTTCATCGGGAAGGCCACCAGCACGCCCAGCACCGCGATCAGGACCATCCAGATCATCATCTGCCACCACGGCACGATGTGGTCCACGAACAGCATGTACGCCGCCAGCGACGAGAACAGCGGCGAGACCACGTAGCCCGCGGCCGTCGCGATCGACTGCGTGCAGTTGTTCTCCAGGATCGTGTAGTCCTTGGCCCAGCCCAGCGTGGCGAAGATGCGGAACATCGCGAAGGCCAGGATCACCGAGGTCAACCCGACCCCGACGCTGATCCCGGTCTTGCCGCCGATGTACAGCGAGGTCGCCGCCAGGATGCCGCCCAGCATGAAGCCGGTGAAGCCCGATCGCAGCGAGAGCTGCGCCATGTCGCCGCGATAGACGTTCTTGAACCACCACTCGTCCTTCTGCGCGCGCGACCAGGTCTGCACCTGCTCGTCGGTCAAATGCTGAAGCGCCATGCTTTGCTCGATCTTTCCGGTTGTCCGTTGCCGCGCCCGGCTCCGGGCTCGTGACCAGGATGGACGCTGTTTTGATACAAAAAAACAGCGCGCATTGTCCCCGGCTGACATCGTGCTGACACGACCGGACGCATGGGGTTTCCACCTACGACCCGCCCGGCTGTGCGATGTCCCGGCACGGCCTTCACCGCGTGCACCCGGTCACGCCGGCCCGCAACACGTGTCCCCCCATTCCAGTGCTGAGAGCGCACGAACGCCGGCGTAACGCCTAGCATCCGAACTTCCTCCCTTGTCGCAGCCGGAGCCTTGTCTTGACCGTGTTGTGGGTGCTCCTGGGCGTCCTGCTGGGCGTCGCGCTGACGCTGGTCCTGCTGATGGCGGTCCAGGGCCGGCTGGCGCGCGCGGGCCGGCGCCGCGCGCGCGACCGCCTGACCGGGTTGCCCACCTCGCGCCGCTTCGAGGACGAGTTCGCCACCGCGCTCGAGGCGCTGCAGCGCCGCGCCGGCGAGGGCTGCCTGCTCTACATCGGGCTGGACGGCTTCCGGCTGGTCAACGACGAGCACGGCAAGGCCAACGGCGACCACCTGCTGGTGCGCACCGCCGAACGGCTGCGCCAGATCGGGGGCAAGCGCGCCCTGGTGGGGCGGCTGGCGGGGGATGAATTCGCCCTCTGGAGCGAGGTGCCCGCCGGCCAGACCGACGCGCTGGTGCGCCAGGTGCTGGAGGCGCTGACCGAACCGGTCGTCGTCGGCGCGACGCCGCTGCGGGTGGGGCTGTCGGTCGGCGTGGCGATGTCGCCGGAGCACGGCGGGTCGATCCGGCTGATCCGGCGCGCGCAGACGGCGATGCGCTC
Source organism: Mitsuaria sp. GD03876 (assembly GCF_029840635.1). Classification (GTDB taxonomy): domain Bacteria; phylum Pseudomonadota; class Gammaproteobacteria; order Burkholderiales; family Burkholderiaceae_C; genus Roseateles. The sequence continues at coordinate 10,053 of NZ_JAOCCU010000059.1, read as the reverse complement.
GGTCAAGCGCCTGGGCGGCAACGGCCATGCGTTCTTCGACGCGGTGCAGGAGGAGGAGCTGCGCGAGGAACTGACGCTGGCGCGCGAGCTGCGCGAGGCGATCCGCAACAAGGAACTCGAGCTGCTGTACCAGCCCAAGATGGACGCCGGCACGCTGCAGGTCACCGGCGTGGAGGCGCTGCTGCGCTGGCGCCATCCGACGCTGGGCATGGTCAGCCCGGCGCGTTTCATCCCGGTGGCCGAGCGCTACGGCCTGATCGAGACCATCGGCGACTGGGTCGGCGACACCGCGCTGGCGCAGGCCGCGCGCTGGCGTGAGATGGGCCTGCGGATGCGGGTCGCGATCAATGTGTCGGGCTACCAGATGCGCTCGGACGACTTCATCTCCCGGCTCGAGAAGGGCCTCAAGCGCCACCGGCTGCGCCCGGAGCGCTTCACCTGCGAGATCACCGAGTCCGTCGCGATGGAGCACACCGCCGCGACCGGACGCGCCTTCAAGCGGCTGGGCGCGCTGGGCGTGCATGTGTCCATCGACGACTTCGGTACCGGCTACTCGAGCCTGGCGGCGCTGCGCCAGCTGCCGGCGCAGGAACTCAAGATCGACCGGGCCTTCGTCGCCGACGTGGCCACCAGCGTCGAGGCGCAGGCGATCGCGCGCGCGGTCATCGAGATGGCGCGCGTGCTGCACCTGAAGGTCGTGGCCGAGGGCGTGGAGACGGCGGCGCAGCGCGACCAGCTCGTGGCCATGGGCTGCGACGAGCTCCAGGGATTCCTGTTCGCCAAGCCGATGTCGGCCCGCGCGATCGAGGTGCTGGCCTCCGAGGCCGGCAAGGTGCCCAGCGGCGGCGGCGAGGGCTTCCGCCCGTCGATCTTCGTGGAGACCGCGGCGGTGCCGCTGGACGCGCGGCGCTGAGCGGCGGCGTCCGGAGCGCGTTCGTTCAGGGCCGCGGGGACGCGGCCCTCACGGCAGCACCGACGCGCCGAGATCCGGGAACACCTGTCCGACCTTGGCGAGCAGGTACTCGCCGTAGGTGCCGCCGAACGCATGCACGTTGCGCCGGTCCCAGCGCGCGTCGCTGTCGTCGTCCGGCGCGCTCAGGCCGGCGATGCGCTCCACGCGCGCTTCGAAGCCGGGATCGAGGAACAGCGGGATCGACAGCCGGTCGCGGCCGCTGCGGTTCAACCGCACGCGGTGCGGCGTGCTGCGGTACAGCCCGCCGGTGATCAGGTCCAGCATGTCGCCGATGTTGCAGACCAGCGTGCCGGGGATCGGCGGCGCGTCGATCCAGCCGTCGCGACCGCGGATCTGCAGCCCGCCGGTGGCGTCCTGGTACAGCAGCGTGAGCAGGCCGTAGTCGGTGTGCTCGCCCACGCCCCAGGCGGCGCCTTCGGCCTCGGCGGCGTCGGTGCCGCCCGCGGCGGCCGGCGCGACCGACGGGTAGTTGAACAAGCGCAGCAGCACCAGCGGATCGGCGGTGTAGCGCGCGGCGAAGTAGTCCTCCGCCAGGTCCAGGCTCAGCGCGATCGCGCGCAGCACGCGCTGGCCGATCGCGGTGACGGCGTCGAGGTAGGCCAGCGTCGTGCTCGCGAAGCCGGGCAGGGCGTCGTCGCGCGGCCACTGGTTGGCACCGTGCAGCGGCCAGCCGGCGCGCACGCGCGCGTCGTCGGCCGGCAGCTCCTGGCCCAGGTACAGGCCTTCCTTCCAGTCAGGGCGTCCGGAGGTCAGCTCCCCGCCGGTGCGGAACCAGCCGCGCCAGGCCCGCCCGCCCCGCGTCATCGCCACCGACTGCTTGTCCGCCTCAGGCAGCGCGAAGAAGGCGCGCGCCAGCGCCTCCATCCGCGCCAGCAGCGCCGGATCGAGGCCATGGTCGCGGAGATAGAAGAAGCCATGCGCGCGGCAGGCCTCGCCCAATCGCGCGGCGACCTCGCGCCGCGCCGCGCGCGTCGCGGCGTCCTCGCCGTCGTGGAGAAATGGAGAGAGGCCGATCACCGGCACGGTGCTTGGAAGGGTCGACATGCGCGTGAGCATGCCGCGCCTCGGTCGGAGGCGCCAGCGCGCGAACCATCGGAGCGGCCGCCGATCGCGCGCGATTCGCGCGCATGCATATGCCCATCGCTTCGTTGGTCCGCCCGCGGCGCGTCCCTACGCTGGCGGCCCATCACCACTTCCCGTCCTCCGGACGCGCCGCCATGACGCACAGCCTGACCCGCCGCACCCTCCTGATCCTCGCCACCACCGCCGCGATGCTGGGCGTGGCGCATGCCGATCAGCTCGCCGACGTGAAGCAGCGCGGCGAGCTGGTGGTCGGCGTGCTGGGCACCGACGAGCCCAACAGCTTCATCGACCCGAAGACGCGCGAGATCGTCGGCTACGAGGTCGACCTGGCCAAGGCCATCGCGGACAAGCTCGGCGTCAAGCTGCGCCTGAAGCAGCTGGCCGTGGCCGCGCGCATCCCCGAGCTGCAGCAGGGCCAGGTCGACCTGCTGGCCGCCAGCCTCACCCACAACAAGGAGCGCGAGGCGGTCATCGACTTCTCGCTGACCACCTTCGTCACCGGCCAGAAGGTGCTGGTGAAGAAGGACAGCGGCATCCAGTCGCTAGAGCAGCTCGCCGGCCGCAAGGTGGTGACCATCAAGGGCGGCACGCAGGAGCCCAACATCCGCAAGGCGGTGCCGTCGGTGGAGGTCGTCACCTTCGACACCGGCCCGCAGGCCTTCCAGGCGCTGCAGCAGGGCAAGGGCGTCGCGTTCGTCAACGACGAGGTGTCGCTGCTGGACCAGTTCGCCAAGCTCGGCCCGGCCTCGGCGCAGTACCGCATCCTGGCCGCCAACCTCAGCGTGGAGCCGCTGGCGCTGGGCCTGCGCAAGGGCGAGAAGGGCCTGAAGGCGCAGGTCGACGCCGCGCTGCGCGAGCTCGAGGCCAGCGGCGCCGCGCACCAGCTCTTCGTCAAGTGGTACGGCCCGGCCACGCGGCTGAAGTTCCCGACGCGCGACTTCAAGATCGACAGCGACCAGGTGCAGGGGTGATCGCCCCGGGATCGGTCCGGACCGCGGTCCGCCCGACGACGTCCGCCTGACGCCGCATGCCGTCGATCGACGTGGCCGTGGTCCTCCACGGCCAGTTCCTGTCCTGGCTGGCCGCCGGCGTGCGGCTGTCGCTGCAGTTGACCGCGGTGTCGCTGCTGCTGGCGCTGCCGCTGGCGGTCGGCGTGGCGCTGATGCGGCTGTCGCCGTGGCGGGCGCTGTCGGCGCTGGCCTGGTCCTACGTCGAGGCGGTGCGCAACATCCCGCTGCTGGCCCATCTGCTGTTCTGGTACTTCGCCGTGCCCGAGCTGCTGCCCGACGGGCCCAAGGCCTGGCTCTACGAGGGCCACATCGAGGCCGCCGCCGCGGTGGCGGGGCTGGTCGTCTACACGACGGCCTTCCTGGCGGAGGACATCCGCTCCGGGCTGCGCGCGGTGCCCGACGGCCAATGGCTGGCGGCGCGCTCGCTGGGCATGGGCTGGGGCGCGTCGCTGCGCTGGATCGTGCTGCCGCAGGCGCTGCGCGCGACCGTGCCGCCGCTGATCTCGCAGACGCTGAACCTCTGGAAGAACACCAGCATCGCCAGCGTGATCGGCGCGGCGGAGCTGATGACGCAGGCGCAGCGCGTCGAGTCCGCGAGCTTCCGCGGCTTCGAGACCTTCCTGGCCGCGACGGTGGTCTACCTCGGCGTGTCGCTGCTGATCACCGCCGCGGGTGCGCTGTACCAGTGGCGCTTTCCGGTGCGCGCCGCCTCGCGGTGACGCGCCACGGCCAGGTCGCGCGGCGCTCCCGGCGATCCGCGGACCGCGCGCCGCCGGCCCGCCGTTCCGCCGCTTCCCTTCTCCCTTTCCCTTTCTCTTTGGAGTTCCCTCGATGAGCCTCGTCGAGATGGTCGACGTCTACTGGCTGTACGCGCTGGTCGGCCAGTACCCGCGCGGCCCGCTGGGCGGCCTGGCGCTGACGGTGCTGCTGGCGCTGCTGGGCATGGCGCTGGCGTTGCCGCTGGGCGTGCTGCTGGGCGTCGCGCGCATCAGCCCGCGCGCGTGGCTGCGCTGGCCGGTCGGCGGCTGGGTCTTCGTCGTGCGCGGCACGCCGCTGCTGATGGTGGTGTTCTGGGCCTATTTCTTCCTGCCCAGCGTCACCGGCCACAAGACCGGCCAGTTCGCGACGATGCTGGCGGCGCTGGTCGTCTTCGACGCCGCCTACCTGGCGGAGATCGTGCGCGCCGGGCTGCAGGCGCTGCCGCGCGGGCAGCTGCAGGCGGCGCAGGCGCTGGGCCTGACGCGCGGCCAGGCGCTGCGTCTGGTGCTGCTGCCGCAGGCGCTGCGCCACATGCTGCCGTCGGTGGTGAACCAGCTGGCCTCGACGGTGAAGCAGACCTCGCTGGGCACCATCATCGGCTTGTCCGAGCTGTCCTTCATCGCCGGCCAGATCAACGCGCAGGTGCTGGTGCAGCCGGTGGCGGTGTACGGCGCGCTGGCCGCGAGCTACTTCCTGCTGTGCTTCGGCCTGTCGCGGCTGGCGCACGGCCTGGAGCGCCGCGGCGGCGCTCAGAAGCGCAGCGTCGCCCGCGCGTAGACGTAGGCGCCGTTGAAGCCGACCGGCGACAGCACGTCGTAGGGGAAGTTGCCGAAGTAGGCGATGTCCGGGATCGAGCGGCTCGGATAGCGGTCGGTCGCGTTGATCGCGCCCAGGGCGAGGCTCAACGCGCGGGTCGCCTGCCATTGCGCCTCCAGGTCCAGTTGCCAGACCGCTGCGTAGGTCTGCGACGGCGCGAAACCGTCGCCGAAGTCGAACACCCGCGTCGTGCTTCCGTGGCGCGTCAGGCGCGACTGCAGCGTCCAGCCGCCGCGGGACCACTGCGCGCTGAGCAGGTGCCGCTGGCGGGGCGCGGCGTCGGTCAGCGTGTTCGATTCCTCCAGGCCCACGTTGGCGTCCGCGTGCGGCCGCACGGTGGTCTTGCTGAACGAGGCGGCCCAGGACAGCCGCAGCTCGCCGCCCAGCGCCGCGCCGTTCCAGCCGGTCACGAGGTCGACGCCGCGGGTGCGCGTGTCCAGCGCGTTGGTGAAGAAGTTGACGCCGTCGATGCCGGCGACGCCGAAGCGCGCCTCGAGCGCTTGCGACAGGCCGTCGCCGCCGATCCGCTGCGACAGCGTGACGCGGTCCTTGACCCGGATCGCGTAGGTGTCCAGCGAGGCCGACCAGTGGCGGTCGGGCTGCCAGGTCAGGCCCAGGCTCGCGTTGCGCGAGCGCTCCGCCTTCAGGTCGCGCGCGCCGAGGAAACGCGCGATCGGGCTGTCCACGGGCAGCGTGCGGATCTGGCTGAGGCCGCCGCCGTCGCCGCGGTCGGTCACGGTGAAGCTGAAGCCGCGCTGCGCCAGCGACGGCGCGCGGAAGTTGCTCGACACCGCGCCGCGCAGCGCGATACCTTCGGCCAGCGCGAGCCGCGACGACAGCTTCGCGGTCGTGGCGTTGCCGAAGTCGTCGTAGTGGTCGTGGCGCAGCGCCGCCTCGGCCTGCCAGTCGCGGGTCAGCGAGGCGCTCAGGTCGACGTAGGCGCCGACCACGCGGCGCGACAGGCGGGTGGCGTCCTGCGGCTGCAGGCCCGGGCCCGCCTGCGCGCCGGCCGGGCCGTCGAAGGGGCCGACCGCGTAGGAGGCCGCGTCGCCGGCGCCGGTGACGAAGCGCTCATGGCGCGCGTCGAGGCCGACGGCGAGCGTCGCGGGCCGGGCGAGCCCGGGGATCGTCACCGGCCGGCTGAGGTCGAGGTTGAGCGCCGCGAGCCGGCTGCCGAAGTCGCCGAGGTGGAAGACCGTCGGGCTCGCCGCGCCGAGCGAGGTGTTCAGCGAGTCCCGCACGCCGTAGTCGAAGTCGTTGCGTCCCAGGTCCAGCGACAGGTCGTAGTCCCAGTCGGCCCAGGCGCCGCGCAGGCCGGCGACCAGCTGCAGGTCGCGGTTGTCGCCGGTGGTGCTCGGCCGGTAGCCGTCGGGGTGGAGGGCCTTCAGGTTGGCGGCGCTGTCCGGGTAGCGGTAGTACGCGGCGCCGGTCGAGCGCCGCTGCTGCCAGGTGCCGAAGGCATAGAGCTGGCGGTCTGGCGCGAGGTCGAGCGCGCCGTTGAAGAAGGCCTGCCACTGGCGGGTCGCGGGCTCGCCGGCGGCGTAGTTGCGCCGGCCGACGGTGGCCAGGTTGTCGGGCGTCGCGTCCTCCCAGGGCGGCAACTGGTCCAGGCCGCTGCGGTTGGTCGCGGCGCGGCGCAGGCCCTCGAGGCCGGCGCGCAGGAAGCCGCGCTCGCCGATCGCCCAGCCCTGCGTCAGGCTCGCCGTCTGCGTCTGGCCGTCGTTGAGGCGGCGGCCGGTGGGCGCGAAGTCGGTGTGGAACAGGCCGGCCTCGGCGCTGAGCTCGCCGCCGGCGCGCCGGTCGTCGAGGATCACGTTGACGACGCCGGCGATCGCGTCGGAGCCTTATTGCGCGCCGGCGCCGTCGCGCACGACCTCGATGCGCTGCACCGCCGAGAGCGGGATCGTGTTGAAGTCGACCGGGTTCGTGCCCTTGCCGGTCTTCGACTCGAGGTTCACCAGCGCCGACGCATGGCGCCGCTTGCCGTTGACCAGCACCAGCACCTGGTCCGGCGACAGCCCGCGCAGTTGCGCCGCGCGCACGTGGTCCGCGCCGCCGGAGTTGGACTGGCGCGGGAAGTTGAACGACGGCAGCAGCGCCTGCAGCGCCGCGGCCAGCGTGCCGTCGGGGCCGGCGGCGCGCAGCAGCGCCTCGCGGTCGAGCACGTCCACCGGCACCTGGCTGTCGGCCAGCGTGCGGTCCCGCGCGCGGGTGCCGGTGACCAGCACCGGGCTCAGCGGCGAGGAGGACGTGGCCGATGCGTCGGCCGCGCGGTCGGCGACGGTCTGCGAGAACGCGGGAGCGGCCCCGAGCAGCAGGGTCAGCGAGGCGAGGGCGGTGGGGCGGAGCGTCGGCATGGGTCTCGGGCGCGGTCGTGCGAGTCGAAGGGAGCCGCGAGCCTAGCGAGCCGGACCCCGCAAACCCGCATTCCGGCTCAGACGACTGCCGCATAAGCTCATGCCGTCGCGGCGCCGCGACGAAGCGCGCGCGGCGCGCTTGGCGGCCCGTAGCATCGCGGGTCGCCCGTTCGGTGCACGCGGTTCGCCCGGTCTGCCCGGTGCACCCGGTCTGCCCGGTCCACCAGGTCTGCCAGGGCACCCGGGCCGACAGCGACGCTCTTCCCCTCGTTTCCGCCGATCCGCGCGCAAGGCTCCTCGATGACCGTTTCCACTGGCGACACCGCCCAGCCCGCCGCCCAGCCCGCTGCCACGCCGCCCGCTGCCGGCCAGCCCGCTGCCGCGACGGCGTCCACCGCGTCGCCGCTCGCCGGGATCGATGCCGCGCACGACGGCGCGCCGGCCCTGCCACAACGGATCCTCGATGTCCGCCATGCGATGGCGCTGTGCGTCGGCATGGTAGTCGGCGCGGGCATCTTCAAGACCTCGCCGATGGTGGCGCAGTCGCTGGACACGCCGGCGCAGCTCTACCTGGCCTGGGCGCTGGGCGGCGTGCTGTCGCTGGTCGGCGGCCTGTGTTTCGCGGAGCTGGCCGCCGCCTTCCCGGACGCCGGCGGCGACTACCACTTCCTGCGCCGCGCCTTCGGCGCGCGGCTCGGTTTCCTGTTCGCCTGGTCCCGCTTCGCGGTCATCCACACCGGCTCGATGGCGCTGCTGGGTTTCGTCTTCGGCGACTACCTGACGCAGGCGGTCGACCTGCGGCCGTGGCTGGGCGAGCACGCCAGCGCCTGGCTCGCCGCCGGCCTGATCGCCGGGCTGACCGCGCTGAACCTGCTGGGCGTGCGCGTGGGCCTGGGCACGCAGGTGGGCCTGACCTCGCTGGTCGTCGCGGGCCTGCTGCTGCTCGGCGCGGCCGCCGGCTCGCAGCAGTGGCTGGGGCACCCGGCGGCGGCGCCGGCCACCGCGGGCGCCACGCCGGTGGCCTGGGGCACGGCGATGGTGTTCGTGTTCCTCGCCTATGGCGGCTGGAGCGACGCGGCCACGCTGTCGGCCGAGATGAAGGACCCGCGCCGCGGCATCGTCAAGGCGCTGCTGCTGGGCCTGGGCGCGGTGACGGCGCTGTACCTGCTGGCCAACTGGGCCTACGTGCGCGTGCTCGGCCTGGCGGGCCTGGCCGCCAGCGCGGCGCCGGCCGCCGACACGATGCGCGTGGCCTTCGGCCGCGGCGCGGAGCTCGCGATGGTCGGCGTGGTGACGCTGACCGCGCTGTCGGTGATGAACGCGATCCTGATCGCCGGGCCGCGCACCACCTACGCCGCGGCCCGCGACCTGGCCGCGCAATGGCAGCTCGCGCGCTGGAACGGCCGGCGCGGCACGCCGACCGTCGCGGTGCTGGCCACCAGCGCGATGGCGCTGGCGCTGGTGGCCTTCGGCGCGGCCACGCGCGGCGGCTTCTCGACGATGGTGGACTACCTGTCGCCGGTGTACTGGTGCTTCATGACGCTCAGCGGCCTGGCCGTGATCGTGCTGCGCCGCCGCGCGCCGGAGCAGCCGCGGCCCTTCCGCGTGCCGCTGTACCCGGTGCTGCCGGCGGCGTTCGTCGCCTGCAGCGCCTACGTGCTGTGGTCCAGCGTCGTGTACGTCAGCGCCGGCGCCGTCGTCGGCCTGGCGGTGCTGGCCCTGGGCGCGCTGCTGCTGTGGGGACACCGCAGGATCCGGCCCAAGGTTTGATAGGCTGCGCGCCTCATGACGACCGCGCGCCCGCTTTCCCCCGACCGCAACCGCTGGCCCACCGGCATGGTCAAGGTCTCCGAGCTCTGGGAGAACGAGCAGTCGCTGCGCGCGCACGTCGAGGCCGGCATCGTCGAGCCGCTGGCGCCCCGCGTCTTCCGCACCCACGCGCAGGCGATCGGCGGCTCGGGCTCGCAGGTCTCGCTGTTCGTGGACCACGCGCTGCGGTTGCAGCTCAGCAACTGGGTGCTGCCCGAGGACGCCCGGCTGCACTTCATCGTCGACCAGCCGCTGCTGGTGCTGCGCGCCTCGCTGACCAGCGACACCGCCTATGCCGTGCCCGGCCTGCCGCCGATGCTGTTCAACCGGCCGGAGATCGTGCTGACCTTCGTGCCGGTCGGCGCGGAACTGCGCATGGACACCGCCGGCCAGCAGCGCTTCCACGGCGTGCTCGCCTTCTTCGAGGCGACGAGCTTCCTCTCCCGCTTCGGCCTGTCCGAGGACGCCGTGCCCGAGACGCTGCGCGACGCGCTGCGCGGCACCGCCGCCGCGGGCCGCCTGATCACGCTGCCGCTGGACGCGCGGCTGGCGCAGCTGATCGCGCTGATGACCGACCCGCCGCGCGACGGCCGGCTGCTGGAGCTCTTCGCCGTGGGCAAGCTGCGGGAACTGGTCGCGCTGACGCTGGACGCGGCCTGGCGCACGCCGCAGTTCGCCGGCAGCCAGTCGGCCCGCCAGCGCGACGTGGACCTGGCCTACGCGGCGCGCGACGTGCTGGACCGCGAGTACGCCCGGCCGCCCGCCGTGCCGGCGCTGGCCCAGCAGCTGGGCACCAACCGCAACAAGCTGGCGGCGGTGTTCCGCGCGACCTTCCGCACGACCATGCACGACTACTGCGTCGAGCGCCGCATGCTCGAGGCCCAGCAACTGCTGCTGATGGCGCACCTGTCGATCGGCGAGATCGCCGAGCAGATCGGCTACGAGCACCAGAGCAGCTTCACCGCCGCCTTCCGCGCCGCCACCGGCATGTCGCCGCGCGAGTACCAGCGCCACCGCGCCGCGCTGGACGTGGCGCTGGCGCCGCCGCCGGGCTGAGGCCGGCGGCCTGTCGTTTTCCCTAGAACGAGCAGCCAGCACAAAAGACCGGTGCGCGGGAGAAAAACCGCCGCCGGGGGCCGTCCTACGCTTGCAGCGCCCGCTGTTCGCAGCCAACCAGGATGGAGCCCCCCCGGCATGCGGTCCTCACCCACGATCCCCCTTCACCCCGTCGCCCTGGCGGCCCTGG
>NZ_JAOCCU010000058.1 GCF_029840635.1 Mitsuaria sp. GD03876 | reverse complement strand
GGGGCTTGAATTTTCATTTGTGTCAGGCGCTGACTAGCTCCAGTAGTCTCTCGCCCCTTTTGTGGGACTGTTTTTTCAAGGCTTGCCGAATAGACTTGCGTCCTTGTAGCGATAGCGCAGGGAGAGCGTATGCGTCGTCTGGCGAGTAGCGGAAAACTCCAAAGCATGATTTGGCGAGGTTTGCTGGCCTCGCTCTTGGTCCCGGTATCGGGACAGGCCGCGGAGCTCGCTTCCATTGCCCCCGAAGGGGAAGTGGCGCAGGTCCAGAACGTGGTGGTGCGCTTCAAGTCGGCGACCACGGCGCTGGGCGATCCCCGCCTTCCAGATCCTGTTCGGGTGGACTGCGGTCAAGTCAACGTCCGAGGAAAAGGTCGGTGGACCAACGATCGCGAATGGGTGTTTGACTTCGTCAAACCGCTGCCCGCCGGAGCTAAATGCCGGGTGCAGGTGCGTGACGACTTCAAGCCGACCGCGCCAGGCGTGTCCGGCGCGTGGACAGGCCTTCGTGAGGCCACCTTCCAGTTGGCTGCGCCGACCGTTCAACAGATCAGGCCCTGGGAAGGGTCTCGAATCGAGGAAGACCAGCGTTTCCTGCTCCGCCTTTCAGGCGCTGCCAAGCTCGACAGCATTGGTCCGAACCTCTGGTGCGAATCCAAGGCACTCGGCGAGCGCATTCCGGCGGAGATCCGCCCGATCGCAGAACGGGACGCCCTGATTCGCGACCTGAAGATGGGAGATGCGGCCAAGCGCCAGGAATGGGTCCTGGCGGCTTGCAAGCGACCACTTCCTGCGGGAGCCGATGCCACCTTGGTGTGGGGTGCCGGTATCGTCGCCAGCGCCAATGAATCGGTGCGCACGCGTGGCGAGCGCCGCTTCCGCTTCTCCGTGCGTGCGCCCCTGACCGCGGAGTTCTCTTGCGAACGAGAACGCGCGAATGCGCCTTGCTTGCCGATCCGGCCGCTCAGTGTGACTTTCTCCGAGCCCATCGATTGGGGCATGGCAATGAAGGTGCGTCTCAAGGGATCGGATGGCACCAGCCTTTCTCCAGTCGCGCCGTCAGCTCAGGATCGCGACCCCCCTGGCGGGCTCTTGACCGTGCGCTTTCCTGTACCGCTGGCTGAGCAGCAGACCTACACGCTGGAACTGCCGTCAGGCATCGTCGATGAAAGCGGACGGCCACTGTCCAACGCCGCGAGCTTCCCAATGAAGATCCGGACGGCCGCGGCGCCGCCGTTGGCGAAGTTCGCCGCAGCCCCCTTCGGCATCGTCGAATGGGAGCCCATCGGCCCGAGCCTGGTACCGCTGAGCATGCGTCACGTGCAGACCGACCTGCAGCCGCGGGCCGGTGGCCACCTGCGAATCAAGCGCCTGACCGACGATGCGGAGATCCTGCGTTGGTATGGGCGGCTCTATCGCCAAAACGAGTGGGAGGACCGCAAGGTCGAGATGCTGAAGGGGGAGGCGGGCCTGCAATCGATGAACGTGCCCGCGCCGAACCCCGACAAGGCGATCGACGTGATCGGTGTGCCGCTGGCCCAGCCCGGTTATCACGTGCTCGAGCTGAAGTCGCCGCAGCTTGGACAGTCGCTGCTCGATCCGATCCAGCCGATGTTCGTGCGTACCGGCGCGCTGGTCACCAACCTGGGCCTGCACTTCAAGTTGGGCAAGGACGACAGCCTGGTGTGGGTGACGTCCCTCGACAAGGGGCGTCCGGTGGAGGGTGCACAGGTCGCGGTGTATGACTGCCGCGGCAAGGCGCTGTGGAACGGGCGCACCAACGCGCAAGGCCTGGCACGTATCGACCGGCCCAACCTGGATCGCGACAGCGGGCGTGGCGACTGCATCGCCGAAACCGGGCTGTTCATCACTGCTCGCGCCGACCAGCCTGGCAAGCCAACGGACCTGGCGTTCATGTTCAGCGGTTGGAGCCGCGGCATCGAGCCCTGGCGCTTCAACGTGCCGATCGCCTGGGGCTCCGAGCGCGCCGTGCGCGTCCATACGGTCACCGATCGGCCGCTGCTGCGCGCCGGCGAGACCTTGTCGATGAAGCATTTCTTCCGGCTGGAGACCGCGCAGGGCCTGAGCGACGCGACACCGGACCAGTTGCCCGACAAGCTGCGCGTCGTGTTCGAGGGGACTGGCGAGGACATCGCCACGCTCGATCTTCGATGGCAGGGCGCCCGCTACGCGTTGTCCACCTGGAAGGTGCCGCCCGGCGCCAAGCTCGGTCGCTATCGCTTCGTCATGGAGCGCGCCGGCACCGGCGGCGGCCAACGGACCTGGGACAGCGGCAGCGTGCGGGTCGAGGAGTTCCGCGTCCCGCTCGTGGATGCGCGACTGATTCCTCCCAAGTCCCCCGCGCCTGGCGCCAAGGAGCAAGCCTGGTCGGGCCAACTGAACTACATGGCCGGCGGCCCGATGGCGAAGTCGCCGGTGCAGGTCAGCGCGATGCTGCAGCCGCACTGGACGAACTTCGCCGGGTTCGACGACTACGCCTTCGAGCCCCCGTCGGCGCAGGGTCCCAGCGACAGCGGCCCCGACGGCGACATGGATGGCGACAGCGAGACGGCCGGCGGTCCGCCGGGTGCGAACCGCCTGCTGGTGGACAAGCTGGCCCTGCAGACCGATGCCAAGGGCGGCATCCAGTTCAAGGTGCCGTTGACCGGCACCATCGATCGCGCCTCGGAGTTGCGGGTCGAGTTGAACTACCGCGATCCCGATGGGCAGACGCACACGCGCGCGGCCTCGCAGATCGTGTGGCCGGCCAATGTCGTCGTCGGCGTCCGGGCCCCTTCCTGGGTCGCCAATGGCCAGCCGCTGCAGGTTCAGGCGATCGCGCTGGACACGAACGGCAAGCCGGTCGCCAACCAGCGGATCTCGATCAGCGGGCGGCATGTGCAGACGCTCAGCACGCGCAAGCGGCTGGTCGGTGGTTTCTATGCCTACGAGCATCAGCGCAACCTGAAGGACCTCGGCGAGCTGTGCAGCGGCAAGACGGACGCGCTCGGCATCATGCGATGCGAGACCTCGGTGAGCCAGGGCGGGCAGTTGGAGCTGATCGGCTCGACGGCCGATGACGGCGGTCGCACCGCGCGCGCCGTGCGCGCGCTGACGGTGACCAAGGCCGGCGACTCCTGGTTCGCTCAGGACAACGATGACCGCATCGACGTGGTCCCCGAGCGCCGCCGCTACGAACCGGGCGAGACGGCGCGATTCCAGGTGCGCATGCCGTATCGCGACGCGACCGCGCTCGTCACCGTCGAGCGCGAGGGCGTGCTCTACAGCGAGGTGCGACGGCTCTCCGGAAGAGACCCGTGGCTTGAGCTGAAGATCGACCGGAACTGGACCCCCAACGCCTATGTCAGCGTGATGGTGCTGCGCGGCCGCTTGCGCGAGGTGCCGTGGTACTCGTTCTTCTCCTGGGGCTGGCGCGAGCCGGGCAACTGGTGGCGCGAGTGGCGCGCCTCCGGCGACTACCAGCCGCCCACGGCGATGGTCGACTTGTCCAAGCCCTCGTTCAAGCTGGGCATGGCGGCGATCGAGATCGGACAGGCCAAGCACCGGCTCAAGGTGGAGGTCGTGCCGCAGCAGGCCCAGTACGGCGTGCGCCAGAGCGCGCAGGTGAAGCTGCGCGTCACGCAGGACGGCAAGCCGGTCCCCGACGCCCAGGTCGCCTTCGCCGCCGTCGACGAGGGGCTGCTGGCGCTGGCGCCGAACGAGAGCTGGAAGCTTCTCGACGGCATGATCCAGACACGCGCCTGGGGGGTGACGACGGCGACCGCGCACAGCGAGATCATTGGTCGTCGCCACTACGGCCGCAAGGCGGTCGCGGCGGGCGGCGGCGGCGGTTTCGCCACCCGGGAGCTGTTCGACACGCTGCTCACCTGGCAGCCGCTGGTGACGGTGAACGCGCAGGGCGAGGCGCTGGTGCAGGTGCCGCTGAACGACTCGCTGACGCGCTTCCGGCTGGTCGCGGTGGCGGACGCGCCGGGACAGCGCTTCGGCACCGGCGAGAACAGCATCAACGTGAGCCAGGACCTGCAGCTGCTGTCCGGCTTGCCGCCGCTCGTGCGCGAAGGCGACCGGGTGCAGGCGATGCTCACGCTGCGCAATGCGACGAATCGCGCGATGGACCTGCGCGTGACGCTCGCGGGCAAGGCGAGCGGGGAGTCCGGCGAGCACCCGGTGCCGGCCGAGCCGCGGACCGTGAAGCTGGCGGCGGGCCAGGCCCAGGAAGTCACCTGGGACGTGGTGGTGCCTGACGGCGCGCAACGCATCGTCTGGGAAGCCCAGGCGCAGGAGCAGGGCGGTGCCGGCGCGAAGGACGCGATGCGGACCACGCAGGCGGTGCAGCCGGCCACGCCGGTGCGCGTGCTGCAGGCGACCTTGCGTCAACTGGATGCGCCGATCAGCCTGCCGGTCGCTGCGCCCACGGACGCGCTGCCGGCCCAGGGCGTCAAGCGCGGCGGAGTGGCCATCGGGCTGCAGCCGAAGTTGTCCTCGGCGCTGCCCGGCATCCGGCGCTACTTCGAGCAGTACCCCTACACCTGCCTCGAGCAGCAGAGTTCGAAGTACCTCGCGTTGCACGACGCGGCGGCCTGGGATGGCCTGATGGGCCAGCTCGCGACCTACCAGGACAGCGACGGCCTGTTCGCCTACTTCCCGCTGTCGCGCCAGCTCACCCAGGGCAGCGACGTGTTGACCGCGCATCTGTTGGCCGCGGCGCAGGAAGCGGGGCGCGCGTTGCCGGCTCCGCAGCTGGCGAAGGCGCTCGACGGCCTCGCCGCCTTCGTCGAGGGGCGCCTGGAGCGCCGCTACTGGTCGCCGCGCGCGGACGACGAGCCGCGCCGCATCGCCGCGCTGGCGGCGTTGGCGCGCTACGGCAAGGCGACCCCCCGGCAACTGGGCACCGTGGACGGGCGCAACCTGACCACCTGGCCGACCAGCGCCGTGATCGACTGGCTCGTGCTGCACCAGCGGATGAGCGGGGCGCCGGACCGCGCGGCCCAGATCGCCGCGGCGCAGAACCAGCTGCGCGCGCGCCTGAGCTTCGCCGGCACGACGCTGCGCTTCGTCAACGAGGACAACGACGGCTGGTGGTGGCTGATGGGCAGCGGCGACGCGACCGCGGCGCGCGCGATCCTGGCGCTGGTCGACGATGCCGGCTGGAAGGAGGACCTGCCCCGGATGGTCGTCGGCGCGCTGGCGCGCCAGGAACGCGGCGCCTGGTTCAACACGACCGCGAACCTGTGGGGCGTGCTCGCCCTGGAGAAGTTCTCCGATCGCTTCGAGTCGCAGGCCGTCAAGGGCAAGACCGAGGCGAAGCTCGCGGGCGCGGCCGCGTCGCTCGATTGGTCCGCGAAGCCCGAAGGCGGTGAACTGCGCCTGGCCTGGCCCGCCGCGGGCAACGGCACGCTGTCGGTCGCCCAGGTCGGGGACGGCCGGCCCTGGGCCACGGTCCAGGCCTTGGCCGCGGTGCCGCTCAAGGCGCCGCTGAGCGCCGGTTACTCGCTCAAGCGGACGGTCACCGCGGTCTCGCAGAAGGCGGCGCCGAGATGGTCGCGTGGCGACGTGATGCGCGTGCGCCTGGAGATCGAAGCCGCCGCCGACATGACCTGGGTCGTGCTGAGCGATCCGCTGCCGACCGGCGCGGCGGTCGTCGAGGGCACGATCGACACGCAGGGCGAGCGCGCCGAGGGCGAGGCGTGGCCCAACTTCATCGAGCGCAGCTTCACCGCCTGGCGGGCCTACTTCGGTTACCTGCCGCGCGGGCGGCATGTCCTGGAGTACACGATGCAGCTGAACAACGCCGGCCGCTTCCAGATGCCGACGACGCGGGCGGAGGCGATGTACGCGCCCGACCGCTTCGGCGAACTGCCGAACGCGACGCTGGAGGTCCAGCCTTGATCCAGTCGCTGCGCCTGGCCGCGTTCGCGGTGCTCGCCGTCGTCGCATCGACGACGACGGGCATCGCGGCGGCCGAGGAACTGCCGACATTCGCGCAGACGCGCGCGGCACATGCGGTGTCGGACCTGCAGTTGCTCGACCGGCGCGGCGAGCCGCTGCAGACGCTGCGCATGGATCCGAAGCGCCGGATGCTGGCGTGGGTGCCGCTGGACCGAATGTCGCCGTCGCTGCTGCGGGCGATGCTGCTGTCGGAGGACCAGCGGTTCTACGAGCACAGCGGCGTCGACTGGTCGGCGGTCGCCGCCAGCGCGTGGGCCAATCTCTGGAACACGCGCACGCGCGGCGCATCGACGGTCACGATGCAGCTGGCCGGCCTGCTCGACGAGGACCTGGCGCGCCGCGGCGGGCGCAGCTTGATGCAGAAGGTCGGCCAGGCCTGGGTCGCCGGCCGATTGGAGAAACGCTGGACCAAGGCGCAGATCCTCGAGGCCTACCTGAACCGGGTGCCGTTGCGCGGCGAATTGGTGGGCGTGCCCGCCGCGGCCCAGGCGCTTTTCGGCAAGCGGCCGAGCGGGCTGGACGCGCGCGAGGCGGCGATGCTCGCCGCGATGCTGCGCGGGCCCAACGTGTCGCCGGAGGCGATCTCGACACGCGCGTGCGGCGTGCTGCGCCTGATGGGGCAGGGCTGCGAGGGCCTGGTCGACGAGGTCGGGGCGGTGCTGCGCCGCAAGGCCTTGTCGGTGGCGGACGCGCCGCAATGGGCACCGCACTTCGCGCGCCTGGCCCTGCGGCCGGACGGGCCGGCGGCCCAACGCAGCACGCTCGACGCGTCCTGGCAGCGCGTGGCGGTGCTGGCGCTTCGGCGCCATCTGGCGGAGCTGTCCGGACGACAGGTCGAGGACGGCGCGGTCGTGGTCCTGGACAACGCCAGCGGCGAGGCGCGGGTCTGGGTCGGGTCCAGCGGCAGCCAGCTGTCGGAGGCCGCGCAGGTGGATCACGTGCTCGCGCGGCGGCAGCCGGGATCGACGCTCAAGCCCTTCCTGTACGAGCTCGCGCTCGAGCGCCGGCTGATCACCGCGGCCAGCCTGCTGGACGACTCGCCCGCCCAGATCGCCACGGCGGCGGGGCTGTACCTGCCGCAGAACTACGACAAGCAGTACCGCGGCTGGATCAGCGCGCGGGCGTCGCTGGGCAACAGCCTCAACGTGCCGGCGGTGCGCCTGTCGCTGATGCTGACGCCGGAAGCCGTCTTCGAGCGGCTCAACGCGCTCGGCCTGCAGCTGCCGGAGACCGGAGGCTTCTACGGGCCGTCGCTGGCGTTGGGCAGCGCCGACGTGACGCTGCTGTCGCTGACCAACGCCTATCGCGCGCTGGCCAATGGCGGTCGCTACGGCCCGGTGAGCCTGCCTGCCGGCGTCGGCGCGGGAGGCGCGACCGGTGCGGCCGCCACGACAGGCCCTGTCGCCAAGGTCGGGCCGGCGCGTCAGGTCGCCGATGCGAAGGCGTCATTCGTCGTCGGCGACATCCTGGCGGACAACAACGCGCGGGCGCTGACCTTCGGGCTGTCGAGCGCGCTGGCGCTGCCGTTCCCGGCCTCGGTGAAGACCGGCACCAGCAAGGACATGCGCGACAACTGGTGCATCGGCTGGACCTCGCGCTTCACCGTCGGCGTCTGGGTCGGCAATTCGAGCGGCGAAGCGATGCAGCACGTGTCCGGCGTCAGCGGGGCGGCCCCGGTCTGGCGCGACGTCATGCTGGCGCTGCATGCCGGACGCCTGCCCGTGCCCTCCAAGCCGCCGGCGGGCTTGGTCGCGCAGGACACGCGGTTCGAGGACGGCCAGGAACCCCCGCGGCGCGAGTGGTTCCTCGCCGGGACCGAACAGGCCGTGATCCGGCCGGCCGCCACCGCGGTCGCGCTCAGCAATCCGACCGACGGCGCGATCTACGCGCTCGATCCCGACATCCCGCCCGCCGCCCAGCGCTTGCGCTTCATGCATGCGGGACGCCTGGCGCGCGGCGAGGTGGCCGGCTGGCGGCTCGACGGCCGGGTCATCGGACGGGGCGCGGCGCTGGACTGGCTGCCGATGCCCGGCAGACACGAGTTGGCGCTGCTGGACGGACGAGGACGGGTGCTGCAGCAGGTGCGTTTCGAGGTGCGGGGCGCCGGACTGAAACCCCCCGCCGCGACCCGCGACCGGTCGCAGGCGGTGGCGGCGCGGCCATCGCCCGGGTGAGTGCGAGGGCGGATTTGGTTCGCTGAGCCCATCCCGTCCTGCCGCAAGTCAGCCCCCCCAGGGCGCAGTTCGTCGCTGGCCCCTGGCGGGGGAGGGGCTGACTTTCGATACTCCTGCCATCGTCGCTAAGATGCCAGATTCGCGCGGGGAGACCATGCAGAGCCGACAACGACAAGCGCAGAACGCCCACCGGCACACCTTCAAGATCCTGAGCGTGGCCGTGCTCGGTGGCGTCCTGCTGGCGCCCGCGGCGCCGGCCCAGGCCAGCGAGGTGGTCAAGCTGGCGCGCCTGCTGATCACCGGAAAGCGCCAGCCGAGCCGTCCGCCGGCGCCGCAGCCCGCCGTGCCCGAGCGCGGCACCGAGGCGTCCAGCCCGCAGAGCCGCTCCTCCGACGGCGAACTCCACGCGCAGACCACGCGCCGCAGCACCGAAGGCAGTGCCGCGGTCACGATGGACTGAACTCCCTTCAGAGCGCCTCGCGCTCGATCACCGGCGGGCGCGGATGCAGGCGCGCCATCGTCAAGACATCGACGTAGCGCCCGCCGCGCAGGCCGTAGGCCCGCAGCCGGCCTTCGGTCTCGAAGCCGAAGCGCTCATACAGCCGGATGGCGGGCGCGTTGTCGACGAACACCGTCAACTCGATCCGCAGCACGCCCAGCCAGTCGTCCGCCTGACGCGTCAGCGCGTCCATCAGCGCCGAGCCGACACCGCGCCCGTGCGCGTCCGGATGCACGCTGATGCCCAGCATCATCGCGTGGCGCCGCCGCGCCTGCGGTCCGACCGGGTGCAGGCCCGCCGATCCCACCAGCCGCTCGCCGTCGAAGGCCAGCAAGACCAGTTCGCCGGAATTGACGTCGGGCACCTTGCTGAAGCGCTCGTGCCACAGCTGCTCCGAGGTGTAGGGCGTCTGCAGCAGCCACGGCTGGACGCCGGGATGCCCCAGCAGTTCGGCATGCGCGCGAGCATCCTCGGGGCGCGGGCGGCGCAGCGTCACGCCATCGGCGACGCGGATGTCTCGGGGCGAGGGGGGCGGGGTCGGCATCGAATGCTCCTTGTGGATGAAGGACCAGCGGAAATGAACAAGGCCCGCGGGGTGCGCGGGCCTTGTGGGGGGAGCTTCCGGATCGGGGGACCGTGAGGTCCGGGATCCTGTGGCGGGGCGTCTACCGCGATCGACGCCGTCCCCAGCCGTGGACGCAAGCCATGACCTGCATCGACTGCAGGCAGGGCGAGACGGGCTGTAGGGGACGGATCGCGAAGGACATGCGAACCAGTATCTTGGCCGCGCGACGGGGGCGTCAAGCGCGATGTCCGGACCGCGAGTGGCAACGGCGCGACAATGCGCGTTTCCCGTTTCGTCGCGGCCCGAAGGCCGCGTCCCGCGTTCATGCCACGTCTGAGTTCCGTCGCCACCGCTCCCGCCGCCACGACCGTCGCCGAGGCGGCTTCGCGTCCCCGGGGCGAGCCGCTGCCGGCCGAGCGCTTCGTGCTGACGGTGGGACCGAGCCCGATCGATGGCCTGGGGGTGTTCGCCGGCGAATCGATCCCGGCGCGCCGCAAGATCGGCGAGATGCGTGGCGAGATCGTGCCGGTGCGGGAAGCCCGGCGCCGCATCGAGGGACGCCGCCGCATCCATGTCGTCGAGGTGACCGACAAGACCGCGATCGACGCGACCCAGTCCGATTGCGCGCTGCGCCACGTCAACCACAGCTGCGCGCCGAACGCGGTGCTGCGCATCCGCCAGGGGCGGGCGGAGTTCTATGCGATCCGCGACATCGGCGCGGGCGAGGAGATCTGCGCCGATTACGGCGAGAGCCATCACGAGGGTCGTCTGCGCTGCCGGTGCGGCGCGCCGAACTGCAAGGGGCGCCTCTAAGACCCTCGCCCCGGCCCCCTCCCGCAGTGCGGGAGGGGGCCTTGCGACGTCAATGCGTCGCGTCGGGCGCGGCGGTCAGGCCGGCGATCGCGTCCTTGAGCGCGCGCTGCTGCATCCAGAACAGGCGCAGGTCCTGCACGGTGAACAGCATGTCGTCGATCAGCGCGTTCTGGTCGATGCCTTCCGGATCCTCGTAGGCCTGCCGGATGTACTCGGCGCGCGGCGTCGCGTCCTCGGCCAGCGTCACCGCCTCGATCGCCTGCAGCATCACCGCCAGGTCGTCGGCGCCGTCGCCGTCCGGCAGCGTCCACGTGTTCGCGTCGTCCACCGCCTGCAGGAAGCCCTGCGCCCACATCGCGCCCGGCGCCGGCATGCGTTCCAGCAGCTCGGCGCTGATCGCGCCCTGTGCCACCAGCTCGGCCTTGGTCTCCTCGTCGAACTCGGAGATCAGCGGCATCAGGTGCATCTGCTCGGGCGCCTCCAGCAGCGGCTGCGGCTCCAGGCTGTCGCCGATCTCGTTCCAGCGCACGTGCAGCGCTTCCATGAACGCGTCGGTCAGGTCCTGCTCGTCGAGGCTGGCGGGCCAGTCCTCGCCGAACAGCGCGTCCATCGCCTGGATCGGCGCCGCGTCCGACGGGCCGACCCGCAGCGCGGTCAGGTAACCGTCCAGCGTGTCCAGCGTGATCGCCGGCGCCTCCGGGTCCGCCTGGCCGGCCAGCACCGCCAGCAGTTCGCCCAGGCGCTGCGCGTTCTCGACGTCGATCGAGTCGCCGAACTCGTCGGCCATCGGGGTGTCAGTCATTGCTACTCCAGTTGCATGAAACGACAAGGGCCCGACCGGGGCCCTTGAAGAGGTTGTTCGTCAGACCTCCCGGCTGGGCGGTTCGATCGCCGCCCGAAGCCCGGAGTCTGCGCCAGTTCCGTGTCGAACGTGTGCTCAGACGCGTTCGCCGACCCAGGCCTGCACGCTCGCCAGCGCGGCGGGCAGGGCCTTGGCATCGGTGCCGCCGGCCATCGCCAGGTCCGGCTTGCCGCCGCCCTTGCCGCCGACCTGCTGCGCCACGAAGTTGACCAGCTCGCCGGCCTTGACCTTGGCCGTCGCGTCCGCGGTCACGCCCGCGGCCAGCTGGACCTTGTCGCCGTCGACCGCCGCCAGCACGATCGCCGCCGTCTTGAGCTTGTCCTTGAGCTTGTCCATCGTCTCGCGCAGCGTCTTGGCGTCGGCGCCGACCAGCGTCGCCGCCAGCACCTTCAGGCCCTTGACGTCGACGGCCTGCGACAGCAGTTCGTCGCCCTGGGCGGAGGCGAGCTTGCTCTTGGCGGCGGCCAGTTCCTTCTCCAGCACGCGGACCTGCTCCAGCACCGCCTGCACGCGCGGCTCGAGCTCGGCCGGGGCGGCCTTGAGCGTGCCGGCCACGGTCTGCACCGTCGACTCCAGCGACTGCAGGTAGTGCAGCGCGTTGTCGCCGGTCACGGCCTCGACGCGGCGGATGCCGGCCGCGACGCCGCTCTCGGCGACGATCTTGAACAGGCCGATGTCGCCGGTGCGGTGCACGTGGGTGCCGCCGCACAGCTCCTTGGACGAGCCGATGCTCAGCACGCGCACGGTCTCGCCGTACTTCTCGCCGAACAGCATCATCGCGCCGCTCTTCTGCGCGTCGTCCAGCGCCATGACGGCGGCCTGGGTGTCGGCGTTGGCCAGGATCTCGGCATTGACGATGGCCTCGACCTTGCGGATCTCCGCCGGCGTCATCGGCGCGGTGTGCGCGAAGTCGAAGCGGGTGCGCTCGGCGTTGACCAGCGAGCCCTTCTGCTGGACGTGGGCGCCCAGCACCTCGCGCAGCGCCTTGTGCATCAGGTGGGTCGCGCTGTGGTTGCGGACCGTGCGGGCGCGGCGCTCGGCGTCGACCTTGGCGGTGAAGGCGTCGCCGACCTTGATCGTGCCCTCGACGACCTGGCCGTGGTGGCCGAACACGTCGGCCTGGATCTTCAGCGTATCGTCGACGACCACGCGGGTCGTGGCGTTGCGGAACTCGCCGGCGTCGCCGACCTGGCCGCCGCTCTCGGCGTAGAAGGGCGTGTGGTCGAGCACGACCACCACGTCGTCGCCGGCGTCGGCACTCTGCACCGCGCTGCCGTCGACGTACAGCGCGACGACCTTGACCTCGTCGCGCGTCAGGTGCTCATAGCCGTGGAAGGTGGTCGCGGCGCCGCTGTAGGCCAGGCCCTGCGACATCTTGAACTTGCCGGCCTGGCGGCCGCGGTTCTTCTGCTCTTCCAGCAGGCGGTTGAACTCCGCCTCGTCGACGGTCACGCCGCGTTCGCGGCAGACGTCGGCGGTCAGGTCGACCGGGAAGCCGTAGGTGTCGTGCAGCTTGAAGGCGGTCTCGCCGTCGACCTGCGTCGCGCCGCCGGCCAGCGCCGATTCCAGCAGCTCCATGCCGGTGGCGATGGTCTTGAAGAAGCGCTCTTCCTCCTGCTTCAGCACCTCGGTGACGCGGGCCTCGTCGCGGCGCAGCTCCGGATAGGCCTCGCCCATCTCCTTGGCCAGCGCGGCGACCAGCTTGTGGAAGAACGGCGTGCGCGCGCCGAGCTTGTAGCCGTGGCGGATCGCGCGGCGGGCGATGCGGCGCAGCACGTAGCCGCGGCCGGCGTTGCCCGGGATCACGCCGTCGACGACGGTGAACGAGCAGGCGCGGATGTGGTCGGCGATGACCTTCAGCGACGGCGACTCCGGATCGAAGTCCGCGGCGCCGGCGTCCGCGACGGCCTGGCGAGCCGCGGCCAGCAGGTTCACGAACAGGTCGATCTCGTAGTTCGAGTGCACGTGCTGCAGCACGGCGGCCAGGCGCTCCAGGCCCATGCCGGTGTCCACGCTTGGCTTGGGCAGCTTGTGCATCACGCCGTCTTCAGTCCGGTTGAACTGCATGAAGACGTTGTTCCAGATCTCGATGTAGCGGTCGCCGTCCTCGTTGGGCGAGCCCGGGGGGCCGCCGGCGACCTCGGGACCGTGGTCGTAGAAGATCTCGGTGCAGGGGCCGCAGGGACCGGTGTCGCCCATCATCCAGAAGTTGTCGGACATGTAGCGGCCGCCCTTGTTGTCGCCGATGCGCACGATGCGCTCGGCGGGCACGCCGACGTCCTTGTTCCAGATCTCGTAGGCCTCGTCGTCCTCGGAGTACACGGTGACCCACAGCTTGTCGGCCGGCAGCTTGAAGTGCTGCGTCAGCAGTTCCCAGGCGAACGAGATCGCGTCCTTCTTGAAGTAGTCGCCGAAGCTGAAGTTGCCCAGCATCTCGAAGAAGGTGTGGTGGCGCGCGGTGTAGCCGACGTTGTCCAGGTCGTTGTGCTTGCCGCCGGCGCGGATGCACTTCTGCGCGGTGGTGGCCCGCGAGTAGGCGCGCTTGTCGAAACCCAGGAACACGTCCTTGAACTGGTTCATGCCCGCGTTGGTGAACAGCAGCGTCGGGTCGTCGCCGGGCACGACCGGGCTGGACGCGACGATCTGGTGGCCCTTGGACTCGAAGAACTTCAGGAAGGTGTGGCGGATCTCAGCGGCTTTCATGCCTGTCCTTTGCTTGATGGGCCTGGCGGGTCGACATGGCGCGGCGCGGGGCCGCGACATTGAAACAGGGGGTGTCTTCGCGGGTGTGCGGATTGCCGGGAAGGGCTCCCGCAAGCGCTTGATTTCGCGAAGCTTTCGATTATAGGAGCGGGGCCGCCCGGGGCAGGGCCACGCGCGCCGACGCCCCCATTGACGCGGCGTTGACATGGCGGGCCGGGACCGGCCGCTAGGATGCCCGCCTTCCCTGGAGAACCGACATGGCGACGATGGACCCCAAGACCTCCCCGCTGGTGCAGCTCAAGGACCCGAGCCTGCTCAAGACCGATGCGCTGATCAACGGCGAGTGGGTCGGCGGCGCGAGCCGTTTCGACGTCGACGATCCGGCCACCGGCGCGGTGCTGACGCACGTGGCCAACCTGGGCGCGTCGGAGGCGGACGCCGCGGTGACCGCGGCGCAGGCGGCCTGGCCGGCCTGGCGGTCCAAGACGGCCAAGGAGCGCGGCGCGATCCTGATGCGCTGGTACCACCTGCTGCTGCAGCACGCCGACGACCTGGCGCGCATCCTGACGGCGGAGCAGGGCAAGCCGCTGGCGGAGGCGCGCGGCGAGATCGTGTACGGCGCCAGCTTCGTCGAATGGTTCGCCGAGGAAGCCAAGCGGGTGCGCGGCGAGACGGTGCCGACGACCGACGCGACCAAGCGCTACATGGTCATCAAGCAGCCGGTGGGCGTGTGCGCGGCCATCACGCCGTGGAACTTCCCGCTGGCGATGATCACCCGCAAGGTGGCGCCGGCGCTGGCGGCCGGCTGCCCGGTGGTGATCAAGCCGGCGGAGCAGACGCCGCTGACCGCGCTGGCCGCGGCGGAGCTGGCGCAGCGCGCCGGCATGCCGGCCGGCGTGCTCAACGTGGTGACCGGCGACGGCGAGCACTCGATCGCCATCGGCGAGGTGCTGTGCAAGAGCGACGCGGTGCGCCACCTGTCGTTCACCGGCTCGACCGAGGTGGGCCGGATCCTCATGACGCAGAGCGCGCCGACGATCAAGAAGCTGTCGCTGGAGCTGGGCGGCAACGCGCCCTTCCTGGTCTTCGACGACGCCGACCTGGACAGCGCGGTCGAGGGCGCGATCGCGAGCAAGTACCGCAACGCCGGCCAGACCTGCGTGTGCGCGAACCGGCTGTACGTGCAGGCCGGCGTGTACGACGCGTTCGTCGCGAAGCTGTCGGAGAAGGTCGGCGCGCTGAAGGTCGGCAACGGCTTCGACGCCGGCGTGACGCAGGGCCCGCTGATCGAGGACGCCGCGGTCGACAAGGTCGAGCGCCACATCGCCGACGCGGTGGAGAAGGGCGCGAAGGTGCTGGTGGGCGGCGCGCGGCTGCACGACCGCTTCTTCCAGCCGACGGTGCTGTCGGAGGCGACCGCGGACATGCTCTGCGCCCGCGAGGAGACCTTCGGGCCGGTGGCGCCGGTGTTCCGCTTCACCACCGAGGCCGAGGGCGTCGCGATGGCCAACGCGACGGAGTTCGGCCTGGCGAGCTACTTCTACAGCCGCGACATCGGGCGCATCACGCGCGTGTCGGAAGGGCTGGAGTCGGGGATGGTCGGCATCAACACCGGGCTGATCTCGACGGCGGAGGTGCCGTTCGGCGGCGTCAAGCAGTCGGGCCTGGGACGCGAGGGCGGGCACCAGGGCATCGACGAGTACGTCGAGACCAAGTACCTGTGCATCGGCGACGTCAACAAGTGATGGCGCCGTCCCGCGCCGTGCCGTCCCGCGCCGTCCGCGCGCCGGACGCCGCCCCGGCCGGGGCATCGGGCCGCGGCGGCTCCGGTGGCAGTCAGGCGGTGAGCCTGGCCATCTCCATCGCGAGGTAGTCGAGGAAACAGCTGATGCGCGAGGCCAGCGCGGTGTTGCGGTAGTAGACCGCGTGCACCGGCTGGCGGGTGTCGACGGTGTGGGCCGCCAGGACCTGCACCAGCGCGCCGTCGGCGCGGTCGCGCGCGGTCATGAAGTCCGACAGCGTGACCAGCCCCTGGCCCGCGAGCGCCAGTTGGCGCAGCGTCTCGCCGCTGGACGCGCTCAGCGAGGCGGCGACCGGATAACCCTCGCCGCCGGCCCAGCGCAGCGGCCAGGTGTTGAGGCTCTCGGGCGCGGTGAAGCCGAGCAGCGAATGCCCGGCGAGCGCATCGACCTTCGTCGGCCGGCCGCGCTCGGCGAGGTAGGCGGGACTGGCGAGCACCCGCAGCCGGAAACTGCCCAGCGGCCGCGCGTGCAGCGAGGAATCGGCCAGCGTGCCGATGCGCAGCGCGACGTCGGTGCGCTGCTCCAGCAGGTCGATGATCTGGTCGCTGCTGTTGAGCTCGAGCTCGATCTGCGGATAGCGGGCGCGGAAGCCGCCGATCAGCGGCACCAGCACGTGGAGCATGAACGGCGAGGCGGCGTTGACGCGCAGCCGTCCCGCGGGCTGGTCGCGCCGCAGCGCGAGCTGCTCCTCGGCGTCCTCGACGGCGGCGAGCACCTTGCGCGCGCGACCGAGGAAGAACTGTCCCTCCTCGGTCAGCTCGAGCCGGCGCGTCGAGCGCCGCATCAAGGTCGTGCCGAGCTTCTGCTCGAGCCGGCTCAGCGAGCGGCTGACGGCCGAGACCGTCTGCCCCAGCTGCTCCGCCGCCGCGCTGATCGAGCCCGCGTCCACGATGGCGGCGAGCACGGCGAGTTCGTCGAGGGAGCTTTTCATGGTGGCGGGAGTGTCGCCTCTATTCTTGCTTCCGGTTCAAGAATCATTTGGCGAATCAAGGCTTTTTCTGCAAGTCAGGAACGGGAACACTGGCGGCCATCGCAACCTTCCCTCGCTTCGCAGGAGCCTCATCATGCCGATCGCCTTGTGGGCGCTGACCGTCAGCGCCTTCGCCATCGGGACCACGGAATTCGTCATCGTGGGCCTGATCCCGACCATGGCCGCCGACCTCGGCGTCAGCCTGCCGTCCGCGGGCCTGCTGGTCTCGCTCTACGCGCTGGGCGTGGCCATCGGCGCGCCGGTGCTCACCGCGCTGTCGGGC
The DNA here is from genome assembly GCF_029840635.1 of Mitsuaria sp. GD03876. GTDB lineage: Bacteria > Pseudomonadota > Gammaproteobacteria > Burkholderiales > Burkholderiaceae_C > Roseateles. The sequence continues at coordinate 21,121 of NZ_JAOCCU010000058.1, read as the reverse complement.
CGCTGGCCGCGCAAGCGGCTGCTGCTCGCGCTGATGCTGCTGTTCACCGCCGGCAACCTGCTCGCGTGGCTCGCGCCGGGGTATGGCGCGCTGGTCGTCGCCCGCGTGCTGACCGGCCTGGCGCACGGCGTGTTCTTCTCGATCGGCTCGACCATCGCCACCAGCCTGGTGCCGCGCGAGAAGGCCGCCTCCGCCATCGCCACGATGTTCTCGGGCCTGACCGTCGCGCTGGTCACCGGCGTGCCGCTGGGCACCTTCGTCGGCCAGCACTTCGGCTGGCGCGCCACCTTCCTGGCCGTCGCCGCGCTGGGCCTGGTCGCCTTCGTCGCCAGCCTGGCGTTCGTGCCGCGCAAGCTCGCCCAGCCCGCGCCGGCCAGCCTGCTGCACCAGCTCGAGCCGCTGCGCCAGCCGCGCCTGCTGCTGGTCTACGCGATGACCGCCGTCGGCTACGGCGGCTCGTTCATCGCCTTCACCTACCTCGCGCCCATCCTCCAGCAGGTCAGCGGCATCTCCGCCAACGGCGTCAGCCTGGTGCTGCTGGTCTACGGCGTCTCCGTCGCCGTAGGCAATGTCTGGGGCGGCAAGCTCGCGGACAGGCGCGGTCCCATCGGCGCGCTCAAGCTGATCTTCCTGGGGCTGGCCGCCGTGCTGTTCGTGCTCAGCGTGACCGCGCAGTCGCCGGTGGCCGCCGTGCTGACGGTGCTCGCCTGGGGTGCGTTCGCCTTCGGCAACGTGCCGGGGCTGCAGCTCTACGTCGTCCAGCAGGCCGAGGCCCACGCGCCCCAGGCCGTCGACGTCGCTTCGGGCCTGAACATCGCCGCGTTCAACCTGGGCATCGCCGGCGGCGCCTGGGGCGGCGGCCTGATCGTCGAGCGCCTGGGCCTGATGCACACGCCGTGGATCGGCGCGATCGTGGTGCTCGGCGCGTTCGCGCTGACCGTGCTGGCGGGGCGCCTGGACCGCCGCTTCCCGCTGCCCGCGCGCCCGGCCGGCGCCGGCCCCATCGCCGTGGGCCATTGACCGCCCGGTTCAACCGGCCGACGCTCTTCCCATCGTCCCCATCGTCCCCATCGTCCCCATCGTCCCCACGGGATCCATCGTTCCCACCGGACCTACCGTTTCGCTTCTTCCTGGAGCCCGCATGACCACCAAGACCACGCCCCTCGCCACGTCCATTCCCATGCCCGCGCTCGGCCTGGGCACCTTCCGCCTGAAGGACCAGGTCGTCGTCGACGCCGTCAAGAGCGGCCTGTCGCTGGGCTACCGCCACATCGACACCGCGCAGATCTACGGCAACGAGGCCGAGGTCGGCCGCGCGATCGCCGAGGGCGGCGTGCCGCGCGAGCAGCTCTTCGTCACGACCAAGGTCTGGACCGAGCAGCTCGCCGGCGACCGCGTGGTGCCGAGCCTGCGCGAGAGCCTGTCCAAGCTGCGCATGGACGCCGTGGACCTGACGCTGATCCACTGGCCGTCGCCCGGCGGCGCGGTGCCGCTGAAGGAGACGCTGGACGCGCTGCTCGACGCGAAGCGCCAGGGCCTGACGCGCGCGATCGGGCTGTCCAACTTCACCGTGGCGCAGATGCGCGAGGCGGTCGCGCTGGTCGGCGCGGACGCGCTGGCGACCAACCAGGTCGAGATCCATCCCTTCCTGCAGAACCGCGCGGTCGTCGCGTTCGCCCGCGAGCAGGGCCTGCGGCTGACCGCCTACATGCCGCTGGCCTACGGCAAGGTCATGACCGAGCCGGTGCTGCTGGACATCGCCGCGAAACACGGCACGACGCCGGCGCAGGTCTCGCTGGCCTGGCTGCTGCAGCAGGGCTTCGCGGTGATCCCGTCGTCGACGAAGCCGGCCAACCAGGCGGCCAACCTGGCGGCGTCGACGCTGCGCCTGTCCGACGAGGACATGGCCCGCATCGCCACGCTGGACCGCGGCGAGCGCCTGGCCGATCCGGACTTCGCGCCGGCCTGGGACTGAGCGGGCCGGGTGGCTTCGCTGGCCCGATCGGCTTGATCGGCCCGACCGGCCCGACCGGCGTCGGCCGGCAGGGCGGGTCGGGTGGATCGGGCGGATCGGGCGGATCGGGCGGATCGGGCGGCGGCGCCGGGTTCAGGCGTACGGCGCCAGTCCCATGCCCATCGACCAGTTCTCCTTGGCCACCTCGACCAGGTTGACGAACACGTCCTCGGGCCGGACGCCGGGGTGTTCCCCCAGCGTCTTCGCGATGCAGGCGTAGAGCGCCTTCTTCTGCTCCAGCGAGCGGGTGTTGTTGGCGGTGATCTGGATGATGACCAGGTCGTCGCTGCGCGGGATGCCCAGGTAGGAGCCGCCGTTGCGGAAGTTCGCCGCGTCGTGCTCGGTGAGGGTCATGAACTGGTCGTCCTCGGGCACGTTGAAGGTCTCGCGCATCGCGCGGTAGATGCCGTCGAGCAGGGCTTCGCGGTACGGCGCGTCCTTGCCGGCGCGCAGATGGACATGGACGAGGGGCATGGGCGGACTCCTGGCGCCGGATCGGCGGGTGGTGGAGGCCCGACCTTAGCGGACCCTCGCCGGATGAGACTTCCGTCACGGTCGGCGGCCCCGGTTGCCGGCCGCTCATGACAGCGTTCACGCGCAACGCTTACAACCCGGGGGCCCTGGATTTCCTCCCCCGCCATGTTCCGCCTGCGCGCCCGTTCCAAGCCTGCCGTTCCCGCCGCACCGTCGGTCGCCGCGCCGTCTCCGTCTCCGTCTCCGTCTCCGTCTCCGTCTCCGTCTCCGTCTCCGTCTCCGTCTCCGTCTCCGTCTCCGTCTCCGTCTCCGTCTCCGTTGCCGGTGGCCGCGCTCTCGCCGACCGGGGCCGAGGTGGAGGCCAAGGCGGCAGGCCTTGACGCCGCGGTGCTCGCCGAGGGCGATCCCGAAGGCCCGGCGGCCGACGGCGCCGACGAGCGCCGTGGCACGCCGCGCCGCGACGTGCCGCTGGGCCCGGTGGTGCGGGCGGAGTTCTCACTCCTCGGGCGCTGGCGCAGCCTGCACGTCGACGACGTGTCGCTGGGCGGGCTCGGGCTGCGGGGCAGCATCGAGGAGGGGCGGGGCCTGTTCCTCGGCCAGCGGATCGCGCAGGCGAGGGTGCTGGTCGGCGACCACGTGGTGCTGGTGGCCGACCTGGAAGTCCGGATCCGGCGCAGCTTCCGCTCGTTCCTCGCCGGCGAGCAGGTCCACATCGGCTGCCGTTTCGTGGGCCTGGATGCGCGGGGCGAAGCGCAACTGCACCAGCTGCTGAGCGAACTGGCCGCCGCCCGGGCGCGCTGAACCGCGCCGCCCGCGCGCGATCGCCCGGTGGGGCCCGCCCACGTCGTGCAGCGCGTCCGACGCGGCTCATCCGGCACCGCTGCCGCTTGGGCCATAATCCGCTCCCGTCGCGGGCGTCGTATAACGGCTATTACCTTGGCTTCCCAAGCCAATGACGAGGGTTCGACTCCCTTCGCCCGCTCCACCACCGCTTCCCGGCGGTGCGCGCCCCGACCTCGCGGGGCCTGATTCCTCACCCCCTTCGCGATCCGGTCATCGCCTTCATGTTGCAATGCTGAACGTTCGATGAACGTTTCCTTTCAGCTGTCCGACATGTCCGCCGCCTCCCCGACCGCCTCGCCCTCCGCTTCCGATTCCTCCCCCGCCGACCCCGCCGCCTCGACCCACGCCGGCTGGGCGCTGCTCGCGCTGGCGATCGGCGGCTTCGCGATCGGCACGACCGAGTTCGCGGCGATGAGCCTGGTGCCGTTCTTCGCGCCCGACCTCGGCATCGACGCACCCACCGCCGGCCACGTGATCAGCGCCTACGCGCTGGGCGTGGTCGTCGGCGCGCCGCTGCTGGCGGTGCTGGGCGCCCGCGTGCCACGGCGCACGCTGCTGATCGGGCTGATGCTGGCCTTCGCCGTCGGCAACGGCCTGAGCGCGCTGGCGCCCGGTTACCACGCGATGCTGGCTTTCCGCTTCCTCAGCGGGCTGCCCCATGGCGCCTATTTCGGCGTGGGCGCGCTGGTGGCCGCGTCGTTGGTCGCGCCGGCGCGCCGCGCCCAGGCGGTCAGCCTGATGATGCTGGGCCTGACCGTGGCCACCATCGTCGGCGTGCCGCTGGCCAACACGCTGGGCCAGTGGGCCGGCTGGCGCTGGGGTTTCGGCGTCGTCACACTGCTGGCGCTGCTGACCGCCGCGCTGGTGGCGCTGCACGCGCCGCGCGACCGCGTCCAGCCCGGCGCCAGTGCGATGCGCGAACTCGGTGCGCTCGGCCGCGCGCAGGTCTGGTTGACGCTGGGCATCGCGACGATCGGTTTCGGCGGCATGTTCGCCGTCTACACCTACCTGGGCTCGACGCTGCTCGAGGTCACCCGCGTCGGCCCCGGCCTGCTGCCGGTCGTGCTGAGCGTGTTCGGCATGGGCATGACCGCGGGCACGCTGGTCTCGGCCTGGGCGGCGGACCGCGCGCTGATGCCCACCGTGGGCGGGCTGCTGCTGTGGAGCGCCGCGTCGCTGGCGCTGTATCCGTTCGCGGCGGGCAGCCTGTGGACGCTGCTGCCGGTGGTGTTCCTGATCGGCTGCGGCGGCGGCCTCGGCGCGGTGCTGCAGACGCGGCTGATGGACGTGGCGGGCGACGCGCAGACGCTGGCCGCCGCGCTGAACCATTCCGCCTTCAACGCGGCCAACGCGCTGGGCCCCTGGCTGGGCGGCCTGGCGATCGCCGCGGGCCACGGCTGGACCTCCACCGGCTGGGTGGGCGTCGCCCTGGCGTTCGGGGGCTTGGTGTTCTGGGCCGCGTCGCTGGCGTTCGATCGCCGATAATCCGCCCTTCGTCTTCAGGGAGTCCCGCTCATGGCCGACTGGCTGCCGCCCACGCGTTACTGGGTGCTGGCGATCTTCATCGCCTCGGCGCTGTATGCCCATTTCCGCGGCCGCGTCCGCTTCAAGCTGGCCCGCGCGCTGACGGACTTCACGGTGCTGATCTCGCCGATCAACGCGGTGATGTACCTGTTCTCCCGCGCCCCGGCCACCGCCTACCTGAAGACGTCGGAGTTCCCCGAGCTCGCGCTGCTGCGCGACAACTGGCAGGTGATCCGCGACGAGGCGCTCAAGCTCAACGACGAGGGCTACATCAAGGCCGCGTCCGGCTACAACGACATCGGCTTCAACTCGTTCTTCCGCACCGGCTGGAAGCGCTTCTACCTGAAGTGGTACGACCGGGACATGGACTCGGCCAACGCGCTGTGCCCGAAGACGGTCGAGCTGCTGCGGCAGATCCCCGGCGTGAAGGCGGCGATGTTCGCGTCGCTGCCTCCGGGCGCGAAGCTGGTGCGCCACCGCGACCCGTACGCCGGCTCGCTGCGCTACCACCTGGGCCTGACCACGCCGAACGACCCGGGCTGCTACATCGACGTCGACGGCCAGCGCTACCACTGGAAGGACGGCGAGGACGTGATGTTCGACGAGACCTTCATCCATTACGCCGAGAACACCACCTCGCACCAGCGCGTGATCCTGTTCTGCGACGTCGAACGACCGGTCCACTTCGCGCCGATCCGCTGGCTGAACCGCGCGTTCGGCAAGCTGGTGATGACCTCGGCGGCGACGCAGAACCTGGAGAGCGAGCCGATCGGCGGGCTCAACAAGTTCTTCTATCACGCCTACAAGGTGCGCCTGTTCTTCAAGGCGTTCAAGGCGAAGTCCCGCACCGGCTACTACGTGGTCAAGTGGGCGCTGATCCTGGGGATCCTGGCGGCGATCTTCCTGTGACGCCGGCGCCGCCGAGCACGCGCCGCGCGGAGAGACCGCCCAGGAAGTCGGTCTGGCGGTCGCTCAGGCCGTAGCGGCTGGCGATCCCGGCGGTCGATCCTTCCGCGCGCAGCAGCGCCGGCAGCTCCGCCAACAGGCTGGCGGCCGCGCGGGTCCGGGGAAAACCGTGATCGCACAGGGCCGGCGGGCACCACCGGCCGACGAACCGGCGGCCCTCCGGCGTCAGCCCCACCGGGCCGTACAGGACGTCGGTGATCTCGATGTCCAGGCCCTCGGCGAACAGGCATCGCAGGCGCAGGCCGCCGGCATGCGCGCGCTGCGAGTCCAGCCGCAGCAAATCCGCGATCGAAGGCGGGCGGCCGCCGCCGGTCAGCCACTGGCGGCCCCGCAGCGACAGCCGGCCATCGGCCTCGAACAGCCGACGGCATCGCGCCGGCGACAGCTGCCGCGCCCACCGGTCCGGCCGATTGAGACAGGCGCGCAGTTGCGCGAGCAGCCCGGGACGTTCCAGCACGAATCGCCGCAGCATGGCGCGCAGCCGCTCGGGCAGGGCGAGTCCCTGGCGCGGGCGGTCGATGGGCGGCACGTCCGGCGGGTGGCCGGCCGCGTCGATGGCGGCCAGCGCGGCGATCAGGTCCGGGCAGGACCGCGACCAGCCCGGCGCGGGCACCGTGGCGGTGAGCCGCCAGGGCGGCTGACCCGGCGTGGCCGGGAGGTGCTCGATCGTGAAGGTCGGCACCAGGTCGTCGGCGCCGAACTGCCAGGTCGCGGTGCCCAGGCGCAGCGTCATCGCGCACGGCGGGCGGATGCTCCAGGACCAGATCAGCGCGACGGTCAGCGTGTCCTGGATGTCGAGCGTCTCGAGCGCGTCCTGCGCGAGGCGCCCCGCCAGGCCGGTGATGTCCGGATCCTGGCCGGACGACCGCATCGGGCCGTCGCTGCGGTGCCAGGCCGCCGTGAGCGCGGAGGGCGGCAGCGTCGTGAACGGATAGCAGTCCCAGGGCGCGCCGCCGGGAGTCCGCCGGGCGATCAGGGCGAGCCGCGCGTCCTCGGGCGGCGGCAGCGCCCGCAGGCAGGACGGGCCCAGGCCGCGCGCCGGTTCGTCCTCCTGGGGCAGGTCGGCATCCTCGGCGAAGGCGGCGAGGTCCGCGCCGGCGGTGCCTTCCCAGCCGGGAATGCCGTCGAGAAAACTGCCGAACATCCTGGGGTCCCGAAAAGCGAAGCGGCGTTGGTCCGCCGCCGTCGCCTCCGGGTTCGATCCGGCGCGGCCTGATCAGGCGATCGCGGGATCCCGTTCGACGGCGTCCAGCGCGCGCGCCAGGGCGGGCGCCCCGGCGCCGAACGCGTAGGCGTCCATGCCCAGGCTGGCGAAGGTGACGCCGTCGTGCAGCCGCAGCGGCGACGCGTCCCGGCCGCCGGCGCCGGCGGCGACGTACCAGGGCAGCAGGTGCTCGTCGGTCGGGTGCATCAGCACGGCATGGGGAGCCTGCGCGCGGTAGTCGGTCAGCGCGGCCCAGTCGCGCGCGGCGGACCGTCGCGCGAACCAGTCGCGGAACGCCGCCGATTCGGCGCTCTCGGGCGCGTCCTCGGCCGGTCGGCGCCCGCTCGCGTCGGGGCGCATCAGCAGCCGCAGGTTGTGCGTGATGCTGCCGGTGCCCAGGATCAGCACGCCGTCGCTGGCCAAGGCGGCCAGGCGCTCGCCCAGGGCCAGCAGGTCGGCCGGCGGCACGTGCGGCGGCAGCGTCAGCGGGATCACCGGCACGTCCGCGTCGGGGTACAGGTAGCGCAGCGCGGTCCAGATGCCGTGGTCCAGCCCGGCGTGGTCGAACACCGGCAGGCCGAGCCGCCGGCCGATCTCGGCCGCCAGCGCGCGATCGCCGGGCGCGTCGTAACGCAGCTCGTACAGCGCGGGCGGGAAACCGCCGAAGTCGTACACCGCCTCGTGGCGGTCGGCGCCCAGCAGCACCGCCTCGCGGGCGGTCGTGTGCGCGGATACCGCCAGCACCGCCTTCGGCCGGCCCAGGCTGGCGTCCAGCGCCCGGCCGAGGCGGCGCATGAAGGCGCCGGCCTCGCCGGGCTCCAGCGCGATCATCGGGGAGCCGTGCGACACGAACAGGGGAGGGAAGGGCTTGTTCATGCCGACGATTGAACGCCCGGCCCGCCGGCGCATCGTCTAAACCGGTTGCACGGACTGTTCAAGCCGATTGCATGGCCACGACCCGAGCCCAGCGCGCGGGCATGCGGTTCGCTACAGTCCGCGCATGAGCGCGCACCCGTCCTCCTCGCCCGCGGCCTCCGCCGGCGGTTCCACGGCCCGACCGGCTTCCGATCCCTCCGCCATGCGCCGTCCACCGTCGTTGTGGCGGCAGATGGCTTTGCAGACCTGGCGGGACGCCCGTGCCGGCGAACTCCACCTGCTGATCCTGGCCTTGATGCTGGCGGTGGCGGCGGTGTGCGCGGTGGCCTTCCTGTCGGACCGGCTGGACCAGGGCCTGCGGCGCGACGCGGCGCAGTTGCTCGGCGGCGACGCCGTCGTCGCCAGCGACCAGCCGACGCCCGCGCCGGTGCGCGAACTCGCGACGCAGCTGAACCTGCGCACCGTCGACACGCTGAACTTCCCCAGCATGGCGCGCGCCAACGAGGACCAGGGCGGCGGCAGCCGGCTGGTCGCGGTGAAGGCCGTGGGCACCACCTATCCGCTGCGCGGCGCGCTGTCGCTGAAGGACGGCCGCCAGGTCGGCGCGCCGGCGCCGGGCACGGTCTGGGTCGACGCGGGCGTGCTCAGCGCGCTGGGGCTCAAGGTCGGCGATCCGCTGCTGCTGGGCGACGCGACGCTGAAGATCGCCGGCGAGATCGCCAACGAACCCGACCGCGGCGCCGGTTTCCTGAACTTCGCGCCGCGCGTGATGCTGGCGCAGTCGGACATCGCCGCCACCGCGCTGATCCAGCCGGCCAGCCGCATCACCTACCGCTTCGCGGTGATCGGCCAGGAGACGGCGGTGCAGCAGTTCAACGCCCGCGCGCGCCAGCAGATGAAGGACGCCAACTGGCGCGGCGTGCGGCTGGAGTCGCTGGAGACCGGCCGGCCCGAGATGCGCCAGACGCTGGACCGCGCGACCAAGTTCCTCAACCTGGTCGCGCTGCTGGCCGCGTTGCTGGCGGCGATCGCCGTGGCGCTGGCGGCGCGCGAGTTCGCCAACCGCCATCTCGACGACTGCGCGATGCTGCGCGTGCTCGGCCAGCCGCAGCGGCGCCTGACCTGGGTGTTCACGCTGGAGTTCGCCACCGTCGGTTTCGTCGCCAGCGCGATCGGCGTGCTGCTCGGTTTCCTGCTGCATTACGGCTTCATCGCGTTGCTGGCCGGGCTGATCGAGGTCAACCTGCCGGCGCCCGGCATCTGGCCGGTGCTGCTGGGCCTGGGCATGGGCATGAGCCTGCTGCTGGGCTTCGGCCTGCCGCCGGTGCTGCAGCTGGCCGCGGTGCCGCCGCTGCGGGTGATCCGCCGCGAACTGGGCCGGCCGAAGATGGGTTCGATCGCGGTGCTGGTCGCCGGCGTCGCGGGTTTCGCCGCGGTGCTGACCGCGCTGTCGGCCGACTGGCGGCTGGGCCTGGTGGCGACCGGCGGCTTCGCGGTCGCGCTGGGGGTGTTCGCGCTGCTCGCGTACGGCGCGGTGCTCGCGCTGCGGCGGCTGGTGCCGCAGTCCGGCGCGCCGCGCTGGCTGCTGCTGGCCACGCGCCAGGTCGCCGCCCGGCCCGCGTTCGCGGTGCTGCAGGTGGGCTCGTTGTCGCTGGGACTGCTCGCGCTGGCGCTGCTGGTGCTGATGCGCACCGACCTGATCGAGAGCTGGCGCGCCGCGACGCCGGCCAATGCGCCGGACCGCTTCGTCATCAACATCCAGCCGGAGCAGGGCGCGGGCTTCCGCGCGGACCTGGACAAGGCCGGCGTCAAGGACTACGACTGGTATCCGATGATCCGCGGCCGGCTGATCGCGATCAACGGCGAGGCGGTGCGCGCCAGCCGCTTCACCGAGGAGCGCGCGCAGCGCCTGGTCGAGCGCGAGTTCAACCTCAGCCACAGCGGCGAACTGCCGACGCACAACCAGGTCTCCGGCGGCACATGGACGCCGGAGGAGAAGGACGGCGTCAGCGTCGAGCAGGGCCTGGCCGACCAGCTCGGGCTCAAGCTCGGCGACTCGCTGCGTTTCGACATCGCCGGCGTGCTGGTGGAGTCGAAGATCACCTCGCTGCGCAAGGTCGACTGGGGCTCGATGCGGGTCAACTTCTTCGTGCTGTACCCGCGCGCGTCGATGCCGGAGCTGCCGGTCAGCTACATCTCCGCCTACCGCTCGCCCGAGGGCGAGGGCGCCGCCGCGGGCCTGGACCGCAAGCTGGTCAACGAGTTCCCCAACCTGACGCTGATCGATGTCTCTGCCGAGCTCAAGCAGGTCCAGCAGGTGCTGGAGCAGGTGATCATGGCCGTGCAGCTGCTGTTCGCGGTGGCGCTGGCGCTGGGCGTGGTCGTGCTGCTGGTGGCGGCGGTGGGTTCACGCGACGCGCGCACGCGGGAGTTCGCGCTGATGCGGGCCTTCGGCGCGTCCAGCGCGCTGATGGCCGCGGTGCAGCGCGCCGAGCTGCTCGGGCTGGGCGCGCTGGCGGGGCTGCTGGCCGGCGCGGCCGCGCAGGCGCTGGGCTGGGCGCTGACGCATTACGCGTTCGACTTCGAATGGCAGTTCAAGCCCGGCGTGCTGATCGGCACGACGATCGGCGGCGCCGTGCTGGCGCAGCTCGCGGGCTGGTGGGCGCTGCGCGGCGTGCTGCAGCGCCCGGTGGTGCAGACGCTGCGCGAAGCGGACACGAACTGAGCGGCTCAGGGGAGTTCGGCCAGGCCCACCGCCCGGCAGTTCGCTCGGGTCGTCCTGTCCGCGATCGTCAGGCGGCATTCGCCCCTCGGGTGGTTGCTGTAGATCGCCGGTACCCAGAAGCGGTTCAGCCGATGGATGCCGTCCGCGGCGGGGACCGCATTCGCCACGCCGGAGACGGCCGTTTGAGAACCTACCACCCAGCCCTGGGTGAAGAGGTTGTCCGCGACGGTGATCGGACCCTCGGACGGGACGCTGCGGATCACGACGCTGGACCGGTTCGACGTGCCGAAGCGGCCGTAGTCGAAAACATTGCCCGTGATGTGGACGGACTGTCCTCCGGCTCCCGTCGAGCCCGCATGCATGTCGAACTGGTGATAGGCGCCCCGGCCGCCGCCGTTGAGCACCAGGTTGTCGCGAGCCCGGTAGCGTTCTCCCGGCTCGCCGCTGCCGGCGATGGCGTGCCGGTTGGCATTGAAGACGTTGCAATGGATGTCGGCGTCCGCGTGCCCGTTCTGGATCACCACGCCGTAGCCGAGTTGCGAGCGAAGGTTGTCGTGGATGTAGTTGTGGTGGATTCGGTTGTCGACCGATTGCTTCACGCTGACGGCCGCCCACGGCCAGCGGTAGAGCTCGTTGTTGTCGATGACCACGCCTTGCGTGCCCGGGAGCAACTGGATGCCGATGGTCCGATTCGCCGCCGTCGCTTCGCCCGATGGCCCCTCGATCCGCAGTCCGGTGATGCGGGAGCCGCTCTCGACCACGATGACCGGGTAGTTGCGCGCGGTGTTGTCTGCCCATTTGACGTGCAACAGGCCGCCCGGGCTGCCGTCGCGGCCACGGTCGCTGAACACGGTCTGGCCGGCGCGGATGCGCAGCGCGGAGGACTGGTTGGGCAGCTCGATGGTCGCGCTGCCCGGCACGAACACCGCGCGTGCGCCGTTGTCGACGGCGGATTTCAGGGTCGCGAAGTCGGTGGCGACGACATGGCCCGGCACCCCCTCGGACAGCAGCATGGCGTCGTAGCCGGCACCTCCGCCAAGCACGTCGCAGTTCTGTGCCCGCGGGACACCGGGCATCAGCCCGAGCGCTCCGATCGCCAGGATCAGGGCGAGACGGTCTCGCGTTGTCGAGCGGGACGGGATGGCAGGGATGGGGGACATGGTTCGCCTTGTGCGCGTTGAGAAGACGCGCAGTGTGCGAACCGGTGTCGCGCCGGACACTTCCAACGCCTAGGCAAAGCTGTCGTCAGGACTGCCCGTTCGAGGTGGCCTGCTGCCCAAGCTGGATGGATCGTCCGCGGGCAATTGACGATCAGCGTGCCGCGGCGGCGCGCTCGGCCGACTCGATCGTGTTGACCAGCAGCATCGTGATCGTCATCGGGCCGACGCCGCCCGGCACCGGCGTGATCCAGCCGGCCACTTCCTTCACGCCGTCGAAGTCGACGTCGCCGCAGAGCTTGCCCTCGTCGGTGCGGTTCATGCCGACGTCCAGGACCACGGCGCCGGGCTTGACCATGTCCGCGGTCAGCACGTTGCGCTTGCCCACCGCGGCCACGACGATGTCGGCCTGGCGCGTGAAGTGCGCCAGGTCCGGCGTCGCGCTGTGGCACACCGTCACCGTCGCGTTGGCCTGCAGCAGCAGCATCGCCATCGGCTTGCCGACGATGTTGCTGCGGCCGATCACGACGGCATGCTTGCCCTTCGTGTCGTAGCCGATGAACTCCAGCATCTTCATGCAGCCGTACGGCGTGCAGGGCTTGAAGCCGTCCTGGCCCACCATCAGCGCGCCGGCGCTGGCGACGTGGAAGCCGTCGACGTCCTTCTCCGGCGAGATCGCCTCGATCACCTTGTGCGCGTCGATGCCCTTGGGCAGCGGCAGCTGCACCAGGATGCCGTGGATCGCCGGGTCGTTGTTCAGCGCGTCGACGCGCGCGAGCAGCTCGGCCTCGGTCATCGTGTCGGCGTACTTCTCCAGCACCGAATGCATGCCGGCGTCCTCGCAGGCCTTGACCTTGTTGCGCACGTAGACCTGGCTCGCGGGGTTCTCGCCGACCAGCACGACCGCCAACCCCGGCTTCACGCCCCGGGCGGTCAGCGCCGCGGCGCGCGCGGCGACCTCGGCGCGCAGTTGCTTGGACAGGGCGTTGCCGTCGATCAGTTGGGCGGTCATGGGCGGTACTCCGGAACTCAGATGAAACTCAGAAATGAAAGAGGCCGCACAGGGCGGCCTCGAGGCGTGCGGGGAGGGCTCAGCCGGCCTTGGCGGCCGGGGCCGACGCACCCAGCGCGATCTTCAGCAGATCGGCCACGGTGTTGGCGTTGAGCTTCTCCATGATGTTGGCGCGGTGCGCCTCCACCGTCTTGATGCTGATGCCCAGGTCGTCGGCGATCTGCTTGTTCAGGCGGCCGGCGACGATGCGCTCCAGCACCTGCGCCTCGCGCGTCGTCAGGCGCGACAGCAGCGCGTCGCGGCTGGCTGCTTCCTGCTGCGTGGCGAAGGCGCCGCGGGCCTGGTCGAGCATGCGCTCGACCAGCGACAGCAGTTCCTCTTCCTTGAACGGCTTCTCGATGAAGTCGACGGCGCCCTTCTTCATCGTCTGCACCGCCATCGGCACGTCGCCGTGGCCGGTGATGAAGACGATGGGCAGGGGGCTCTTGCGCTCGATCAGCTTGTCCTGCAGCTCCAGCCCGCTCATGCCTTCCATGCGGATGTCGGCGATCAGGCAGGCGACCTCGCGCGGGTCGTAGCGGCTCAGGAAGCTCTCGGCGGAGTCGTAGCACTTGACCCGGTAGTCCTTGCCTTCGAGCAGCCACTGCAAGGAATCTCTGACTGCCTCGTCGTCGTCGACAACGTAGACATTACCCTTCTTCGGAATCAAGCTCATGGTGTTGCTGCGGTGTTGTGAGCAGTGCCCGTCCCCGTGTCGCTGCTCTTGTCGGAAGAGGCGGGATGGGACTCCGGACGCGGAATGTCCACGGGGATCGTGAACGCGAACCGGCACCCGACGATGGACGGGCCATTGTAGAGGTTCTCGGCGCGGATCCGACCCTGGTGGGACTCGATGATGGACCGGCATAACCCTAGGCCGATGCCCAATCCATCGGCCTTCGTGGAGAAGAAGGCCTCGTACATGCGCTCGATGACCTCGACCGGCAGGCCCGGTCCCATGTCGGTCACCGAGAACTCGATGTTGGCGCCGAGCTCGGCGGTGTGCTTGGGCACGACGCGCAGCTCGATGTGGCGGCGCGAGGGCGGCAGCGCCGCGTTGTCGATGGCCTCGGCGGCGTTCTTGAGCAGGTTCAGCAGCACCTGCTCGATCAGGATCGGGTCGACCCGCATCACCGGCAGCCGCTGCGCGACGTAGGTGTGGATCTGCACGTTGCGCCGGCGCAGCTCGATGCCGGCGAGCTCGACCGCGTCCTCGACGATGGACGCGGCGAACGCGGGCTGGCGCTGCGGCTCGCTCTTCTTCACGAAGGCGCGGATGCGGTGGATGATCTGGCCCGCGCGCTGCGCCTGCTTGGCGGTCTTCTCCAGCGCGACGATCAGGTCGTCCTTCTGGATGTTGTCGCCGCGCACGCGCGAGACCATGCCGTTGCAGTAGTTGGTGATCGCGGTCAGCGGCTGGTTGAGCTCGTGCGCGACGCTGGAGGCCATCTCGCCCATCGTGATCAGGCGGCTGGTGACCTGCGCCTTCTCGGCCTGCTGCTGCTGCTGGGCCTCGGCATGGCGGCGCGCGGTGATGTCGGTGGCGATCAGCATCTGCGCCAGGCGGCCGTCGGTCCACTGCAGGTAGCGGGCGCGCACGTCGAACCACATGTCCAGTTGCGCGATGAAGACCTCGCGCGAATCGGCGCCGACCTCGGTCAGGTGCTGCGCGGGCAGGCCGCCGTAGTCGTCGACGTCCTCGTCGGCGTCGTAGGCCGCGTCCTGGAAGCTGGCGTCCTGCGTGCTGGTCGCGCCGGCCAGGCCCGCGGGCTGCGAGCCCGCCAGCATCGCGTGCCCCTTGGGATCGGCGCCGAACCACAGCCGGTAGCTGCGGTTGGCGAAGAGCAGTTCGCCCTGCTGCACCGACAGCACCGACACCGCGGCGTCCAGCCCCTCGAGCACCGTGGTGAAGCGCTCGTGCGAGGCCGAGAGCTGGTCGCGCACCCGCTTGGCCTCGGTGATGTTGGTCATCGAGGTCATCCAGCCGTTCTGCTTGCCCTTGGGGTCGATCAGCGGCGAGACGTACATGCGGGCGTCGAAGATGCTGCCGTCCTTGCGCATCACCTTGACCTCGGAGCCGCCGGCCGGGCTGCGGCCCTGCATCTCCTGCTGCAGCAGGCGCAGGTTCTCCTCGTAGCGGTCGGGCGGCCAGTAGGGGAAGGGCGGCTTGCGGCCGATCAGCTCGGACTCGGCGAAGCCGGTCATCGCGCAGAAGGCCGGGTTGACGTAGCTGATGCGCGTCTCCAGGTCCATCGCCCGCATGCCGGTCAGCATCGAGTTCTCCATCGCGCGCCGGAAGTTGGTCTCGGCGGCGAGGGCGTTCTGCACCTGCGCGCGCCGGCGCATGTGTTTCCAGGTGCCCAGCAGCATCCACACGGTGAGCACCGACAGCGCCATCACCATCCAGAACAGCGTGTTGGAGATCAGGCCGATCGAGGTGCGGTAGCCCTGGCCGCGCAGCACCAGCCCCGGCGCGGGCGCCATCGGCACCTCGTAGTAGATCGGCGCGCGGGTGATGCGCTTGCCCGGCATCGGCGTGACGGTGCTGGCCACGACCTGCTCGCGCGGATCGAGCACCGCGACCGCGTGGCGCGAGGTCAGCTCGTTGGGCACCGAGTAGCGCAGCAGACCCTCGACCGCGTACTCGGCGATCAGCACGCCGGCGAAGCCGCCGCGGTCGCTCAGCGGCAGCTGGATCTGGAAGACGGTGGTGTTGTTGGCGTCCGCGAAGGAGCCCGAGTAGACGCGGGTGCGCCGGTCCCGCGCGGCCTGGAAGGCGCGTTCGGGCTCGCTGTTGGCGTGGCCGTTGGGCATCGACGGATCGCCGCCTTCCACCGTCATCAGCGAGTCGGCCTGCTCGCCGATCGCCGCGACGCTGACGCGGCGCTCGCGGCGCGCGTTCAGCCAGGTGATGTGGGTGATCTCGGGCCGGTTGCGGGCGATCGCCATCGCGCGCTGCGTGAACTCGAGGTTGTCGATCGCGCGGTTGGCCAGGTCGCGCTGCAGCGGGATGAGCTGGTCCTCGTTGTCGATCAGGCGTGAGCGGATCTGCTGCTGCGCCATCTCGGTGTCGCGCTTGACGGCCTCGGCCTCGCGCTCGATTTCCTCGTTGCGCAGGTACCAGAAGGCCGAAACGATCGCCGCCAGGAACAGCACCACCGACAGCAGCGGCCCCAGCGTCGCGAACCGGTCCTGCCGCGACGGGGACTGGCGCCGCCACCAGGCCGAGACCAGGCGTTTGACGGGGTTCAGGGCACGGCGCGCAAAGCCTTGGACATCGAGGCGGGACAACATGGGCGCGATTATCCCGGGCCGTTCGGGCCGCCCCGGCGCCGGCGGCACCGGGCATTCCCGATCCGGGGATTCCCGGATCGCATCGTGAAAGACATTCCTCACGAAACCGGCCCGAAACCGCCTCTGTAATTTCACTATACGGAAACGCATCGCGCTATTTGGAAAATCCGAGGCTTATGCGACACTCCGCCGCCATAGCCCTTCCGCAGGGTGGCGACGCATGCGCGGTCGCTGGTGTTTTCGTAAGCTCGCTCCCCTCGGACCGGCCCGCGACGACCCCGCCGAACCGAGCGCGCGCGGCGCTTGCCCCGCCCGAAGGCCGTGATGTGAGACACAGGAGACAACACATGTCCGCGCAGCCCCAGTCGTTCCTCGGCGCCTCCGCCAATGACACCGACGCCCTCGAAACCAAGGAATGGCTGGACGCGCTGTCCGCCGTCATCGGTGAGGAAGGGGGCGACCGCGCCCACTTCCTGCTCGAGACCCTGATCGACCACGCCCGCCAGGCCGGCATCGACGTGCCGTTCTCGGCCACCACGGCCTACGTCAACACCATCCCGGCCGACCGGGAGGAGCGCTTCCCCGGCAACATCGACATGGAGGAGCGCCTGCGCGCCTTCATGCGCTGGAACGCGATGGCGATGGTGGTGCGCGCCAACCGGCTGCATCCGGAGGACGGCGGCGACCTGGGCGGCCACATCTCGAGCTTCGCCTCGCTGGCGACGATGCTGGGCTGCGGGTTCAACCACTTCTGGCATGGCGACGACGGCATCCACGGCGGCGACCTGCTCTACATCCAGGGCCACAGCGCGCCCGGCATCTATGCCCGCGCCTTCCTGGAAGGCCGCATCACCGAGGACCAGCTCAACAGCTTCCGCCAGGAAGTCGACGGCAAGGGCCTGTCGAGCTACCCGCACCCGAAGCTGATGCCGGAGTTCTGGCAGTTCCCGACGGTGTCGATGGGCCTGGGCCCGCTGATGGCGATCTACCAGGCGCGGTTCCTGAAGTACCTGCATGCCCGCGGCATCGCCGACACGTCCAAGCGCAAGGTCTGGGTGTTCCTGGGCGACGGCGAGATGGACGAGCCGGAAAGCCTGGGCGCGATCGGCCTGGCCGCGCGCGAGAAGCTGGACAACCTGATCTTCGTCGTCAACTGCAACCTGCAGCGCCTGGACGGCCCGGTGCGCGGCAACGGCAAGATCATCCAGGAGCTCGAGGGCGAGTTCCGCGGCGCGGGCTGGAACGTCATCAAGCTGATCTGGGGCTCGTACTGGGATCCGCTGCTGGCGCGCGACAAGCAGGAGCTGCTGCGCAAGGTCATGATGGAGACGCTGGACGGCGACTACCAGGCCTACAAGGCCAATGACGGCGCCTTCGTGCGCAAGCACTTCTTCGGCAAGCATCCCGAGCTGCTGAAGATGGTGGAGAACATGTCCGACGAGGACATCTGGCGCCTGAACCGCGGCGGCCACGACCCGCAGAAGGTCTACGCGGCGTACCACAAGGCGGTCAACACCGTCGGCCAGCCGACCGTCATGCTGATCAAGACCGTCAAGGGCTACGGCATGGGCAAGATCGGCGAGGGCAAGAACACCGCGCACCAGACCAAGAAGCTGCAGGACGAGGACATCAAGGCCTTCCGCGACCGCTTCAACATCCCCATCCCGGACAGCGAGCTGGCGAAGATCCCGTTCTACAAGCCGGCCGAGGACACGCCGGAGATGCAGTACCTGCACGAGCGCCGCAAGGCGCTGGGCGGCTACCTGCCCAAGCGCCGCCCGCAGGCCGAGGAAGCGCTGAAGGTGCCGGACCTGGCGACCTTCCAGGCCGTGCTGGACCCGACGGCCGAAGGCCGCGAGATCTCGACGACGCAGGCCTACGTCCGCTTCCTGACCACGCTGCTGCGCGACAAGGAACTGGGTCCGCGCACCGTGCCGATCCTGGTCGACGAGGCGCGCACCTTCGGCATGGAAGGCCTGTTCCGCCAGATCGGCATCTACAACCCCGCGGGCCAGAACTACACGCCGGTCGACAAGGACCAGGTCATGTACTACCGCGAGGACAAGGCCGGCCAGATCCTGCAGGAAGGCATCAACGAGGCCGGCGGCATGGCCAGCTGGATCGCCGCGGCGACGTCGTACTCGACGAACAACCGCGTGATGATCCCGTTCTACGTCTACTACTCGATGTTCGGCTTCCAGCGCATCGGCGACCTGGCCTGGGCGGCGGGCGACATGCAGGCGAGGGGCTTCCTGCTGGGCGGCACGTCGGGCCGCACGACGCTGAACGGCGAAGGCCTGCAGCACGAGGACGGCCACAGCCACATCCTGGCCGGCACGATCCCCAACTGCATCAGCTACGACCCGACCTTCGCGCATGAGGTGGCGGTGATCCTGCACTCGGGCCTCAAGCGCATGGTCGAGAACCAGGAGAACGTCTACTTCTACCTGACGCTGCTCAACGAGAACTACCCGATGCCCGGCCTGAAGGCCGGCACCGAGGAGCAGATCCTCAAGGGCATGTACCTGCTGGAAGAGGCGGCGGCCCAGCCGCTGACGGTCAACCTGCTGGGCTCGGGCACGATCCTGCGCGAGAGCCAGGAAGCCAAGAAGCTGCTCGAGGCCGAGTGGGGCGTCGGCGCCAACGTCTGGTCCTGCCCCAGCTTCAACGAGCTGGCGCGCGACGGCCAGAACGCCGAGCGCTGGAACCTGCTGCACCCGACCGAGCTGGCCTGCGTGCCGTTCGTGACGCAGCAGCTGAGCAAGGTGCAGGGCCCGGTGATCGCGTCGACCGACTACATGAAGAACTACGCGGAGCAGATCCGCGCCTTCATCCCGGCCGGCCGCTCGTACAAGGTGCTGGGCACCGACGGCTTCGGCCGCAGCGACTTCCGCTCCAAGCTGCGCGAGCACTTCGAGATCAACCGCCATTACATCGTCGTGGCCGCGCTCAAGAGCCTGGCCGACGAGGGCAAGATCCCGCAGGCCAAGGTCGCGGAAGCGATCAAGAAGTACGGCATCAACGTCGACAAAATCAACCCCCTGTACGCGTAAGCGGGCGGCTTGGAGACACGAGTTATGGCATTGGTGGAAGTCAAGGTTCCCGACATCGGGGACTTCAAGGACGTCGCGATCATCGAGCTGCTGGTCAAGGTCGGCGATACGGTGAAGGTGGAGCAGAGCCTCCTGACGGTCGAGTCCGACAAGGCCTCGATGGAGATCCCGTCCTCCGTGGCGGGCGTCGTCAAGGAGATCAAGGTCAAGCTCGGCGACACGATCAACCAGGGTGACCTGATCGTCGTGCTCGAGAGCGATGCCGCGGGTGCTCCGGCGCCGGCCGCCGCTGCGCCCGCACCGGCGGCTGCCGCTCCGGCGCCCGCGCCGCAGGCCGCGCCCGCAGCGGCTCCTGCCGCCGCGCCGGCTGCCGCTGCCGCACCGGCAGGTGCCGTCGACATCGTCGTTCCCGACATCGGCGACTTCGACGAGGTCGCGGTGATCGAGGTGCTGGTCAAGGTCGGCGACACCGTCAAGCAGGAACAGAGCCTGATCACCGTCGAGAGCGACAAGGCCTCGATGGAGATCCCGTCGTCGCACGGCGGCGTGATCAAGCAGCTGCTGGTCAAGCTCGGCGACAAGGTCGCCAAGGGCTCGAAGATCGCCGTGATCGAAGCCGCGGGCGGCGCTGCCGCTCCGGCACCGGCGGCGGGTGCTGCCGCGCCCGCTCCGGCGCAAGCCGCCGCCGCGCCGGCTCCGGCCGCCGCCAGCGCGCCGGCTGCGGCGCCCGCGGACCGCCAGGTCCCGACCGCCGCGCTGCCGCCGCATGAGCCGACCCAGCCGTCGGGCAAGCTGCCGCACGCGTCGCCGAGCATCCGCAAGCTCGCCCGCGAGTTGGGCGTGCCGCTGGACGAGGTGAAGGGTTCCGGCGCCAAGGGCCGCATCACCGAGTCGGACGTGCAGGGCTTCGTCAAGTCGGTCATGGCCGGCACGACGCAGACCGCCGCGCAGAAGTCGGCCGCCCCGGCCGGCGCCGCCGCCGGTGGTGCCTTCCCGGGCCTGCTGCCCTGGCCCAAGGTCGACTTCGAGAAGTTCGGCCCGGTCGAGCGCAAGGACCTGTCGCGCATCAAGAAGATCAGCGGCGCCAACCTGCATCGCAACTGGGTCACGATCCCGCACGTCACCAACCACGACGACGCGGACATCACCGAGCTGGAAGCCTTCCGCGTCCAGCTGAACAAGGAGAACGAGAAGTCCGGCATCAAGGTCACGATGCTGGCCTTCATGATCAAGGCGACCGTCGCGGCGCTGAAGAAGTTCCCCGAGTTCAACGCCTCGCTCGACGGCGACACGCTCGTCCTGAAGAACTACTTCCACATCGGCTTCGCGGCGGACACGCCCAACGGGCTGGTCGTGCCGGTGATCCGGGACTGCGACAAGAAGGGCATCTTCCAGATCAGCCAGGAGATGTCGGAGCTGGCCAAGAAGGCCCGCGACGGCAAGCTGGGTCCGGCGGACATGACCGGCGGCTGCTTCTCGATCTCGTCGCTGGGCGGCATCGGCGGCACCTACTTCACGCCGATCATCAACGCCCCCGAGGTCGCGATCATGGGCGTGTGCAAGTCGCAGACGCAGCCGGTGTGGGACGGCAAGCAGTTCCAGCCGCGCCTGATCCTGCCGCTGTCGCTGAGCTGGGACCACCGCGTCATCGACGGCGCGGCCGCGGCCCGCTTCAACGTCTATTTCGCGTCCCTGCTGGCGGACTTCCGTCGCATCGCCCTCTGATCGGAAGGACCGGACATGGCATTGGTTGAAGTCAAGGTTCCCGACATCGGGGACTTCAAGGACGTCGCGATCATCGAGGTGCTGGTCAAGCCCGGCGACACCATCAAGGCCGAGCAGAGCCTGGTCACCGTCGAGTCCGACAAGGCCTCGATGGAGATCCCGTCCTCCGCGGCGGGCGTGGTCAAGGAGCTCAAGGTCAAGCTGGGCGACAAGCT
>NZ_JAOCCU010000057.1 GCF_029840635.1 Mitsuaria sp. GD03876 | reverse complement strand
CCCAGCCAGGCCGCGCCCAGCACGGTCAGCAGCGCGGCCGCCCAACGCCGGCCCGCCCGCAATGTCGGGGTCGAATGCATGTTGTCTCCTCGCGGTGATCGGGTCGCCGCCAGCCGCCGCCGCCCGCGACAAGCCGCGAGGCGCCGGCAGGCCCGCGCGGTCGCCCGCCCCCTGCTTGCGGCGAACTCTAGGGACCCGGCGCTTTCAGCCGGCTTTCAGCGGAACCGGGAAAACCGCAGCCGTGTGCAGCGGAAGCCGCAGCGTCACCGCGGTACCGCGCTCCAGCCCGTGGGCGTCGAGGCGCGCGGCCGCGACGTCCATCTCGCCCAGGTGGCGACGCGCGATCGCGCGCACGATCGCCAGGCCCAGGCCCGACCCCGGCAGGTCGACGTTGCTGCCGCGGAAGAAGCGCTCCCCGGCGCGCGGCCGTTCGTCGGCGGGGATGCCGGGACCGTCGTCGACGACGCGGATCACCGCCTCCGCGCCCTCGATCGCGATGCGCAGCGTCACCTGGCCGCCGCGCGGCGTGTAGCGCAGCGCGTTGTGCAGCAGGTTCAGCAGCGCCTCGCGCAACTGGCCCTCGTGGCCGAGCACGACGATCTCGCCGGACTCGTGCTCGAAGCCGAAGTCGATGCCCTGCTCCCGCGCCAGCGGCCAGGACTCGCGCGCGCACCGGTCGGCCAGGCGGTCCAGCGCCAGCGGCGTCATCGCCACCGGCGCCGTGTCCGCCCGCGCGAGCGCCAGCATCTGGTTGGTGCGCCGCACCGTGTCGTCGATCTGCGCCTTGAGCGCCTCCAGCGCCTCGGCCAGGCGCGCCGGATCGCGCTCGCGCCGCGCGTAGCCGACCATCGTGGCCAGCGTCGCCAGCGGCGTGCGCAGCTGGTGGGAGGCGTCGTCGACGAAGCGCCGGCGGCCGTCCACCAGCTCGCGCTGGCGCGCCAGGTGGTGGTTGATGGCCCGCACCAGCGGCGCGGCGTCGGCGGGGACCTGGGTCTCGTCGACCGGCGACAGGTCGTCGTCGGCGCGGGCCTCGACCTCGCGCCGCAGCCGCTCCAGCGGGCGCAGCGCCCAGCCGATCACCAGCGCCAGCGTGCCCGCGACGATGGACACGGTCAGCAGGTCGCGCCACATCGCCTGGATCAGCAGCGCGCGCGAGAACGCGTTGCGCGAGTTGGTGCTCTCGGCCACCTGGATGATCATCCGGCGCCCGGGCCGCTCCGCGTCCAGCTCCCGTGCCCAGGCGCCCACCCGGACCGGCGCGCCGAAGTACTCGGCGTCGATGAAGCGCGGCACGCCGGTCTTGAGCGGCTGGCCGGGCAGCGGCAGCCCGGCGTTGCCGATCTCGACCAGCCCGTCCTCGGTGCTGACGCGGAAATAGACCTGGCCGCTGGCGGTCAGCTCGAAGAACTCGAGCAGCCGGTACGGCATCTCGACGGACAGGCCGCCGGTCTCGGTCGAGACGTTGCTGTCGATGGCCTTGATCGCGCCGAGCAGCGAGCGGTCATAGGCCGAGTTGGCCGCCTGCAGCGCGGTGCCCCAGGTCAGCGCGAGCTCGATGCCGACGGCGGCCAGCATCACCGGCAGCACCAGCGTCAGCAGCGTGCGGCGGACGCTGAAGCGGTGCCAGCGGGCGGGCAAGGACGGCAGCCAGGCGGCCAGCCGCCGCTCGCCCGGCGCGGTCATGCCGGTTCCAGCACGTAGCCCAGGCCGCGCAGCGTGGTGATGCGGACCTTGCCGGACTCGATGCGGCGGCGCAGCCGGTGGACCAGGACCTCGATCGCCTCGGGGCGCACGTCCTGCTCGTCGGAGAACAGGCGCTCCAGGATCTCCTGCTTGGACATCGGCTCGCCGCTGTGCTGGATCAGCGTGCGCAGCACCGCGTGCTCGCGCGGCGACAGGGCCAGCGGCTCCCGGTCCAGCGTGAAGAGCTTGGTGCCGGCGTCGTAGACCAGCGGCCCGCAGGCGAAGCGCGGCTGGTCGCGGCCGCGGGAGCGGCGGATCAGCGCGACCAGGCGGGCTTCGAGTTCCTGGAGCTCGAACGGCTTGGCGAGGAAGTCGTCGGCGCCCTCGTGCAGGGTGCTGACGCGTTCCATCAGCGAGTCGCGGGCGGTCAGGATCAGCACGGGGACGCGGGAGTCGGCCTCGCGCAGCCGGGCGAGGACTTCGTGGCCGCCCAGGCCGGGCAGCCCGAGGTCCAGGATCATCGCGTCGTAGCGGGTGGCGGCCAGTTGGCCGAGCACCAGGCGGCCGTCGTCGACCCAGTCCACGACGAAGTCGTTCTGGCCGAGCGCCTTGACCAGCCAGTCGGCCAGGGGTTTTTCGTCTTCGACGAGGAGGATCCGCATGGCGCGCGATGCTAGCGCGCCGCCTTTCGGTGGCGGCTAGTGTCTTTCCACATGGCTTCCTTTTCCTCGCCAAACGGTTTGCGGCACTCGACTAGGCTTTCCGTTTCACTTCCTCCTCCGACGGGTCGTCAGGCTGATTGGGATCCCCGAAAACACCCCTCTTGTAGGCGATGTAACTCGCTCCTCCCGTCATGATCGAGAAGAACACGCCGGCAGCGGCGCAATTGAGCAGAAATTCAACCAGCATGAAATCCCCTTATGAAGAGAAAGTAGTGACCAAAGATGTTCATGAGCATCAGCGTCCACATGAGCGCAATGCAGAAGGCTTTTCGGAAAAGCTCACGCGCACCAGGACGCTCGCGAGCAACGATGGGTTCGAGCCAACGGACGATCACCATCCAGAGCGTCGTTGAAATCAGGATGAGCGCGGGGGCGATCGCACAGTCCGCGACCGACGTCTTGAAGGCCATGGATCCGCGCATTGTGAGATTCAGGATCCAACCGGCAGCGGGCGGACAAATGCCAGCCAACCAGAAGGCCATCATTTCGGGAGCCATCGCATGTCCTCCGGTCCACCAGGAAGGTCGATGCTAGGACCGTGGAAATGGCTCGAAATCGACTGAGCCCCGCGTTTTGCGAGGTTCCTGCTATCGAAACCACGCACGCAAGTAGGCGCGACTCGAATCGAGACAAGGACGGGTCAGCGAACCGCCAGGGCAGCGGTACGCATCGCCAGCAGCAGTCCGCTCAGGCGTGCCGCAGGCAGAAGCGCCGCGAGCCCTGTTCCTGGCCGTCTCCCGACGGCACCAGCTCCCGCCGCACCGCGGCGGCGAAGCTGGCCAGGCTGGCGCTGCGCAGCGCCAGGAACGGCACCTGGTGTCGCTCCGCCAGGCGCTTCAGGTTGAGCGCCGAATCGTGGTCGATGCAGTCGACCGGGAACACCACCAGGTCCGCCCGCGGCAGCAGCGCCGCCAGCAGGCCCTTGCGAGCCTCCAGCCCGCCATCGTGGTGGAGGAACTCCCCACCCCGGCATTCGACGTAATCGCGGATCGCCGGCGTCGAGCTGGGGCGCCCGCCGACATAGAGCACCCGCCGTTGCGCGAGCAAGGCCGCGCCATCGCCACTGGTGTCCGGCACGCCCGCGCTGAGGCGGTGCAGCTCGGCCTCCGCCGCCGCCAGCTCTTCCGCCTGCGCCCGTCCATGCGCCTGCACGCGCTCGAGCTGTTCCTTCAGGCTCGCGAGCTGGCGCGCCGCGTCCTCGGACTGCCGCTCGGCGCGCTCCCGGCGCTCGGCCTGGATCGCCACCTGCTCGCCCAGCTCCCGCGCCGACATCGGCGCCTCCGACCGAGACGCCAGGGCCTGCGCGAGCCGTCCCTCGAAGTCGATCGCCTGTTGCCGCAGTTGCTCCGCCATCCGGTCGCGCTCCTGGAGCGCCTCCTGGCGACGGGCCTGTTCGCGCTCGAGCCGCTCTTCCAGCTCCGCGTGCCCCTTCTCGAGGGCGACGAAGCGCTTGAGTTCATGCCGGTTCGCCGACGCCATCAGGTGCGACAGCATGTGGACCTCGCCGAACGCGGTCTGCCGCAGCGCCGGCGTCACCGCCTTGTGCGTGAGCAGCGCCCAGTAGGCGCCCTGCACCTCGCCGCGCTGCCAGGCCTCGCGCCAGGCGGCATCGAGCGCCGCCTCGTCGGCCGCCGCCGCGAACGCGCGCACGGCACCCGCGTGCCGCTGGTCGAGCGCCTTGTGCAGCGCCTTCGACACCTCCCCGCCCTGCACCGCCAGCGACACCGCGGCATGGTGCACGTCGAGATCGCTCAGCCCCGCCACCTCGACATGCCGGCCCATCAGCCGGCGCAGCTCCGCCGTGCCCAGGCAGTTGCCGATCACCGAGCAATGCAGGTGCGGGTCGAGCTGATGCAGCCGCATGCGGTTCGTGGCCGCGCCGGAACTCGGCGCCGGTGCGCGCGCGGCGGCGTCCTCATGCGCGACCAGCTCGGCGACGCGGTCCTCCTCGCAGCAGGCGACGGGCGCGAGCCGGCCGCCCGGCGCGGCGGCGCGCGGGCCCTCCGCGCCGACCAGCGCGGCCAATCCGCCGGGACTCAATTTGAAGGGAGGCGTGTGCATGGACGGGGCCCTCTGAAGACGCTTCGCAATATACAAGCGAATACGACGAACGGCCGACCGCCCCCTGCCGTGGGCTAAGCTGCCGGCTCCCCGCGCCACCGCCCTCCGCCATGATCGTCCGCGAACGCCCGTCCGGCATCCGTCTGTTCTTCGCGATGCGAGGCTCCATCCTCGGACAGATCAAGTGGACGCTGGCGGCCAACATCGCGCTGGCGGTGCTGGTGACCTGGAGCCACGGCCGGCTGCTGGACTACAAGCTGCAGGTGTCGGCGCTGCCGTTCTCGCTGATCGGCCTGCCGCTGGCGATCTTCCTGGGCTTCCGCAACAACGCCTGCTACGACCGCTATTGGGAAGCGCGCAAGCTCTGGGGCGACGTCCTGCTGCGCGGGCGCACGCTGGCGCGCCAGGTGCTCACGCTGATCGACGCGCCGGCCGCCGCTTCAACCGCCGCTTCAACCGCCGCTTCAACCGCCACTGCAACCGCCGATGCGTCCGCGGGCCACCTTCCCGTCGACGCCCTGCGCCGGCGCATGGTGCTGCGGATGGCGGCGTTCGCGCATGCGCTCAAGCATCAGCTGCGCGGCACGTCGCGGGACGCCGACCTGGCCGCCTGGCTCACCGAGGACGATGCCCGCGTGATCGCGCCGGTCGCCAACCGGCCGTCGGGACTGCTGCTGCAGATGGGCCGCGACCTGCAGGCCTGCCGGGCGCAGGGGCGGATCGATCCGGTGCTGTCGGCGTCGATCGACGCCACGTTGTCGGGCCTCACGGCCTCGGCGGCGTCGTGCGAGCGCATCAAGAGCTCGCCGCTGCCCTTCCCCTACACGCTGCTGCTGCACCGCACGGCCCACCTGTACTGCTTCCTGCTGCCGTTCGGGCTGGTCGACTCGATGGGCGCGCTGACGCCGGTGGTGGTGGCCATCGTGGCCTACACCTTCTTCGGCCTGGACGCGGTGGGCGACGAGATCGAGGAGCCCTTCGGCCTGCGTCCCAACGACCTGCCGCTGGACGCGATCTGCCGCACGCTGGAGATCGACCTGCTGCAGGCGCTCGGCGAGACCGAGGTCCCGCCGCCGCTGCAGCCGGTCGACTACTGCCTCATGTGAGGCCGCCGGAACCGGCCCTCAGGCCGCGTCGTGGCGCGCCGCGTCGATCGTCGCGATCGCCTGGACGGTGTCGCCGTGGCGCACCAGCCAGCTGACCTTCTCGAGCTGGCGCAGGTCGCCGGCGTTGTCCGGATCGCGCTGGGCCATCAGCTGGCGACGGGCGTCGCGCAGCAGATGCATCGCGTTGTCCTGGTGATCGCAATAGAGCTCGACCTGCACCGCGCGCAGCTGCTGCTGCATCGCCGCGCGTCGCTCCGATCGGCGCGCCACGTCGTCGGTGTTGGTGGAGGCCTGGGCCGACGCCGCCGCGAAGGCGGCGACCATGGCGAGGATCGGGGTGGACTTGCTCATGTGCTTCTCCTGGGACCTGGCGGGCTCCGCGCCGGTGGCGTCTTGGGGAAGGCGTCGCCGTGGGCCGCGGGGCCGGTCGGGCCGATTGCGTCAAACAATGGGGTGCCCTGGCCGCAAGGTGCGCCCGGCAGATTAGGGCTGTCTTAAGAAATTCGCATCGCGGGCGAATCGAAGCACGGCGCGGCGCAAGACGCACCCTCCTTCACGTCGAGACAACGCTGCTTTCACCGGGATTCACCGTGACTTACTGGCTTACCGTGGCTTGGCAGGATGCACCTGGGTTTCGTGCGGGGGCCGTCGGAAGGCGTGCGCAGGTCCCGCCGAGCCCCCTCTCCCGCCGGCGGGCTTGGCGACGGGCCCGGGGCGCTCCTAAACTCGACAAGCGTTCGTCGGCAGGTCGCATCAGGGAGACAAGCAATGACCGAGGAGACCACGACGCCCGTCGTCCTGTTCGTGGACGACGAGCCTTCCATCCTCAGCGCGCTTCGGCGGCTCGTCCGTCCCATGGGCTACCGGGTGTTGCTGGCGCCAGGCGGCGCCGCCGCGCTGGAGCTGCTGGCGCAGGAACCGATCGACGTCGTGGTGTCGGACATGCGGATGCCCGAGATGGACGGCGCCACGTTCCTGGAGCAGGTGCGCGAACGCTGGCCGACGGTCGGGCGCCTGCTGCTCACCGGCTACGCCGACATCCAGGCGACGGTGGCCGCAGTCAACCGCGGCCAGATCCAGCGCCACATCGCCAAGCCCTGGGATGACCGCGAGTTGCTGATGGCGATCGACGACGCGCTGTCGCGACGCCGGCTCGAGGTCGAGAACCGCGCCTTGCTGCAGCTGACCCGGTCCCAGAACACCGAGCTGCAATCGCTCAACGCCGATCTCTCGAAGCGCGTGCGTGCCCGCACGCAGGAACTCGAACAGGTCAACGCAATGCTGGAGAAGTCCTTCGAGCAGGTGAAGGAGAACTTCCTGCTGTCGATCCAGGTGTTCTCCGGACTGCTGGAATTGCGCGAAGGCGGCCTGGCGGGCTATTCGCGTCAGGTCGCGGACCTCGCCCGGCGCACTGCCCGGCGGCTCGGCCTGGGGCCCCGCAACGAGGAGGACGTCCACATCGCCGGGCTGCTGCACGAGATCGGGAAGATCGGTTTCCCCGACGCGTTGCTGCACAAGCCGGTATCGACGATGAACTCCGAGGAAGTCGCGCGCTACCGCCGCCATTCCCTCAACGGCGAGGCGGCGCTGCTGCCGCTGGGACAACTGCAGCATGTGGCCCGGCTGGTGCGGTCCCAGCACGAGCGCATCGACGGCAAGGGGTTTCCGGATGGCCTGTCGGGCAACGCGGTGCCGCTGGCGGCGCAGGCGCTGAGCATCGCGAGCGACTACTGGGCGGCGTTGTCCGGACGGATGGCCGAGCAGCACTTCACGCCGGCGCAGGCGCTGCAGCTGGCGCGCGGCGGCGCGGGCACGCGCTATGAGCCGGAGATCGTCGAAGCCTTCGAGCTGGCGCTCACCGACGAGCCCGAGGAACTCCCGCGCGACCGCCAGATCAGTCCTCAGGACATCGAGCCCGGGATGGTGCTCGCGCGCGACCTGCTCACGCCCAAGGGCACGCTGCTGCTGGCGGCCGGCCATGTCTTCGACGCGCGGATGGTGCGCCAGATCCGGGAGTTCGCCGGCCGTGAGGGCGTGCGCATGGCGCTGCACGTGCGCCGACCCGACGACGACGCCTCGCCCGGCGGCGCCCGGCCGGTCACCCCGCAAGGAGCCTCCCATGGTTGAGCGCCTGCTGATCGTGGACGACGAGCCCGGCATCCTCCATGCGCTGCAGCGGCTGCTGCGCCACGGCCTGATCACCCCGGACGGCGGCCGCTACGTCGTCGACGAATGCGCCGACGGCGCGCAGGCGCTGGCACGCGCGCGCAGCCAGCATTACGCGATGGCGATCTCGGACTACCGCATGCCGGTGATGAACGGCGTGGACTTCCTCACCGAGCTCCGCACGCTGCAGCCCGACTGCGAACGCATCATCCTGTCGGGCTACACCGACCTGAACGCGCTGGTCCGCGCGGTCAACGAAGCCGCGATCGCGCGCTTCATCGCCAAGCCCTGGGCCGACTACGAGCTGCTCAGCGCGGTGCGGCAGGTGCTGCAGCTGCGCGCGCTGACGCTGGAGAACCGCCGGCTCGCGGACCTGGTGCGGGCCCAGCAGGGGCAGATCAGCGCCCAGGAGGCGGAACTGCGACGACTGGAGCGCCTGGAGCCGGGCATCACGCAGGTCCGCTGGGCCGACGATGGGTCCTTCATCCTCGAGGATCCGGGCGACGTCACGCTATGAACGCGCCCGACCCCGCGATACCGCCGCCGGAGGCGCCGCCCGTGGAACTGCGGGCGGCCTGGGAGGCCGTCACCACGCCGCTGCTGGTACACGATGAGGAGCGCATCGTCCATGCGAATGCCGCGATGCTGCGGCTGCTGGGCTACGAGCCGGCGGCGCTGGCGGCAATGCCCTTCGACGCCTGGGCCACGCCGGCGCAGCGCGAGGCGCTCAGGACCTATGGCCTGCAGGCGATCGCGCAGGACGCGCTGCCGCCGGCCATCGAGATCGAGGCGCAGACGGCCAGCGGGTCGGTGCGCGCGCTGGAGCTGACCGCCCGCCCCTACACGCTGCGCGGACGCCGGCTCAACGTGCTGACGGTGCAGGACTTGAGCGACATGCGCCATGTGCAGACCAGCCTGCTCGACGTTGGCCGGGTGCTGCACCAGATCATCGAGAACAGTCCGGTCGCCAGTTTCGTGCTCGATGGAGAACATCGCGTGACGCACTGGAACGCGGCTTGCAGCAAACTCACCGGCCAGGACCGCTTCGACATGCTGGGGCGCCAGGACGCCTGGACCGCCTTCTATCCAGAAGCACGCCCTTTGCTGGCCGACCTGATCATCGACGGCGCCATCGAGGCGCAAAGCGGCCCGCTGTACGAGGGCCGCTGCCGCCGCTCGGAAACGGTCGACGACGCCTACGAGGTGGAGGCCTTCTTCCCGCGGATGGACGATGGCGGACGCTGGCTGTTCTTCACCGCCGCGCCGCTGCTGGACGCGCAGGGCGCCGTGGTCGGCGCCATCGAGACGCTGCAGGACGTCACCCAGCGGCGCCGCGCCGAGGAGGAATTGCGCCGCCATCGGGCCGAGCTGGAGGAACTGGTCAGCGAGCGCACCGCCGAGCTGCTGCTGACGCACCATGAGCTCGAGGCCTTCCTGGAGAACGCATCCGTGGGCATCGTCACCACGCTCAACCAGCGCATCGTGCGCGGCAACCGCAAGTTCGCCGAGATCTTCGAGCTCGGGGACGCATCGCCGAGCGGCATTCCGACCCGCACGCTGTTCTGCAGCGATGAGGATTTCCAGTCATTGGCCGCCGTGGCGTACCCGGTGCTCTCGCGCGGCGACTCGCTGCAGCACGAGATGGAAATGCTCTCGGCGGGCGGCCACCGGCTGTGGATCCAGATGATCGCCTACGTCGCCAACCCGCACGACCGGCTGGCGCAAACCTGGTGGCTGCTGCAGGACCGCACCGAGGAGCGGCGCGTCCAGCAGGCGCTGGCCGAGAACTACCAGCGCATCAAGCTGACCAACACCCGGCTCGAGGAGGCGCAGAACCAGCTGCTGCAGGCCGAGAAGATGGCCTCGATCGGACAGCTCGCCGCCGGCGTGGCGCATGAGATCAACAACCCGATTGGCTTCGTCAGCTCCAACCTGGGCACGCTGAGGAGCTACGTCGAGCCGATGTTCGGGCTGCTCGACACGATGCAGGCGGCCCCCGACGCGCTGCCCGAGGCGGTGGCCCGGGCGCTGGGCGACCTGGACCGCCGCATCGACCTGGCCTTCGTGAAGGAGGACCTGCCGCAGCTGCTCGACGAGAGCGAGGACGGCCTGGTGCGGGTGAAGAAGATCGTGCAGGACCTCAAGGACTTCTCGCGCGTGGACCACGCCGAGTGGCAGGACGCCGACCTCAATGCCGGGCTGGAATCGACGCTCAACGTCGTGATGAACGAGGTCAAGTACAAGGCCGATGTCAAGAAGGACTACGGCGCGCTGCCGCCGGTGCGCTGCATCGCGGCGCAACTCAACCAGGTCTTCATGAACCTGATCGTCAACGCCGCGCATGCGATCCCGCAGCGTGGGGAGATCCGTCTGGCCACACGGGCCGAGGGCGACTGGGTCTGGGTGAGCGTCGAGGACACCGGGATCGGCATGAGCGAGGAGGTCCGCCGCAGGATCTTCGAGCCGTTCTTCACCACCAAGCCCGTGGGTCAGGGCACCGGTCTGGGACTGTCGCTGTCCTACTCGATCGTCCAGAAGCACGCCGGCCGCATCGAGGTCGACAGCACGCCCGGCCAGGGCACGCGTTTTCGCGTCGGGATTCCGGTCCGCCCGCCCGAGGCGGCACCGGCCTGAGCGGCACCCTCGCGCGTCCGCCGCCCCTTCCGCTTTGTATGCCAGTGTGTCCGGCGCGCCCGCGGACACGCAGGGCGCCAATTCGCCGCGGCGGTCACACATCGTCGATACATCGCGCCGATGAAATGCGGGCCATGCAGCAGATGACGCTGCTTCAACGGAGCCCTCCATGACCGCCATGACCACCGACCACGTTCAAACCCTTTACACCGCCCGCACCCACACCACCGGCGGCCGCGACGGCCGCGGCCAGTCCGACGACGGCCGGCTCGACGTGCAGCTGGGTTCGCCCGGTTCCTCGCGCCCCGGGACCAATCCGGAGCAGCTGTTCGCCGTGGGCTGGTCCGCCTGCTTCATCGGCGCGATGGGCCTGGCCGCGCAGGCCATCGGCGTGCGGCTGCCCGCGGACGCCGCCGTCGACGCGTCCGTCGACCTGAACAAGGGCGCCGACGGCTACTCGCTGAGCGCGCAGCTGCGCGTCAGCCTGCCGGGCCTGCCCCGCGACACCGCCTATGAGCTGGTCAAGCGCGCCCACGAGACCTGCCCGTACTCGAAGATGACGCGCGGCAACATCGCCGTCGGCCTCGAGCTGGTCTGAGGCCCGCCCCGGCCGGGATGCCGCCCATGAAGCGCCTGCTGTTCGCGTTGTTGTTCCTGTTCGGCGGCGTGGCCCACGAGGTCCGCCATCCGTTGCAGTGTTCGGCGATCGTCAGCGGCGCCCGCCGCCGGTCGCAAGGAGCGCGCTCCGACGACGCCTGACCGGCGACAGGCGGCGGCGTCGCTCGATATAGTGCCCGGCACCATGAGCGACGCTTCCCCTGCCCTGTCCATCGAGCCCTTCCACGACGAGCGCACCGGCACCGTCACCTACGTGCTGGCCGATCCGGCGACGCGCCAGGCCGCGATCGTCGATCCGGTGCTGGACTTCGACCTGAAGTCCGGCCGCACCGCCACGACGCAGGCCGACCGCGTGCTGGCCCACCTGGCCGAGGCCGGGCTGACGGTGCAGTGGATCCTCGAGACCCACGCCCATGCCGACCACCTGTCCGCCGCGCGCCACCTGCAGGAACGCGTCGGCGGACGCATCGCCATCGGCGAGCACATCCGCGAGGTGCAGGCGGTGTTCCGCCGGCTCTACAACCTGGAGCGCGATTTCCTGCCCGACGGCCGGCAGTTCGACCACCTGTTCCGCGACGGCGAGACCTTCCGCATCGGCACCCTGGAGGCGCAGGCGCTGCTGGTGCCCGGCCACACGCCGGCCTGCCTGGCCTACCGGATCGCCAGCGGCGACGCGGCGGTGCCGGACGCGGTCTTCGTCGGCGACACGATGTTCATGCCGGACGTCGGCACCGCGCGCGCGGACTTCCCCGGTGGCGACGCGGTCACGCTGTACCGCTCGATCCGGCGGCTGCTGGCGCTGCCGCCGGCCACCCGCCTCCTCGTCTGCCACGACTACCCGCCCGAGGGCCGCGACCCGGCCTGGGAAACCACGGTCGCCGACCAGCGCGCCCACAACATCCATGTGCACGACGGCGTCGACGAGGCGGCGTTCGTCGCGCTGCGCACCGGGCGGGACGCCACGCTGGACGTGCCGGCGCTGATCCTGCCGTCGATCCAGGTCAACATCCGCGCCGGCCACCTGCCGCCGGCCGAGGACAACGGCGTGAGCTACCTGAAGATCCCGCTGAACACGCTGGGCCGGCAGTGAGTCAATGCCCGGCCGGGGCCGCGCCGGCGTCCTGCCGGTCCGTGTCGATCGGGAACGGCGCCCGCCAGGCCAGCAGGATCGGCGGCACCGAGAACACCAGCACCAGCGCGAAGAAGCTCGCGTAGTGCTGCCCGACGGCCAGGTACACCCAGCCGCTGACGCTGCCGGTGGCCCATCGGGTCAGCGCCATCACGCCGGTGGCCATGGCGTAGTGCGTCATCTTGAAGGGCCCCGGGGCGATCTGCTGCATCATGTACAGCATGTGCCCGACGGAGCCCATGCCGAAGCCGAACTTCTCGATGGCGACGACGGCGCCGATCCACCACAGGTCGGTGGGCATGGCGTGGCTCAGGTAGTAATAGGTCAGGTGCGGCAGGTTGAGCGCGATCGCCAGCAGCAGGAACGAGCGCCGCAGCGTCATCCGCGCCGCGATGAAGCCGCCCAGGAACGCCCCCGCGATGAAGGCCACCGTGCCCGCGGTGCCGTAGATGTGCCCCAGCGCCGCGTTGTCCAGGCCGAGCCCGCCGGCCGAGCGCGGATCGAGCAGGAACAGCGGGCCGAACTTCTCGATGAAGCCCTCGCCGAAGCGGTAGAAGAAGACGACCGCCAGCATCATCCAGATCGACGGCTTCTGGAACAGCGTCGCCCAGGACTCCCGCAGCGAGACCCACGCGCCGCGCGGATCGCTGCCCTGCACGGCGGCCGGCGCGCCCGGCGGCAGCACGCGCAGGTGCCACAGGCCGAAGCCGCCCATCATCGCCGCGGCGCCCAGCATCACCGCCATCCAGCACTGCACCCAGGTCCACCCCAGCGATCCGTGCAGCCAGCCGGTCAGCGACACCAGCAGCCCCGACCCCACCACCGCGCCCAGGTTCCAGCACATGCCCTGCAGGCCGGCGTAGCGGGCCTGCTCGCGCGGCGGCATCGTCGTCATGAACACGCCGTCGGCCACGATGTCCTGCGTCGCCGAGGCGAAGCCGGTGATCCAGAAGAACGCCAGCGAGGCGCGCAGGAAACCCTCCAGCGGCAGGCAGAACGCGACGGCGCCGATCGAGGCCATCATCGCGAACTGCATCGCGATGACCCACCAGCGCTTGGTCTTGAAGGGTTCCAGCAGCGGCGACCACAGCGGCTTGAGCACCCACGGCAGGTACATCTGCGAGGTGTAGAGCGCGATGTCCTCGTTGGACACGCCCAGGTTCTTGTAGAGGATCGCCGCGACCACGCCGACCAGCACGTTCGGCAGCCCCATCGCCAGGTACAGCGACGGCACCCAGGTCAGCGGATGGCGCGCGGGGCCGGTCCCGGCGCCCGCCTCGGCGGTCGACTCGGTGGATGCCGCGACCTCGTCCGGCCCGCGCGGCGCCACCGCCCCGGACCGGGACGGCCCGTCGCCGCCGCCGGCCAGCCGGGAAAGATCTGCACTCATCGATGTCTCCTCTTTGGGGGCGGAGCATAAGACACGCTGACAACGTTGTCATCCGAGGGCAATCGCTAGGGTCGAGGCGCGGGACGGACGGTTTTCGGCGCCTGCCGTACAGCGGCTGCCGTGCAGCAGGTCACTGCTCCCCGGGACGACATGTTTCCGCAGGCTGTACGGCCGTGTGTCGGACAGGTTTCTGAAGGGTGACAGGCGCACGCTGATGCAACCACTCGTTAACGCCGGCCTCTCCCTCCGGTCACGACCATGTCCATCCTCCGCAACTTCCGCATCGGCCGCCGCCTGGCGCTGGCCTTCGCCGCCGTGCTGGTCCTGCTGTGCTTCATCGCCGCCTTCGGCGTCGAGCAGATGGCGCGCATCAACGCCAACGTGCAGGACCTCAACACCAACTGGCTGCCCAGCGTGGCCAAGCTGGCCGACATGCAGGACGCCGCCAACCTGACGCGCCGGCTGTCGCTGCGCGCGGTGCTGGAGACCGACGAGACCGCGCGCGCCAAGGTGGCGCGGGAGCATGACGCGGCGGTCGCGGCCTTCGAGCAGGCGGCCAAGGTGTACGAGACCTCGGTGACCGCCGGGCGCGAGCAGGCGCTCTACGCCAAGATCCGCGACGCCTGGAAGGGTTACCAGGAAGCCGATGCGGAACTCGCCCGGGCCGCGGCCGCCGGCGAGGCCCAGCACGACGCGGCCCGGAAGCTGTCGGCGGGACGCTCCTCCTCCCTCTTCACCGAGCTGGCCAAGGCGATCGACGAGGACGTCGCCTTCAACCGCGACGGCGGCGACGCGGCGGCCAAGGAGGCCGCGCTCTCCTACGCCAGCGGGCTGCGGGTGACGCTGGTCGTCGTGGCGATCGCGCTGGCCATCGGCATCGTGCTGGCCTGGCAGGTGACGCACTCGATCACCGCGCCGATCGCGCAGGCGGTGCGGGCCAGCGAGGACGTCGCCGCCGGCGACCTGACCGTCGACATCCGCGCGGTGGGCCGCGACGAACCGGCCGACCTGCTCCGCGCGATGTCACGGATGGTCGACCAGCTCGGCCGCCTGGTCGGCCAGGTGCGAGACAGCAGCGAGAGCATCGCCACCGGTTCGCAGGAGATCGCGCAGGGCAACGCCGACCTGAGCTCGCGCACCGAGAGCCAGGCCAGCAGCCTGCAGCAGACGGCGGCGTCGATGGAGGAACTGACCAGTTCCGTGGCCCAGAACGCGGCGTCCGCCGGCCAGGCCAGCCGGATGGCGGCGGACGCCTCGGGCGCCGCCGGCGAAGGCGGCCAGGCGGTGGGCGACCTGGTTCAGACGATGCAGGGCATCAGCGAGGCCTCGCGCCGCATCGAGGACATCATCGGCGTGATCGACGCGATCGCGTTCCAGACCAATATCCTTGCCCTGAACGCGGCCGTCGAGGCGGCCCGGGCCGGCGAGCAGGGGCGCGGTTTCGCCGTCGTCGCCTCCGAGGTGCGGGCGCTGGCGCAGCGCTCGGCCGGCGCGGCCAAGGAGATCAAGGACCTGATCCAGGCCAGCGCGCAGCGGGTGGACACCGGTGCCCGGCAGGCCGAAAGCGCCGGCGAGGTGATGCGGCGGGTGGTGGCGCAGGTCGGCCAGGTCGACACGCTGATCCGGGAGATTTCGGCGGCGACGCAGGAGCAGAACGGCGGGATCCAGCAGGTCGGGGACGCCGTCACCCACCTGGACCAGGTCACCCAGCAGAACGCCGCCCTGGTCGAGGAAAGCGCCGCCGCCGCCGAGAGCCTGAACGGCCAGGCCCAGCAGCTGGCGAAGCTGGTGAGCCAATTCCGCCTCCGCGCGGCCTGACCCGCCCCTTCCGTCCCCCTCGCCCCGATTACCTAAGTCACCACGCCCAAGAGCCCCCGCTGGCTATCCTTTCTTCCGGTAAAGAAGGACAGCCAGATGCTCACGCCTCGTTCGGGAAACCAGGGACTCCGCCACTCCACGCGCCGGGCTGCCGCCTTGGCGCTGCTTGCCGTGGGGGCGCTTGCGGGCTGCTCGACGATGTCGAGCCTCAATCCGTTCGGTCCGGGTTCGCCCAAGCCGACGGAGCTGACGCGGGGCACGATCCAGGCCTCGGCGCAGCTCAACCCGAGCGTCACCAAGCGCCCTTCCCCGCTGCTGGTGCGGGTGTATGAGCTGAAGTCGGCCAACGCCTTCAACTCCGCGGATTTCATCAGCCTGTACCAGAAGGACCAGGCTGAACTGGGCGCCGAGATGGTCGCCCGCGAGGAAATGACGCTGCAACCGGGCGAGACGCGCCCGATCGCCAAGAAGACCCTGTCGCCGGAGACGCGTTTCATCGCCGTGTTCGGCGCCTACCGCGACCTGGAGCATGCGCGCTGGCGCGCGGTGGTGCCGGTGGTGGTGGGCAAGAAGCAGGAGGTCCTGATCCAGGCCGACGAGCTGTCGGTCAGCGCCTCGGTCAAGCAGCCGTGAGCTGGCACAGCAAGGTCATCTGGTCGCAGGGCATGTTCCTGCTGCCCCATCATTTCCAGCAGGAAACCCGTTACCTCGAGCACCTGGTCGACAGCCGCGCCCGCGCGCTGGCGCCGCACGGCTGGGGTTTCACCGAGCTGGTGCTGGACGAGGCGCTGCTGAGCGTGGGCCGGCTGGGCATCGTGCGCGCCAGCGGCATCCTGCCCGACGGCACCCCGTTCCAGATCCCGCAGGCGGATGCCGCGATGGCGCCGCTGGAGGTGCCGGCCGACCTCAAGGGCGACATGGTCGTGCTGGCCGCGCCGATCGCGCGGCCGGGCACCGACCAGGTCGCCTTCAACGGCCATGACGCCGGCGAGTTGCATCGCTATCACGTCGTCGACCAGGACCTGCGCGACCAGACCAGCGCCGGCGACGAACCCGAGCCGGTCCAGACCGGCGCGCTGACGCTGCGCCTGCTGCCCGCGCGCGAGCTCAACGACGCCTATGCCGCGCTCGGCGTGGCCCGCATCGCCGAGCGCCGCGCCGACCAGCAGTTGGTGCTGGACCGCAGCTACATCCCGCCGCAGACCCGCATCGACGCCAGCGGCCACCTGTCGGCGATGGCCTCGCTGCTGCACGGCCTGGTGCGCCAGCGGGCGCAGCTGCTGTCGTCGCGGATGGGGCAGCTGGGCAACGGCGTGTCCGAACTGGCCGACTTCCTGATGCTGCAGGCGCTGAACCGCGCCGATCCGCTGTTCCGCCAGCATGCCGCCTCCCCGCACGTGCATCCGGAGACGCTGCACCGCGACTGCCTGCAACTGGCCGGCGACATGGCGACCTTCGTCAGCGACACCCGCCTGGCCTCCGAATACCCGCTGTACCGCCACGACGACCTGCGCGGCAGCTTCGCGCCGTTGCTGGAGGAGCTGCGCCGCATGCTCAGCGTCGTGCTGGAGCGCAACGCGCTGCAGATCGACCTGACCGAGCGCACCCATGGCGTGCGCACCGCCGTCGTGCCCGACGCCGACCTGCTGCGCAGCGCCAGCTTCGTCATCGCGGTCAACGCGCAGGTGGCCGCCGAGCAGCTGCGCCAGCGTTTCCCGGCACAGTCCAAGCTCGGCCCGGTGGACCGCATCCGCGACCTGGTGAACCTGCAACTGCCCGGCATCGGGTTGCGCGCGCTGCCGGTGGCGCCGCGCCAGCTGCCCTTCCACGCGGGTTTCCATTATTTCGAGCTGGACCGCGGCGGCGACCTGTGGAAGCAGCTCGAACGCAGCGGCAGCCTGGCGCTGCACGTGGCCGGCGATTTCCCCGGACTGGAGCTGGAGCTCTGGGCCATCCGGCAGTAAGCGCCGCTCGCGGCGACACGCCGGGCCCCGCCCCCGTCCCCTCCGATTCAAGACAAGCAACCCCCGGGAGCCGGCATGGACCCCTCCGCGCTCAACGATCCGTTCGCAGGCTTCGACGATCAGCGCACCTTCATCAAGCCCCGTCCCGGTGGCGCGCAGGCGCCCCGCGGCGCGTCCGCGCCGGACTCGGTGCAGCCCGACGCGGCACCGCCCGCCGCCGGCCTGAACCCGCTGCTGACGCTGGCCAATCCGCTGCTGCTGCTGGTGCCGCAACTGCGCGCGACGCGCCGCGTCGACGACGTGGCCGCGCTGCGCAACAACCTGGCGCAGGGCGTGCGCGACTTCGCCTCGCGCGCCGCCGCCGCCGGCATTCCGCCCGAGCGCGTGATGGCCACGCGCTACGTGCTCTGCACGATGATCGACGAGGCCGCCGCCGACACCCCCTGGGGCGGCTCCGGCGTGTGGGCGCGCCACAGCCTGCTGTCGATGTTCCACAACGAGACCTGGGGCGGCGAGAAGGTCTTCCAGCTGATGGCCCGCCTGGCCGAGAAGCCCGACGCCAACCGCGACCTGCTGGAGCTGATCTACGCCGCGCTGACGCTGGGTTTCGCCGGCCGCTACCGCGTCATCGACAACGGCCCGGCGCAGCTCGAGGCGGTGCGTGACCGCCTGGCGCAGATCCTCAAGCAGCAGCGCGGCGACTATCCGGCCGCGCTGGCGCAGCACTGGCAGGTCGAGGCGATCACGCAGCGCCGCCACATCGGCTGGCTGCCGCTGGCGGCCACCGCCGCGCTGACCGCGCTTGTGCTGGTGGGCGTCTACCTGTCGCTGACGCTGTCGCTGGCGGAGCGTTCCGACCCGGTGTTCGGCCAGATCCAGGGCCTGCGGCTGTCGCCGCCGGTGGTGGCGCCGCCACCGCCGCCGGCCAAGCCGCGCCTGGCGCAGTTCCTGCAGTCCGACATCAAGGCCGGCCTGGTCGCGGTGCGCGACGAGGTCGACCGCAGCGTGGTGACGATCCGCGGCGACGGCCTGTTCGCGCCGGCCAGCGCGACCATCGTGCCGGAGCGCGAGGCGCTGATGACCCGCATCGCCGACGCGCTGACGCAGGTCCAGGGCACGGTGCTGGTCACCGGCCACAGCGACAACACGCCGATCCGCTCGGCCCGCTTCCCGTCCAACTGGCACCTGTCGGAGGAACGCGCCAACACCGTGCGCGAGCTGCTGATCGCGCGCCGGGTCGCGCCCGAGCGCATCCGCGCCGAGGGCCGCGCCGACGCCGAGCCGGTCGCCGCCAACGACACGCCGGCCAACCGCGCGCTGAACCGCCGGGTCGAAGTCAGTCTGATGATCAATGGCCGGGCCCCCGAGGCGCCGGCGCGCGGAGCTTCCCGATGAAACGCGTCCTGGGATGGATCTTCAACCGCTGGGTGCTGCTGGCGGTGCTGGTGCTGGCCGTGGCGCTGCTGATCTGGATCATCGGCCCGCTGGTGGCCGTCGGCGAGGCCCGCCCGCTCGACACCGAGCGCTCGCGCTGGATCACGATCGGCGTGCTGGTGCTGGTGGTGGCGCTGTGCATCGCCTGGAGCCGCTGGCGCGCCAAGCGCGGCAACACCGCGGTGGTCAACCAGCTGCTGCAGCAGCCGGCCGCGGCCACCGAGCGCGAGAGCGCCGACATGGCCTCTGTGCGCGAGCGTTTCCGCCAGGCGCTGCAGACGCTGCAGCGCTCGCGCTTCGGGGCGGAGGGCTCGGCCGGTTTCGGCGCCAAGCTGCGCTCGCGCTTCGGCGGCCGTTATCTCTATGAGCTGCCCTGGTACCTGATCATCGGCGCGCCGGGTTCCGGCAAGACGACGGCCCTGCGCCACAGTGGGCTGAACTTCCCGCTGGCCGAGCAGATGGGCGACCACGCGATCCGCGGCGTCGGCGGCACGCGGCATTGCGACTGGTGGTTCACCGACCGCGCCGTGCTGATCGACACCGCCGGCCGCTTCACCACGCAGGACAGCGATCCCGACAACGACAAGGCGACCTGGAGCGGTTTCCTGCAGATGCTGCGGCGCTCGCGTCCGCGCCAGCCGATCAACGGCGCGCTGGTGACGGTGTCGGTGACCGACCTGCTCTCGCGCAGCCCGTCGGAGCGCGCGCAGCATGCGGCCACCGTGCGCGCCCGCGTGCAGGAGCTGCAGAAGGACCTGGACATCCGCTTCCCGGTCTACCTGCTGGTCACCAAGGCCGACCTGCTGTCGGGCTTCATGGACTACTTCGCGACGCTGGACAAGGACCAGCGCGCCGCGCCGTGGGGCTTCACCTTCGCGCGCAACAGCGCCTCGCCGCTGGCGGGTTTCGGCGCGGAGTTCGACGCCCTTGAGCAGCGCCTGCAGAACGGCCTGATCGACCGGCTGCAGGCCGAGCGCGACCCGCAGCGCCGCGCCCGCATCTACGGTTTCCCGGCGCAGTTCGCGAGCCTGCGCGCGTTGCTGGCCGAGTTCGCCGAGGGCGTGTTCGCGCCCTCCCCGTACGAAGCCCAGCCGCAGCTGCGCGGCGTCTACTTCGTCAGCGGCACCCAGGAAGGCACGCCGATCGACCGGGTGCTGGGTTCGGTGGCGCGCAGCTACCAGATCGAGCACGCGGTGCTGGCGCCCAACCAGGCCAGCGGCCGCAGCTACTTCCTGAACCGGCTGCTCAATGAAGTGGTCTTCGCCGAGGCGGGCCTGGGCGGCACGCACCGCGGCTGGGAGCGTCGCCGCAACGCGATGGCGCTGGCCGGCTACGCGGTCGTCGCGGTGGCCGGCATCGGGCTGCTGAGCGCCTGGACCGTCAGCTACTTCAACAACCGCAAGTACCTCGAGGCGACCTCGGCCCGGGCCGACCAGGTCCGCGAGCTGCTGCAGTCCACGCCCAACCGCGCCACCGCCGACCTGCTGCCGATCCTGCCGGCGCTGGAGGCCACGCGCGCGCTCGCCGCGGTCGACGAGGACGTGCCGTGGTCGATGCGCATGGGCCTGTTCCAGGGCAGGAAGCTCGACAGCGCGGCGCGCGCGTCCTACCAGCGCATGCTGGGCGACGCGGTGCTGCCGCGGCTGGTGCTGCGCATCGAGGAGCAGCTGCGCCAGGGCGCGGCCACGCCGGTCACGCTGTACGAGGCGCTCAAGGCCTACGTGATGCTGCACGACCCGCAGCACTTCGACGCGCAGGCGCTCAAGCGGCATGTCGAGGGCGACTGGGAGACGACGCGGCGCGAGCTGACGCCGGACCAGCGCGCCGCACTCGGCGCCCACCTGGACGCGCTGCTGTCGCAGGGCGGCATCGCCTCGCCGCTGCCGGAGGACGCGTCGCTGCTGACGGCGGTGCGCACGCAGCTGGCGACGCAGCCGCTGCCCCAGCGCATCTACAACCGGCTGCGGGCGCAGGGCCTGGGCACCGAGTACCCGGACTTCACCGTCTCGCGCGCCGGCGGCCACAACGCGCCGCTGCTGTTCACGCGCACCAACGGCGCGCCGCTGTCGCAGGGCGTGCCGGGCTTCTTCACCCGCGACGCCTACCTGCGCGGCTTCCAGCCGCGGGTCGGCCAGGTGACCGACGAACTGTCGGCCGAGGAACCGTGGGTGCTGGGCGTGGCCGCGGCGCCCAAGGACGCGCAGGCGATCGTGCGGGCCAACGCGCCGCTGGTCGACGACGTGCGCCGGCTCTACCTGAACGACTACGCCGCCGCGTGGGAAGCCTTCCTCAACAGCGTCAAGCTCCTGCCGATGGCCACGGTGCCGCAGTCGGTGGAGCGCTCGCGGATGCTGTCCGCGCCGGACAGCCCGCTGGGCCCGTTCCTGCGCGCCGCCTCGCGCGAGACGACGCTGACCCAGCCCGGCAACGCGATCGAGAACGCCGAGCGCCGCGCCGCCGACCTGGTGCAGCAGACGCGCGAGCGAGTGGCCGGCATGTTCTCCGGCAAGCCGGGACAGCCGGGCCAGGCCAATCCGGGCGATCCGAACACGCAGCGCATCGAGAGCATCGTCGACGAGCGCTTCGTCGGCCTGCGCAGCATGGTCACCGCGCCGCAGGGCGGCGGCAAGGCGCCGCTGGACGAGACGGTGGGCCTGATCGCCGAGGCCAACATCATGCTGACCGCGGCCGATTCGGCGCTCAAGGGCGGCAGCGCGCCGCCGCCGTCGCCGGTGCCGACGCGGCTCAAGGCGGCCGCGGCGATGAGCCCCGAGCCGCTGCGCACGATGCTGGACGACCTGGGCAGCAGCAGCGCCCGCGTGTCGCAGGGCGCGATGCGCCAGAACCTGGCGATGGAGGTGCGCTCGCAGGTCGGCGAGTTCTGCAACCAGGCCGTCGCCGGCCGGTATCCGCTGGACCGCAACTCCTCGCGCGACGCCACGCAGGCGGACTTCGCGATGCTGTTCGGCCCGGGCGGCAAGGTCGACCAGCTGTTCCAGCAGAAGCTCGCGCCCTATGTCGACACGACGACGCGGCCGTGGAAGTTCCGCGCGGTCGAGGGCACGCCGCTGGGCGCGGACAGCGGCACGCTGCCGCAGTTCCAGCGCGCGCAGGCGATCAAGGAGACCTTCTTCCCCGGCAGCGCCGCGCCGTCGCTGCGGCTGGACTTCAAGCCGGTGGAGATGGACACGACGATCCAGCAGTTCATCCTGGACGTGGACGGCCAGATCGTGCGCTACAGCCACGGTCCGCAGATCCCTACCTCGGTGCAGTGGCCGGGTCCGCGCGGCAGCTCGCAGGTCCGGGTGCAGATCAGCCCGGCCAGCACGAGCGGCTCGTCGGGCATGGTCAACGACGGCCCGTGGGCGCTGTTCCGGCTGTTCGACCGGGTCAAGATCGAGAAGACCAACGCGCCGGAGCGCTTCAAGGCGACCTTCGACGTGGACGGCCGCAAGGCGGTCTTCGAGGTCACCGCCAGCAGCGTGCGCAATCCGTTCCGGCTGCCCGAGCTCAACGAGTTCCGCTGCCCGAGCGGGCTGTGACGTTTCGCAAGGAGAGCCCTGACATGAGCGCCCTGCCCGAAGCCCTGAACACCGTCGGCGACGCGCCGCCCGGCTGGTACGGCAAGGTCGCCGCGCTGGGCGACTTCGCGCAGCGCCGGCTGCCGCAGCACTGCGTGCGGCACTGCGACGCTTGGTTGTCCGGCGTGATGCAGGACCTGCCCAAGGTGCTCGGCCCGCGCTGGCTGGACACCTACCTGACGGCGCCGGTGCTGCGTTTCGCGTGGGCGCCGGGCGTGGTCGACATGAAGTGGTGGTTCGGCGTGCTGATGGCCAGTTGCGACAACGTCGGGCGCTATTTCCCGCTGGTGATCGCGCAGCCCCGCACGCAGCCGCCGGTGGACCGGGCCGGGCTGGATCACCTGGACCGCTGGTACACGGTGCTGGCCAACGCGGCGATGCGCACGCTGGACGACACGGCGACGGTCGATTCGCTGGAGGCGGCGCTGGCCGCGGCGCCGCCCTGGCCGGCGAGCCACGCGGCGACGCTGCCCGCGCCGGAGAACGCGGTGCAGTGGGTCACGTACACCGCGCCGGCGGGGCTGCTGACCTCGGCGGTGCCGATGCTGGCGGCGGGCGAGCTGATGGAGCGCCTGGCCGGCTGCACCGTGTGGTCGCCCAACCCCGACCCGGGCGAGCAGGTCCACATGCGTTGGGGGCCGGGACTGCCGTACGTCGAGGCCTTCGCCGCGATGCTGGGAAAACAGACGGGCTGAGCGCGCATCGGGGCTGGTCCCGTGCGACATTTCGCGCCAGGGAGAGCCATATGACGACATTCGGACGCAGCCTGGCGCTGGGATTCCTGCTCGCGGTCGCGGTGCTGGGCGCCGTGGGCGCGGTGGCCCTGCGAAGCGCCTTCGCGATGGAGGACGCCGCCGCCGGCGTCACGCGCAGCCACCAGGGCCTGCGGCTCCTGGACACCCTGCTCAACGACGTCGCCGAGGCCGAGGCCGCGCAGCGCGGCTTCCTGATCACCACGGACGAGGCCTACATCGCCGCGCTGGATAAGTCGCTGGGCGAGGTCCGCGCCGGCATGGCGGCGATCCGGCGCTCGCCGGCCTGGGAGGGCCGGACCCGCGAGCTGGCCGAGACGGACCAGGACCTGGCCGCCCTCGCCACGCTGTTCCGCGAGCGCATCGCCGACCGGCGCAGGATGTCGCTCGAGGAGACCACGCGGTCGCCCAAGGTCAACCTGGTGCGCCAGCG
Source organism: Mitsuaria sp. GD03876 (assembly GCF_029840635.1). Classification (GTDB taxonomy): domain Bacteria; phylum Pseudomonadota; class Gammaproteobacteria; order Burkholderiales; family Burkholderiaceae_C; genus Roseateles. Next base: position 15,115 of record NZ_JAOCCU010000057.1, on the reverse strand, counting down.
CATGGAGCAACTGCGCGAGCGCCTGGGCGGCATGGAGGACCAGGAGGTCGTGCACCTGGAGGCGCGCTCCGCCGAGATGGGCCGGACCACGTCGCGGGTCAAGTGGGTCGCCTTCGGCGGCACGGTGCTGGGGCTGCTGATCGTCGCGGCGACGGCGGTGGCGCTGCAGCGGCTGCTGGCGCGCATGGTCGGCGCGGAGGCGGTGGATGTCGCGCGGCAGGCGCGGGAGCTGGAGGCCGCCGCGCGGCAGCAGGCCGCGACGACGCAGGAGACCTCGTCCGCGACGATCGAGCTGACGGCGACGATGCACGAGGTGCAGGCGGCGGCCAACCAGATCTCGCAGCGCTCGACCGAGGTCGAGGAGATGGCGTCGGCCAGCACGCAGGCCGCGCGGTCGGGCGGCGTGGCGATGGGCCAGGCGCGCGAGGCGACGGCCACCCTGCGCCGGCAGATCGACCAGGTGGTCACGCAGATGACGACGCTGGGCAAGGAGGTGCAAGGCGCCTCGACGGTGCTGGGCGCGATCGAGGACCTGGCCGAGCGGACCAACATCCTCGCGATCAACGCGACGATCGAGGCGTATGGCGCCGGTGTCGCGGGCGAGCGTTTCGGCGTGGTGGCCGAGGAGATCCGGCGCCTGGCCGAGAAGGTGCGGGCCGACGCGGTGGACATCCGGGCGCAGCTGGAGTCGATCCGCAACATGTCCAACGCGACGATCATGGCCACCGAGGCCGGCGCGAAGGCGGCGACGGCGAGCGCCGACGTCTTCGCCGAAATCCAGGCGCTGTTCTCGCAGATCTCGGAGCGCGTAAGCGCGTCGGACATCGCGAGCAAGGAGATCCGGATGGCGACGCACCAGCAATCCAGCGCCGGACGGCAGCTGGAGACGGCGCTGGTGGACGTGGGACGCGCGACGGCGGAGGCCGAGCAGATGGCGCAGAGGAACCTGCGCACCGCGGCGGCGCTGTCGCAGACGGCGCAGCGGTTGAGCGCGTTCGTGGCGGCGCCGGGGGCGTGGGGTGCGACGGCGGGCACCGCCGCGACCACGGCGACCCGGGCCTGACGGGCGCCCGAGCCGCGGACGCTCAAAGCGGCATGCGCCGCGTCGACTCGTCCTCTTCTTCCTCTTCCAGCGGCACCGGGCCGGAGTCCACCGAGGTGACTTCCGCCGTTTCGCCGGCCTCCCCCGTCGGGGCCTGAGCGACCACCGTCAGCGCCGGTTCGCCCACCCACAGCGCGATCGCGCTGAAGTTGTCCTGGTCCGGCAGCCCACGGTCCTCGATGGCGGCGCGCATCGCCGCCAGCCAGTCGTCCGGCGACCCGGCGCTGGCCAGCGTCGCGTGGATCAGCGCGTCGCCCGCGCTGCCCCACCAGCCGTCGCTGCACAGCAGGAAGACGTCCCCCGCCTCCAGCGGCTGCGGCGTCGTCGTGTGCGGATGCAGTTCGTCCTCGATGCCCAGCGCGGCCACCAAGTGGTTCTTGTGCGGATGGTCCTCCGCCTGCTCCGGCGTCAGCATCCCCGCCTCGATCAGCATCTGCACGACGCTGTCGTCCTGCGTGATCGTGTCGATGCGCCCGCCGCGGATGCGGTACAGCCGCGAGTCCCCCACATGCGTCCACAGCGCGAAGTTGCGCTGCGCGTCCACGCACAGCGCCACCACGGTCGTGTGCATGCGGTCGCGGCCCGTGCCCTCGACACCCCGGCGCACGTCGTCATGCGCCGCCAGCACCGCGCCGGTCAGCAGCTCGGGACGCCAGGGCAGCGTCGCGTCGCCCAGGCTGTTCTGCATGCGATGCACGGCGCGGCGCGCGGCCTCCGCGCCGTTGCGGTGGCCGCCGGCGCCGTCGGCCAGCACGGCGTACCAGCCGGGCCCGTTCTCATGGGCCACGACGGCATCCTCGTTGTTGGCGCGCGCGCCTTGTTCACTGCAGGCGGCGACCCGGATCTTGAGCATGGTGATGGTGATAACGACGTGTAGGACGATCGGCGGGGCTCAGGCCCCGCTCTGCTGTGTTTGTGGGGTCGACGACGGGCCCTGCCCGTGCTGGCTCAGCCGCTCGAGCTGGTCCTCGTAGGCCTCCAGGAAGGCCTTGCCGAACAGCGTGTGGAAGTCCTCCTGCGCCTCGTCGCGGATCGACTCGAAGTGCTGCAGGTAAAGCTCCCAGAGCTTGGCCTTGCGGTTCATCGCCAGCACGCTGTCCAGCACCGAGCGGCTGGTCAGCTTGGCCTCCAGCGCCGACGGCTGGAAACGCGTCAGCACGCCCTCCAGCGCCGCGCGCGTGCCGGCCATCGTGCCGATCGTGTGGCCGACCAGGTCGCGCATCGCGTCCTGCATCGCCGCCGGACCCGGCAGGAAGCCGCGCACCGGCGGCTGCAGCAGCTGCTCCAGCGCGGACTGCGGGTCGGGCGAGAACTTCAGCGGGTTGTTGTCGCGCGAACGGATCACGGTGACCTGCGCGCGCAACTCGTGTTTCGTGGCCGCGCGCACCGCCATCATCCGCAGCGCGCCATCGACCGACGCGTTCAGCAACTGCCCGATGACGCGCATCAGGTCGGGATTCAGGCCTTGCGGCGGCGCGGCCATGCGCACCCCGGCGCCTTCGCAGAAGGCGTTCCAGAGCGCAGCGGTGTCGGCAGCCTGCCCCGAGGCGACCGGCGCGGCGGCGGCGGTCGGCAGCGCATGCACGGTCGCGGGCGGCATCGCCGGGGGCATCGTCACGGGCGGAGCGACCGGAGGCAGCACGGCCGCTGGCGGCATCACGGGCGGCAGCACGGCCACGGGCGGCACCGGCGCGGGGGCCGGCGGCAATGGCGGCGGCGCGGGCGTGCGCACCTCCGGCGGGCGGAAGGACGAGTGCAGCGCCGGCGTGTGGTCCGGCAGCGCGGGGGTTTGCGGTTCGGTGTGCGTGGCCGGGGCCGCGGCACCGAACAGCGCCAGCGGATCGGATGCCAGGCCGTCGCGCGCGCCGGCGTCGGCGGCCGTCGGGGCGCCGGCCATGAACCCGGCCAGCGGATCGTTGCCGCCCGGCTTCAGGCCGAAGAGGTCGTCCAGCGAGCGGTTGCCGTCGCCCGGCACCAGGTCGGCGAAGGCACCGCCGAAACCGAGGTCGTTGGCGGGCGCCGGCGGCGCGACGGGCGCGGTCGGGGCCGCGGGCAGGTCCAGACCGCCGAACGGGTCGAAGGCGGCGCCCGAGGCCCGGACCGGCGCCGACGGAGCCGGCGGCGGCGCGAACGGGTCGAAGTCGTCGGGCAGCAGCGCGGGGCCGGCGGCAGGCGCGGCCGGTGCCTGGACCGGCGGCGCGGCGAACGGCGACGCGTGCGGCGGCGCCACCGGCGTGGTGTTGAAGATGTCGGGCGGCGGCGGCGTGCCGCCGAGCAGGTCGGCGAACGGGTTGGAGCTCGACAGCGCCGCCGGCGCCGCGGCCGGGAACGGCGTGGGCGTGGCGGTCGGCATCGGCGTCGGGCCCTGGGTCACCGGCCGGGCCAGGTCCGGGGCGCGGCGGATGACGGTGGCGCCGCTGTCGTCGCCAAGGTCGCTCTGCACTTCCAGCAGGTAACCGCCGATGCGCACCTCGTCCAGGTGGCGCAGCGGCACGGCCTGGCCCTGCGCGACGGCCTGGCCGGAGACGGTGATCGGATTGGCGCTGCCGACGTTGCGGATCACGTAGCCGCCGGCTTCGGCGCTGATCTCGGCCTGTTGACGAGAGATGTGGCGCTCGGGGTCGGGCAGCGCCATCGTGTTGTGGTCCGCGCGACCGATGGTCCCGCCGGCGGCGTCGAAGCGTGCGGTGATGGGCTGCGTCAAGGGCAGGTCGTTGAGCGACACCGCGCGCAGGGTGAGGGTCATGATGCTGCCTTTGGGACCTCGAGAGACTGGCATGGGATGTTTGCCTGTCGGGACGGGGCCTTCAATGAACGAAAGTCACCTGCCGGGGGCTTGTCGCTGTTTCATACTCCACCCCGCTCGAATCCCGACGTGATGCCGATGTCGACCTTCTTCCGTCCCGATGCCCCCACTCCCCTGACCCCGACCGCCGCCGCGGCGCGGGGTCGAGGCCTGGCCGCAGGTACCGCGCTCCTGGTGAGCGTGTTGCTGCTGTCGGCCTGCGTCACGCCCAAGCCGCCGCCTCCGCCGCCGGAGCCGGCCGTCACCGCCCCGCCACCGCCCCCGCCGCCGCCGCCGGAACCCGTGCCGCCGACCCCGGCCGAGCAGGCGCTGGCGCAGAAGACGGCGATGCAGTCGATCGAATTGCTCGAGACCGGCCAGGAAGAGCAGGCCAAGGCCGAGATCCAGCGCGCGCTGCAGCTGGACCCGAACAACAAGCTGGCGGTCAGCCTGATGAAGCAGATCACCGCCGATCCGGTGGCGCTGCTGGGCCGCGAGTCCTTCGCCTACACGGTGCAGTCCAGCGACACGCTGTCGCGGATCGCGGGCCGCTTCATGGGCGACATCTACTCGTTCTACATCCTGGCGCGCTACAACGACATCCGGGTGCCCAAGCAGGTCTCGGGTGGCCAGGTGCTGCGCATCCCCGGCAAGCCGCCGGCGGGTCCGCTGTATCCGCGTCCGACCACCGGAAAGACCGATCCGAAGGCCGCTGCCGCCGCGGCCGCCGCAGCAGCGGCCGCTGCCGCCGCCGCGCAGGCTCCGACGCCCACCGTGGCCGCCGCGCCGACCCCGGCCGCGCCGCCCGCGCCCCCGCCTCCGCCCGAGCTGTCGCCCGGCGAGAAGGCGATGCGCGCCGGCGAGGCGCACGAGCGCGCCAACCGCCTGGACAAGGCGCTGGAGGAGTACCGCCGCGCCGAGGCCGCCGACCAGCCCGGTGCCGCCGCCAAGATCGAGGGCGTGCGCAAGAAGCAGATCGCCCGGGCGACGCTGTCCGCGCGCACGGCCTTCGCCAAGCAGGACCTGGCCGGCGCGATCAAGGGCTGGGACAACGTGTTGCAGCTCGATCCGGAAAACGAGCTGGCCAAGCTCGAGCGCCAGAAGGCCGTCACGCTGAAGGCGAAGGCGGACCAGCTGAAGTGATCTCGCCGCCGATGGGCGAGGACACCCCGACCTGACGAAGAGGCGCCCCGTGCGCCTCTTCTGCTTTCCGGGCAGCGATGGCAACCACGTGGCGAGGTCGGAAGCCGTGGTCGAATGGCTTCAATACTGTATATTAATACAGTCATTTGCCATTCCCATCGCAGTTCATGGACCTCGACCGCAAGCTGGCCATCCTGGCCGACGCCGCGAAGTACGACGCGTCGTGCGCGTCCAGCGGCACGGACACGCGCGACTCCCGGGGCGGCACCGGCATGGGCTCCACCGAGGGCATGGGCATCTGCCACAGCTACGCGCCCGACGGCCGCTGCATTTCGCTGCTGAAGATCCTGCTGACCAACCATTGCCAGTACGACTGCCTGTACTGCATCAACCGCTCGTCGAGCAACGTCGCGCGGGCGAAGTTCAGCGTCGAGGAGGTCGTGGCGCTGACGCTCGACTTCTACCGCCGCAACATGATCGAGGGGCTCTTCCTGAGCAGCGGCATCGTGAAGAGCCCGGACCACACGATGGAGCAGGTCGTGCGCGTGGCCCAGCTGCTGCGCGAGACGCACGACTTCCGCGGCTACATCCACCTGAAGACGATTCCCGACGCCAGCGACGAGCTGCTCAGCCGCGCCGGCCGCTACGCCGACCGCCTCAGCATCAATGTCGAGCTGCCGACCGACGCCGCCCTGAAGGACCTGGCGCCGGAGAAGGACACCGACGCGATCCAGCGCTCGATGGGCCGGCTGCGGCTGCACATCGACGAGTCCAAGGAGGCGCGCCGCGAGGCCAAGGCCGTGCCGATCCGCGTGATCCCGGGCGCGGCCTCGCGGCCCGCCGCGCCACCGCGGTTCGCGCCGGCGGGCCAGAGCACGCAGATGATCGTCGGCGCCGACGGCAGCGACGACCGCAGCATCCTGCGCAGCAGTGCCGCGCTCTACGGGCGCTTTCGCATGCGGCGCGTCTATTACTCGGCGTTCAGCCCGATTCCCGACGCGGCGAGCGCGTTGCCGCTGAAGGCGCCGCCGCTGGTGCGCGAGCACCGCCTCTACCAGGCCGACTGGCTGATGCGCTTCTACGGCTTCGGCCATGAGGAGATCGTCGACGACGGCAGCGGCTTGCTCCGGCTGGATGTCGATCCGAAGCACGCCTGGGCGCTCGCGCATCCGGAGCGCTTCCCGGTCGACCTCAACCAGGCGCCGCGGGAGCTGCTGCTGCGGGTGCCGGGACTCGGCGTCGGCTCGGTGGACAAGCTGATCGCGGCGCGCCGCGTGCGACGGTTGCGGGCGGAGGACCTCGGCCGGCTGAAGGTGCCGGCGCGCAAGGTGCTGCCCTTCGTGGTCGTCGACGGGCACCGGCCCGGGCCGATCGCGATGGGACCGCGCCCTTCGTCCTCAGCGATGCCGATGCCGATGCCGATGCCGACCCGGGTGCCCCCGCCGGGGTCGATGCCGGCCGCGCCGGCGGTGTCCGCCGCGCCGGCCGTCCCCGTGCAGATGGGCCTGTTCTGATGATTCGCGTCAGGCTCGACGGCCCGATCGATGTCGACGGCTTCCGGCAGGCCGCACGCCGGCTGCTGTCGCAGGGCGTCCACCCGGAGGACGTCGCGTGGACCACCGCGGATGACGGCGTGGACCTGTGGGACCAGCCAGAACCGATCGACAGCCAGGACGGCCAGGGCGGCATCAAGCGCAACGACGATGACGGATCGAGCGACGCCGCGGCGCCCGTGGACGCCTCGTCGCGACTGACCGTGCCGGCCAGCTTCCTGACGCTGTGCCGATCCGCCCTGCTCCATCGCGAGCCGCAGCGCTTCACGCTGATGTACCGGCTGCTGTGGCGCCTGAAGGCCGATCCCGACACCTGGCGCGACACGCTGGACGCGGATCGCCGCCAGGCGCAGCGGCTCGCGCGCGAGGTGAGCCGCGAGATCCACAAGACCCATGCCTTCGTGCGCTTCGTGCCGGTCGAGGACGGCGATGGCGAGCGCCTCGTCGCGTGGTTCGAGCCGGAGCATCACGTGCTCGAGGCGGCGGCGCCCTTCTTCGCGCGGCGTTTCGCCAACCTGCGCGGGACAATCCTGTCGCCGCGCTGTTCGGTGTCGTGGGAGGGCGGCGTGTTGCGCACCGGCCCGGGCGGACGTCGCGAGGACGCGCCCGCGCCGGACGCCGGCGCCGCGCTGTGGCTGACCTACTACCGCAGCATCTTCAATCCGGCGCGGCTCAAGGTCGCGATGATGGAGCGCGAGATGCCGCGTCGCTACTGGGCCAACCTGCCGGAAGCGGCGCTGATCGAGCCGCTCATCGCGCAGGCCGGCGATCGCATGCAGGACATGCTGGAGGCCGGACCGACGCCGGCCCGACGCATCCGGCCGATGGCGCCACGCCGCTCCTGACGCGCAGGCACCGCGACATCGCCCGCGTCGGTCACCGGCCTCACCCTCTCCCTCGGCGTCACCAGCTTCATCCGCGTTACGGGCGTAACCCCATGACTCGCGGGCCTCCACGCCCCGGGCCGCTACCATCGCCGCCCTCAGCATCGCCCCCTTCCCCAATGAGCTCCACGCCGACCCCGCGCAACTTCGCCATCGACTGCCTGCGCGGCGTCGCGATCCTGCTGGTGGTGGTGCATCACCTGGCGCTGCCGTTCCGGTTGCCGCTCGCGCCGAGCCTGATCGGCCCCTGGGTCCCGAAGCGGCTGATCAACGCGATCAGCTTCAACGGCTACGAGGCGGTGTTCATGTTCTTCGTGATCTCGGGTTTCCTGATCACGACCCGCATCCTCGAGCGCGACGGCGACCTGCGCCGCGTCGGCCTGCGCGCCTTCTACCTGGCCCGCGCGCGGCGCATCCTGCCGCTGCTGTTCGTCATCCTGGCGATCCTGTCGCTGCTCGCGGCGCTCGGCGTCGAGGGCTTCGCGCCGGGCGGCAAGCAGAGCCTGGCCGGCCTGCTCGGCTCGGCGCTGACCTTCACCTTCAACTGGTATGAGGGCCGCACCGGCTGGGCGCCCGCGGCCTGGGACGTCCTGTGGTCGCTGTCGATCGAGGAGGTCTTCTACGTCGCGTTCCCGCTGCTGTGCCTCGCCCTGCCCCGGCCGCTGCTGGTCGTCGCGCTGGCGGCGCTCGCGCTGAGCCTGATGCCGCTGCGCTCGCTGGTGCCGATCAGCAACGAGGTCTGGTGGGAGAAGGCCTACCTGCCCGGCATGAGCGCCATCGCCTGGGGCGTGCTGGCCGCCCTCGCCGCCCGGCATTGGCGGCCGGGCCGGCGCGATGCCCGCGCGCTGGCGATCTTCGGCGGCTTCTGCGTGCTGCTGGTCATCGGCTGGGGCGAGCTGGTCCACCGCCACCTGTTCAAGTCGGGCATGTACGCGCTGTGCGTGGGGACCGCGCTGATGCTGGTCGCCTTCCGCGCCCATGCCCCGGACCCGCGTCGCGGCCTCGGTTGGCTCGCGACGATGGGACGGCTGAGCTACGAGCTCTACCTGTCCCACATGTTCGTCGTGCTCGCCACCGTCGCGGCCTACCGCGCGCTGCTGGGCGAGTCGCAGGCCTGGACCTTCGCCGTCTACCTGCCGGCCGTGGCCGCGTGCGTGCTGCTGGCCGTCGCGTTGGAGCGCCTGATGCGCTGGAGGCCGAGCAAGGCCGCGCCGGCGAGCAGCATCGCCCAGGTCGCCGGCTCCGGCGCGGTCGACGTCGGCACCGCCGACAAGGCGTAGTTGAAGCCCGAGGTCGACGCGACCCGGTAGCCCACCCGGTTGCCGTACCAGTCGGTCACCTGCGAGATCCCGCCCCAGTAGATCGACGGCCCGTTCGCGGCCAGCGATCCGGTGGCGCCGCCGAGCGCGTTCAGCCGGCTGCTCATCTGCGTGTAGAGCTCCATGTCCATCGCGGCGCCCGCCATCACCGCCGCGGCGAAGGTGTAGACGCCGTAGACCTTGCCGATCTCGCCGACGTTCCAGTGGCTCGTGGTCGTGACGCTGCCGTCGTAGCCGAGCTTGGTGGTGCTGTCCCAACTGGTGAGGTAGTGGCCGTCGAGGCGGTGGACGAAGGTCCAGTCCAGCGAGCCGGCCTCGGTGCCGGCGCCGGCCGGCGGCGCAATCGGGTCGATCGCGCCGGAGGTGCCGCCGGCGATCACGATGTTGTAGTGGATGACCAGCGCGTTGTCGCTGCCGCCATCGGTGCGCTGGAAGGTCAGCGCGTCGGTCTGGTACGCCGACAGCGAGGTCGACGCGCCCGACGGGCCGCTGGCCTGCGTCGCCAGGTGGCCGGTCACGTAGCCCGCGCCGATGCGCGTCCCGGCCGAGGCCCGGGCGGCGCCGTCGATGGCCGAGGCGTTCAGCGCGCCCGGGCTGCCGCCCGATGTCCGGCCGTCGGTGACGCCGCCGGCGACCGCCTGGACCGTCTGGCTGGCGCCGTCGGGCGGGTTGAACTGCGCGTGGGCGAGGGACGAGGCCGCGAGCAGCGACGCGGCGAGAAGGATCGGCTTCATGGCAGGAACGGCCTTTGGATCGGCAGGAATCGGCGTGCGCGGCACGGGACGCGGGATGCGAGCAAACGAGGCGCCCGCGCCCCCGGCTTCGGGGGTGACAGGAAAAATCGAATGGCGATCGAGGGGGGCTCGGGTAAGAACGCCGATTGCTCGGTCCTCCAAGCCCCTCGCTTCAACCTCATCGGGAGACATCATGGAAGTGAATGAACTGCATCGCGGCCGCCTCATCGATCACCTGCAGCTGGTCGTGCGCGACCTGCCGGCGAGCCGCGCCTTCTACGGCGCGATCCTGCCGCTGCTGGGCGTGCCGATCGGCGGCGAAGGCGACGACTACTTCTGGGCCGACGAATTGTTCGTGTCCACGGCGGACAGCCAGGCGGCGCAAGGGCACTTGACGGGCCGCCATCACCTGGCCTTCCAGGCCAAGGACCGCGCCGCGGTCGATGCCTTCCACAAGACCGCGCTGGCCAACGGCGGCACCGACAACGGCGGCCCTGGGGAACGTCCCTATCACCCGGGCTATTACGCGGCGTTCGTGCTCGACCCGGACGGCAATAACATCGAGGCGGTCTTCCATGGCGAGGCGCAACGCAGCGCGCCGTCGGTGAAGGTGACCTTCTGATCGCTGACCGCTGACCCGCCCCGATGGCCCTGCTGAAGCTCCTGCAATACCGCTACCGCCTCTGCACGATCCGCGGCGTGCCCGTCTTCATCGGGTGGTCGCTGCCGGCCGGCGGCTTGCTGGTGAGCTTGATCAGCAGGGCCGACGTCTGGCACTGGCCGCACTACTGCATCGCCTACACCGCGCTCATCCTGGTGCACGAGGGCGGACACCTGCTCGCCGCCAAGGCGCTGCGGCTGCAGGTCTTCGCGCTGGACCTGCATGGCCTGGGTGGCCACTGCCTGCTCGCGATGCCGCGCTCCGTCGCCGGCTGCGCGCTGCTGTACCTCTCCGGGATGCTCGCGCAACTCGTCGCCTTCGCGATCGCGCTGTGGGTGGCCCTGCCGGTGTGGCCATCGCTCTACGCTGGACCCCACGGCTTCGCCCGGGCTTTCGCGGTGACCTTCGTGCTGGTGAACGCGGTGGTCTTTTTCCTCAGCCTGATCCCAATGCGCCCGCAGCCCGACGCCGTGAGCAACGACGGCCGGGTTCTTTGGGAGCTGCTGCTGCACGTGGTCGCCGGGCGGCCCCATCCCGCGCCCACGGAGACGATCGCGGCGGTCGCCCCGCAGGAGGCACCGATCTTCCCGCCCGAAACGCGGCTGCTGGACCTGCCGGACTTCGCGCCCGCCGGTTTCCGGCACGGCGTCGAGATGCTGAACGACGCGACGACGCCGATGCCCTTCGTGCTGGAGATGCTGGGCCGCCACCTCGACCTGAACGAGCACGTCGCGCTCATGACGATGATCCAGATCCACAACAGCGGCGGCGCGCTGATCCCGCTGGGCAGCGCGCGGCAGGCGCGTCGCATCGCCGACGCGGTCTCGGCGGCATCGGCGGCGGCGGGACACGGCCTGGTCTGCCGCGCGGTGCGCGCCTAGCGCTTGTCGACCTTGTTCTTCGCCGTCGCCGGCGCGCCCGTGGCGGGCGCCTTGGCGGCGGATTCGTCGATGAGCTGGCGCATCAGCGCCGTCGCGCGCGCGTTCTTCGGATCCACGCGCAGGCACTTCTGCAGCAGCATCACCGCGCCGGACTTGTCGATCGTCGCGATCTTCTCGGCCTTCCTCACGTAGAGGTCGGCCAGCAGCCGCTTGGCCGACGGATCGTTGCGGTCCTGCGGCGCGCGGCGCTCCAGCAGCCGGATCGGTTCGTCGACCTCGCCCTGCGCCGCCAGCATCGCGATGTGCTCGAGCTCGTTGCGATCCGGCCCCGCGTCCGCCACCGCCTTCGCGTCCTTCGCGTCCTTCGTGTCCTTGCCCGCCTCGGCCGTGGCGGCCGCCGGCGCCTTGGCCTTGGGCGCGGCCTTCGCCACCGGCGGCGGCGCGGCCTTGCGCAGCGTCACCCGCGCTGGCTTGCCGAGGTAGCTCTTCTGGTTGCGCTCCTTCTCGAGCCCGCGCAGCGCGTCCGCCACCTCCGCGTTGTCCGGCTGCAGCGCCAGCGCGCCCAGGTACAGCGACGTCGCCCCGTCCAGGTCGCCGCGCTTGTGCGCCGCCTTGGCCTTGTCCACGCGCTCCGTCACGCCGCCGTCGATCAGCTGGCGCGTCGCGGCCAGGCTGTCGCGGTAGTTGGCGTTGTCGGGCCGCAGCACCGTCAGCGCTTCCCAGGTCCAAGCGGCATCGGCCAGCTGGCCTTCCTTCACCTGTTCCTGCGCGCGCTGCGCCTGCGCCAGCTCGAACGGCGACGGCGGCGCGCCCGGCGCGTCCGGGCCGCGCAGCGAGCCGCTCGGCCCGCTCGTGCAGGCGGCCAGGGCCAGTGCCGCCAGCGCGGCCAGCAGTCCCGCCTTCATGGCGCGGCCCCCGTGCGCTTGCTGGTCTGCAAGCGCGCCTTGAAGGCCTCGAGGTCATGGTCACCAAAGATCATCGTGCGGCGCAGCATCAGCGGCTGCGCGAAAAAGGCGTTGCCGCCCGGGTTGACTGTCACCGCCAGCGTGTACTTCTGGCGCGTCAGCGCGTCCAGCACCTGCTCGTTGGCGTCGCCGAAGGGATAGGCGTAATGGCGCACCTGGCCCGACGTGCTGAGCTTCTGCTCGATCAGGTCGCGCGGGCCGGCGGTCTCGGTGTCGAGGTTGCGCTTGTAGCGTTCCTCGTTCTCGCCGGTGGTGCGCTCGATCAGGTTGCGGTGCGACTTGGAGTGCGACTGGATGTCCATCAGCCCCGAGGCCTGCATCTCCGCCAGCTGCGGCCAGCTGACCGCGTCGCCGCCGGCGCCCACGAAATCGGTGTAGACGAACATCGTCGCCGGCAGGCCCAGCTTGCGCAGCACGGGGTAGGCGAACTTGTAGACCGACTCGTAGCCGTCGTCGAAGGTGACGACGACCGACTTCGGCGGCAGCGGTTCCTTGCCCTCGAGGTAGCCGCTGAGCTGCGACAGCTTGATCACGCGGTAGTCGTTCTTGGCCAGCCATTCCATCTGGGCGGCGAAGTTCGACGGGGAGACTGCCATCTTGCCGCCGGTGGTGCCCAGGCGGTGGTAGCAGAGGATCGGCACCGTCTGGTAGCTGCCCGCGTGCACGCCCAGCGGGTTCATCGGCTTGAGCGGCACGATCAGCGGCTGGCCCGGGTCGACCTTGGTCGCGCCGGCATTGGCCTCGCTGATCTGCCAGTCCCGGTCCTCGCTGCCCAGCAGCCGGCCGGCGATGCCGCGCAGCGATTCGCCGGCCACCGGCACGTAGATCAGCAGCCGGTCGCCGCGGGCGATCACCTCGCCGGTCGCGGTCGGCGCGGCGGTCTTGCCCGGCGGGGGCTCGTTCAAGGGCGGCGTCGAGGTCGGCGTCGTGACGCAGCCGGTCAGCGCGAGCGCGGCGACCAGCCCCGCGAGCAGGGGGAGAGAGCTTTTCACTGTCGTCATCGCGGCATGTCAGGGTTGCTTCGGCGCATCGGCGTCGTCATCGCGCGACGGCGGCGGCGGCAGCGTGTCGTCGGTCGGCTTGGTGCCGCGCGGCGCGGGCGCCGGCGCCGCGGCGCCTTCCGATGCGGTCGACGCGGCGGGCGCGTCGGATCCGGCGTCGGCCTTGTCCGACGCCACGGGCGGCGTCGCCATGCGTCCCGAGCGCCGGCCGATCGTCGTCGGCGCCTCGGCCTTCGCGGCCGAGCCGGCCAGTGCCTGCTTGTCCTGCAGCGCCTGCGCCATGCGGTCGAACGCGGCGTAGAGCAAGCCGAACTCGTCCTTGCGCTGCTCGCGGATGCGGAAGTCCACCCGGCCGCGTCCCACCTCGTCCAGCGCCTCGACCACCAGCTTGATCGGCCGCGAGAACCAGTTGGCGACGAAGAACATCGCGATCGCCACCGCCAGCACCGTCGTCACCGCCAGCACCGCCATCAGCGTGCGCGACAGCCGCGCCACGCTCTCCAGCGGCCGCTCCGGCAACCCGAGCGCCACGCGCCCGACCGTCTTGTCCTGGAAGGTGATCGGCGAATCGAACCCGAGGATCGCCGCCCCGCCCGCGGCGTGGTACCGCGTGCGCTTGACCCCGCCCTGCTCGCCCAGCGTCTCGCCCGGCGGCGGCTGGTAGGGCTTGCCCACGGTCTCGGGCAGGCTGGACGCCGCCACCACGCCGGCACGGTCGATCACGGTGACGCTCTCGAAGTCGCGCGTCTTCATGATCTCCTGCAGCGACACGTCCACCGACACCCAGTCCTCGCCCAGCGCCGAGGTCGCGTTCTGCGCCGCGATGAAGCGCGAGAGCGCGGTGCCGTAGTCCGCCACCTGCTGCATCAGCGCCGCGTTCTGGCGCTGGCTGATGATGGAGCCGCTGACCGCCATCACGATGGCGACGATGCCGGCCATCATCGCGGCCCACTTCACCCGCAGCGGGATCAGCTTGGAGCGGCCCTTGTTGCGCGCCTCCTCGTCGATCTCGCCCAGCACCTTGACCAGCGCGTCGGCCAGCTCGGCGCCGGTCTGGAAGCGGTGGTCGGGCTGCTTGGCCAGGCAGCGGTCGACGACGCGCCGCAGCGAGGCCGGGATCTCCGGGCGCAGCTTGTTCAGCGGCGTCGGGTCGTCCTTGGCGATCTTGAGCGCCAGGTTCACCACGCTGTCGCCGGTGAACGGACGCACGCCGGTGAGCATCTGGTACAGCACGATGCCGACCGAGAACAGGTCCGAGCGGCCGTCGATCTTCTCGCCGTTCATCTGCTCGGGCGCCATGTACTGCGGCGTGCCCAGCACGTCGCCTACCCGGGTGCGCTGCTCCCCCTTGGTCGACTCCATGTGCGCGATGCCGAAGTCCATCACCTTGATGTCCAGCGTGCCGCGCACGCGGGCAATGTTGCCGGGCTTGATGTCGCGGTGGACGATGCCGCGCTTGTGCGCGTAGTCCAGCGCGCGCGCCAGCTGGATGGCCATCACGACGGTGTCGCGGATGGGCAGCGGCTGGCCGGGCTCGAGCAGGTCGGCCAGCGGCTCGCCGTCCAGCAGCTCCATGGCCATGTAGGGCCGGCCGTCGACCTCGCCCACGTCGTGCACGGTGACGATGTTGGGATGCGACAGGCCGCCCGAGGCGCGCGCCTCGCGCAGGAAGCGGGCGTGGTACTCCTCGTCCTCGCACAGCGAGGCATGCAGGAACTTGATCGCGACGTCGCGGCCGATGCTCGGATCGTGGGCCTTGAACACGCTGGCCATGCCGCCGCGGCCGATGCGGTCCAGCACCTGGAAGCGGCCGACCTGGCGCACCGGCGCCTCGGGGCTCGCGCTGGCGGCTTTCGCCGCGGCCAGCGAGCCGCCCGGCAAGGTGCCGGTCGACGGCCGCTTGGCGGGCTCGGGCGGCATCGCGCGCAAGGCCGCCACCGCGGCCACGGCGTCGGGATCGAGCACCGTCTCGGCGAACTCGGAAGCCTGGAACTCGGATTCGGGCGCGTCGTCGATCGCCCGGGCGGGCGGCGTCGGCGTCGGCGCGGGGACCGGCGTGGCCGGAGCGGCCTGCGCCGCGGGCGTCA
>NZ_JAOCCU010000056.1 GCF_029840635.1 Mitsuaria sp. GD03876 | reverse complement strand
CGGCCTTCTCGGCCTTGGACTTGGCGGCCTCGGCGACCTTGCGCGCTTCCGCTTCCGCGGCAGCCTTGGCGGCGGCTTCGGCGGCGGCCTGCTCGGCGGCTTCGCGGGCGGCGCGCTCTTCCTCGCGGCGCTTCTCTTCCGCTTCGCGGGCGGCGCGCTCGGCGTCCTCGCGCTCACGCATCTTGCGGGCGAGTTCCTCTTCCTGCTGGCGCAGCGCCTCGGCCTGGGCCTGGGCTTCTTCCTCGCGGCGCTTCAGTTCGGCTTCTTCCGCGGCGGCGGCGGCGGCTTCATCGACGCCGTCCTCGCGCTTGACGAAGACGCGCTTCTTGCGCACCTCGACCTGGATGGTGCGCGCCTTGCCCGAGGCATCGGCCTGCTTGATCTCGCTGGTCGACTTGCGGGTCAGGGTGATCTTCTTGCGCTCGGCGCCGCCGGTGCCATGCGCGGTGCGCAGGTGATCCAGCAGACGTTCCTTGTCGCTTTCGTTCAGGGTGTCCTCGGCGGTCGCCTTCTTGACGCCCGCAGCTTGGAGCTGCTCCAGCAGGGTGCTCGCAGGCCTGTTCAGCTCTGCGGCCAGCTGGGCGACGGTGGTCACGGCCATTGTTGAAATCCTTAAATCTTGTGTGGGGCGGAGCGGTCTGGTTTCGCTTGAAGTCGCTTCAGAGCGTGTCAGCTCGGGCGTTATGCGTTGAACCAGTGCTCGCGCGCCTTCATGATCAAAGCGCGTGCCGCTGCCTCGTCCAGGGACGAAATCTCGACCAATTCGTCGACGGCCAGGTCTGCCAGGTCGTCACGGGTGTGGATGTCGCCGGCCGCCAGCTTGGCGATCAGCTCCGGGGTCATGCCTTCGAGGTCGCGCAGGTCCTGCGAGACCTCCTCGACCTTCTCCTCGCGGGCGATTTCCATCGTCAGCAGCGCATCCTTGGCGCGGGTGCGCAGCTCGTTGACGGTCTCCTCGTCGAAGGCCTCGATCTCGAGCATTTCCTGCATCGGGACGTAGGCGACTTCTTCCAGCGAGGCGAAGCCCTCGGCGATCAGGATGTCGGCGACTTCCTCGTCCACGTCCAGCTTCTCGACGAACAGCTTGCGCACCGAATCGGATTCCTCGGCCTGCTTGGCGGCGGATTCCTCGGCGGTCATGATGTTGATCTTCCAGCCGGTCAGCTCCGAGGCCAGGCGCACGTTCTGGCCGCCGCGGCCGATCGCGATCGCGAGGTTCTCCTCGTCGACGACGACGTCCATCGCGTGGCGCTCCTCGTCCACGACGATCGACTGCACGTTCGCCGGCGCCAGCGCGCCGATCACGAACTGCGCCGGATCCTCGGACCACAGCACGATGTCCACGCGCTCGCCGGCCAGCTCGTTGGTCACGCCGTTCACGCGCGAGCCGCGCACGCCGACGCAGGTGCCGATCGGGTCGACGCGCTTGTCGTGCGAGACCACGGCGATCTTGGCGCGGCTGCCAGCGTCGCGGGCGCAGCTCTTGATCTCGAGCAGGCCCTGCTCGATCTCGGGCACTTCCTGCGCGAAGAGCTCCTTCATGAACTCGCCCGAGGAACGCGACAGCATGATCTGCGGGCCGCGCTGCGTCGGGTCGACGCCCAGGATCACCGCGCGGACGCGGTCGCCGGTGCGCAGGTTCTCCTTGGGGATCATCTCGTTGCGCTTGAGGCGGCCTTCGACGCGGCCCGACTCGGCAATGATGTCGCCCTTGTCCAGGCGCTTGACGGTGCCGACGAAGATGCGTTCGCCGCGCGACATGAAGTCGTTGAGCAGCTGCTCGCGCTCCGCGTCGCGGATCTTCTGCAGGATCACCTGCTTGGCGGCCTGCGCGCCGATGCGGCCGATCGGGACGGACTCGACGCCCTCCTCGATGTGGTCGTCGACCTCGATGTCCTCGATCTGTTCCTGCGCTTCGAACAGCAGGATCTCCGAATCGGGGTTCTGCAGGCCGGCCTCGTTGGGCACGACGTGCCAGCGGCGGAAGGTCTCGTACTCGCCGGTGTCGCGATCGATGGCCACGCGGATGTCGACCTCGCCGCCATACAACTTCTTGGTGGCCGAAGCCAGCGCCGCCTCAACGGCGCCGAACACCACATCGCGCTCCACGCTCTTCTCGCGCGAGATGGCGTCCACCAGCATCAACAGTTCGCGGTTCATTGATCGAGACCTCCGTCAACCTTGTCATCCGTCTGCCGGGACTTGGCATTGCTCTTCTTCTTCGACGCCTTGGGCTTCGCAGCCCCTCCGTCAGCAGATTCCGATCCGGGCGCCAAGCCCGTGTTCTTTTTCGCCGCGGCGGCTTTCCCCGCCGCGGCACCGCTCGCCGTTCCCGACGCGCGGTTCTTGAAAACGATCTCCGGGACCAGCTTGGCCGAACGCACTTCGTCCAGCGCGAAGTCCAGCGCCTGTTCGGTCTTGCCGTCGGAGAAGATCACGCGCCAGCTGGTGTTGGCGGCCAGCGCGTCGTCGGCGACGCCCTCGGCCGCCGCCAGGACGCCCTTGTATTTCTTGCGGCCCTGGAAAGCCTCGCGCAGCGTGATTTCCACTTCGTGACCGCGGAACCGGGCATAGTCGCCGGCGTGGTTCAACGGGCGGTCCAGGCCGGGCGTGGAGACTTCCAGGCGCCGGTAGTCGACTTCCTCGACCTCCATCACGTAGCGCAGCTGGCGCGTCACGCGCTCGCAGTCCTCGACGTTCACCGGCTGCGCCGGTTCCTGGCCATTGACGAGCGGCTTGTCGATGTACACGCGCAGCAAGCCTCCGGCGCTGCGTTCGCAGCCCACCACCTCGTAACCCAGTCCGGTCACGGTTTTCTCAACAACGGCTTGCCAGCTCAAATTCATCGACGACGGTATCTATCCTGTAGGGACAGCCAAAAAAAATGGGCTGGATGAATCCGCCCACCGTTCACTTTTTCAGCGAAGCTCGAAGTGTACTATGCAAACAGCATGCCGACAAGGCTGCGGCATCGTTCACGGGCTGGCGTGCGAGAATCCCGCCCTCCCTCGAATCAATGAATACCAGGAGCAGACATGGGATTTCTCGCCGGCAAGCGGCTGCTGATCACGGGCGTGCTGTCCAACCGCTCGATCGCCTACGGCATCGCCAAGGCCTGCCACCGCGAAGGCGCTGAACTGGCCTTCAGCTACGTGGGCGAGCGCTTCAAGGACCGCATCACCGAATTCGCGGCGGAATTCGACTCCAAGCTGGTGTTCGATTGCGACGTGGGCGACGACGCCCAGATCGAACGCCTGTTCGAGGACCTCGGCCAGCACTGGCCCGAATTCGACGGTTTCGTCCATTCGATCGGTTTCGCGCCCCGCGAGGCGATCGCCGGTGAATTCCTGGACGGCATGACGCGCGAGAACTTCCGTATCGCGCACGATATCTCCGCCTACAGCTTCCCGGCGATGGCCAAGGCCGCCCAATCTCGCCTGCGCCCCGGCGCCGCGCTGCTGACGCTGTCCTATCTCGGCGCCGAGCGCTTCGTGCCCAACTACAACACCATGGGCCTGGCCAAGGCCTCGCTGGAAGCCAGCGTCCGCTACCTGGCCTACGGCCTGGGCGGCAAGGGCATCCGCGTCAACGGCATCTCCGCCGGCCCGATCAAGACGCTCGCCGCCTCCGGCATCAAGGACTTCGGCAAGCTGCTCAAGCAGTTCTCCGAAAGCGCCGCCATCAAGCGCAACGTCACCATCGAGGACGTCGGCAACACCGCCGCCTTCCTGCTGTCGGACCTGGCGGGCGGCATCAGCTCCGAAATCGTCTACGTCGACGGCGGGTTCAGCCACGGGGCGATGGCCGGCACGGAGTGACGCCCGGCAGACTCCGGTCACCGGCGAAATCCGGGCCGGGGTCTCCTCATACGCTCCGCCGGCTCCGCAAATCGTCGACCCCGGCCCGGCTTCCGCCGGTTCCGAGCGAGGACCACGAATGTGGTGGAGCGGTCCGCGAATGAAAAACAGGCCCCTCGGGGCCTGTTTGCTTTTGGCGGACAGTTACTTGGCGTCGATCACGCAGTCGACGTAGTAGCGGGTGACGCCATCGGCGCCCTTCTCCGCGACCAGTCCGTGGACGTCGGTCGCGAAGCCCGGGAACTTCGCGTTGAAGTCTCTCGTGAACTTCAGGTAGTCCACGATCCGCTTGTTGAAGCGCTCGCCCGGGATCAGCAACGGAATGCCCGGGGGGTACGGCGTCAGCAGCGCGGTGGTCACGCGACCTTCCAGCTTGTCGATCTCGACGCGCTCGGTCTTGCGGTGCGCGATGTGCGCATACGCGTCCGACGGCTTCATCGCCGGCTCCAGGTCCGACAGGTAGACCTCGGTCGTCAGGCGCGCGATGTCGCCGGAGGCATAGGCCTCGTGCACGCTCTGGCACAGGTCGCGCAGGCCCATCCGCTCATAGCGCGGGAACGCCGCCACGAAGTCCGGCAGGATGCGCCAGATCGGCGCGTTGCGGTCGTAGTCGTCCTTGAACTGCTGCAGCGCGGTCAGCAGCGTGTTCCAGCGGCCCTTGGTGATGCCGATGGTGAACATGATGAAGAACGAGTACAGGCCCGTCTTCTCCACCACCACGCCGTGCTCGGCCAGGAACTTGGTGACGATGCTGGCCGGGATGCCGGTCTTGGCGAACTTGCCGCTCATGTCCAGGCCCGGGGTGATCACGGTCGACTTGATCGGGTCCAGCATGTTGAAGCCAGCCTCGATCGGCCCGAAGCCGTGCCACTTCTCGTTGGCCTTGAGCATCCAGTCCGCGGCCTTGCCGACGCCCTCGGACGCCAGCTTGTCCGGACCCCAGACCTTGAACCACCAGTCCTTGCCGTAGTCCTTCTCGACCTTGCGCATCGCGCGGCGGAAGTCCAGCGCCTCGATGATCGATTCCTCCACCAGCGCCGTGCCGCCCGGAGGCTCCATCATCGCGGCCGCGACGTCGCAGCTGGCGATGATCGAGTACTGCGGGCTCGTCGAGGTGTGCATCAGGTAGGCCTCGTTGAACAGATGCTTGTCCAGCTTCACGTTCTGCGAGTCCTGCACCAGCACCTGCGACGCCTGCGAGATGCCGGCCAGCAGCTTGTGGGTCGACTGCGTGGCGTAGACCATCGCGGTCTTCGGCCGCGGGCGGTGCTTGCCCATCGCGTGGTACGAGCCGTAGAAGTTGTGGAAGGCCGCGTGCGGCAACCACGCCTCGTCGAAGTGCAGCGTGTCGATCCAGCCGTCCAGCTTGGACTTGATGGTCTCGGTGTTGTAGAGCACGCCGTCGTAGGTGCTCTGCGTCAGCGTCATGATCCGCGGCTTGGCCTTCTTCGCGTCCACGCCCTTGAGCAGCGGGTTCTTCGCGATCTTCTTGCGGATGGTCTCGGGCGAGAACTCGCTCTCCGGGATCGGGCCGATGATGCCGTAGTGGTTGCGCGTGGGCGTCATGAAGACCGGCACCGCGCCGGTCATGATGATGCTGTGCAGGATGGACTTGTGGCAGTTGCGGTCCACCACCACGATGTCGCCCGGCGCCACCGTGTGGTGCCAGACCATCTTGTTGGAGGTCGAGGTGCCGTTGGTGACGAAGAAGCAGTGGTCCGCATTGAAGATGCGGGCGGCGTTCTTCTCGCTCTCGGCCACCGGGCCGGTGTGGTCCAGCAGCTGGCCGAGTTCCTCGACCGCGTTGCAGACGTCGGCGCGCAGCATGTTCTCGCCGAAGAACTGGTGGAACATCTGGCCGACCGGGCTCTTCAGGAAGGCCACGCCGCCGGAGTGCCCCGGGCAGTGCCACGAGTACGAACCGTCCTGCGCGTAGTCCATCAGCGCCTTGAAGAACGGCGGCGCCAGGCCGTCGAGGTAGCTCTTGGCCTCGCGGATGATGTGACGCGCCACGAACTCGGGCGTGTCCTCGAACATGTGGATGAAGCCGTGCAGCTCGCGCAGCACGTCATTGGGCAGATGCTGCGAGGTGCGCGTCTCGCCGTAGACGTAGATCGGGATGTCCGCATTCTTGAAGCGGATCTCCTGGATGAACTTGCGCAGGTTCAGCACCGCCGGATCGAGCTCCGCGCCGTCTCCGTTGCCGGAGAACTCCTCGTCGTCGATCGACAGGATGAAGGCGCTGGCCCGGCTCTGCTGCTGGGCGAACTGGCTCAGGTCGCCGTAGCTGGTCGCGCCCAGCACCTCGAAGCCCTCTTTCTGGATGGCCTCCGCCAGGGCGCGGATGCCCAAACCCGAGGTGTTCTCGGAGCGATAGTCCTCGTCGATGATGACGATGGGAAAGCGGAAACGGGGGGTCATGCGGCCTCCAGATCGGGGCGGGGTCAAACAAGAAAGGCGCGAAGTGTAGGGCGTCAGCCGTGTCACGCAAGTGTTGATCCGGGGTTGTCGCGGAAACAGAACGGCGATGCCGTCAATAGCCCGTAAATGCGGGCGCCGCACTCCCCCTCAGGGGGCGCCCGGCAAGCGCCGGACCGGGGCGTACACTGCCCCGCTTCACAAGGACCGGGCGAATCATGGATCGCCCGGCCACCCCGGAGGATGCGATGGACTGGAGTCTTCCCACCTGGTGGTGGGTCATCTGCGGCGGGCTGGTGGCGGCGGAGCTCGCCAGCGGCACGACCTTCTATCTGTTGATGCTGGCGCTGGGCGCCGCGGCCGCGGCGATCGCGGCCCACCTCGGCGCGCCGTTCTGGGCGCAACTGGTCGTCGCGGCGGTCGTCGGCGGCGGCGCGGTCGCCTGGTGGCATGGCCGCCAACGCCGCCATCCGCGCATGCCGGCGGGCGAGAACCCCAACGTCAACCTCGACATCGGCCAGAGCCTGGACGTCGCCCAATGGCGCGCCGACGGCACCGCCGAGGTCCGCTACCGCGGCGCGGCCTGGCAGGCGCGCTTCATCGGCGCCGGCACGCCGCACGGCGGCCGCCACGTCATCCGCGCCGTCGAGGGCAGCTGCCTGCTGCTCGAGCCCGCCTGATCCGCGACGGCGGCCGCCCCGCCGCCGCCTGGCGCCCTCCGGCGCCGAACCATTCTTTCGTAGGAGGAGCCCCGCTCATGGAAATCGTTGCCCTGGTCATCCTGATCGTCGCCGTCGTCTTCGTCATCCAGTCGGTGAAGGTCGTCCCCCAACAGAACGCCTGGGTCGTGGAACGGCTCGGCAAGTACCACGGCACGCTGACGCCCGGCCTGAACATCCTGGTGCCCTTCGTGGACCGGCTGGCCTACAAGCATTCGCTCAAGGAGATCCCGCTGGACGTGCCCAGCCAGGTCTGCATCACGCGGGACAACACCCAGCTGACGGTGGACGGCATCCTGTACTTCCAGGTCACCGACGCGATGCGCGCCAGCTACGGCTCCAGCAACTACATCATCGCGATCACCCAGCTGGCGCAGACCACCCTGCGCTCGGTGATCGGCCGCATGGAGCTGGACCGGACCTTCGAGGAACGCGACGTGATCAACAGCTCGGTCGTGCAGGCGCTGGACGAGGCCGCGCTGAACTGGGGCGTGAAGGTGCTGCGCTACGAGATCAAGGACCTGACGCCGCCGGCGGAGATCCTGCGCTCGATGCAGGCGCAGATCACCGCGGAGCGCGAGAAGCGCGCGCTGATCGCGGCCTCGGAAGGCCGCCGCCAGGAGCAGATCAACATCGCCACCGGCGAGCGCGAGGCGGCGATCGCCCGCTCCGAGGGCGAGAAGCAGGCCGAGATCAACAAGGCGCAGGGCGAGGCGGCCGCGATCACGGCGGTGGCCGAGGCCAGCGCCGACGCGATCCGCAAGATCGCCGCGGCGATCCAGCAGCCCGGTGGCGGCGACGCGGTGCAGCTCAAAGTCGCCGAGAAGGCGGTCGAGGCGTTCTCGCAGCTGGCCCAGAAGAACAACACGATGATCGTGCCGGCCAACATGAGCGAGGTCTCCGGGCTGATCGGCACGGCGATGGCGCTGATCAAGAGCGACAAGGTGATCCAGCCGGGACGCTGAGCCCGCTGCCCCGCCGGCGATTCGCGGAGCCGAGGATCCGCGACTTTCCTTCAGGCCGAAAAATCTGCGCTATGATGGCGGGCTTCGGAGAGATGGATGAGCGGTTTAAGTCGCACGCCTGGAAAGCGTGTGTAGGTTAATAGCCTACCGAGGGTTCGAATCCCTCTCTCTCCGCCAGCAAGACAGCAGCACGGGCCCTGAGCAATCAGGGCCCGTTTGCATTTCCGGGCCGGCGCGGCAGGCGCCGGTTCCCGCGCGGCGGTCCTATCATCCCGCCCCATGCTGACCTTCGCCCAACTCTTCGGATTCCTGCTCGCCGCGCTGCTGATCACCGCGTCGCCAGGCCCTGACAACCTGATGGTGCTCGGCATGGGCATCTCCAAGGGCCGGCGCCACGGCATGGCCTTCGGCCTGGGCTGCGCGCTGGGCTGCCTGAGCCACACGGTGCTCGCGGCGATCGGCGTCAGCGCGCTGATCGCGGCCTCCCCCATGGCCTTCACCGCGCTGAAGGTCTGCGGCGGGCTCTACCTGATCTGGCTCGGCATCAAGGCGCTGCGCAGCCGCGGCGGCGCCCATGTCGGCGACGCGTCGCAGGCGGAGGACTCGCTCTCGCGCCTGTTCTTCAAGGGCGTCTTCGCCAACGCGATCAACCCCAAGGTCGTGCTGTTCTTCCTGTCCTTCCTGCCGCAGTTCGTCGTGCCCGCCCAGGGCCACGTCGCGCTGCAGACCGCCGCGCTGGGCCTGACCTTCACGCTGCAGGCGGCGGTGCTGTTCGGGCTGCTGGGCTACTTCGCCGGCGCGATCGGCCAGTGGCTCAACCGCAAGCCCCGCGCGGGCCTGTGGCTGGACCGCATCGCCGGCGCGGTGTTCGTGGCGCTGGGCCTGCGCCTGATCGTTTCCCGCTGAAGGGGGAACGCCCGCCCGGGCGCTGCCTTGATCCCGCCCCTTGGGCGACATCAAGTCCAGGCGACGCCCACCCTGAGGAGCCAGTGCCAACGCGCGCGGCCGCGGTCACGATGAATGCTTGTTTTCATCCGACCACGCCGCCCCATGAAACTGCCGAGCACCCTCGCCCTCCTCGCCCTTCTCGCCTTCTGCGCGACCGCCCACGCCGCGAATCCCACCCATTGCCAGGGTGAGCCGGTCCCCGCCATCGAAGCCCCGTTCCAGGTGCGCTGTGCCAGCGACTTCGGCATCCAGCCCGACCAGGGCATCGACCTGACGGCCAAGGTCCAGCAGGCGCTGGACACGGTCGCCGCCCAGGGCGCGGGCCTGTACTTCCTGGCCGGCGACTACCGCTTCGACGGCAACGTCCTGCTGCGCAACCGCAACACGATCCTCGGCGCCGCCGACGGCGTCACCCGCTTCATCGGCCAGGGCCCGGCCGCCCGCACGATGGGCGACGGCACCTACGGCAACACGGTCTCCGACCTGCTGGTCGAGAACATCGTGTTCGACAACATGACCCTGGGCTTCTACGGCCGCAAGTGGCGCAACCAGGTCCGCTACAACGCGTTCGTCAACACGCGGGCCCGCTGGGACCAGCTGTTCATCAGCCACTACACCTACCAGGTCCGCGGCAACGTGTTCATGCGGGGCCGCGACTTCCCCGGCATGGGGCTGTCCACCTACCGCAACGTCGACACCGTCATCGAGGGCAACTTCTTCGGCTCCCCGTCGAACGCCGCCCGCGCGGCCGGCTACCTCGACACGCGCACGCTGACGCTCATCGCGCGGCTGCAGGCGATGGCCGCGCGCGGCACGCTGGCGCTGGACGGCGACCAGGGCCATTTCGTCACCGGCTGGGGGTCCACCGACGGCCTCAAGCGCAGCACCTTCCGGCGCAACTTCGTCGCCGGCGTCACCGACGGCGCCCTCTACAACCCCGCGACCGGCCAGCACGACATCGGGCGCGACCACGCCGTCTACCTCAAGCAGTACGACGACGTCGACGTGGTGCAGAACTACTTCTCCGGCTGGCCGCGCAACGCCAGCGGCAACGTCAAGTTCCGCAACGCGCAGAAGCTGGTCTTCGCCGCGAACGTGCTGGACCACCTCTCCTTCGATGCCCGTCCCTATGACAACAGCGCCAGCCTGTTCATGCGGGGCACGCTGGTCTTCAGCAACGTGTTCCGCGAGGGCGGCATCAGCTATTGGCAGAACTTCACCGACACGCCGGACAAGTTCATCGAGATCGACCAGTTCCTCGCCTTCAACAACACCTTCCATGCGGCGGACACGTCGGGCTGCCCGGTCGCCGGCACCTGGCGCAACGCCAGCGGCCGCTTCTTCTCGGCCGGCAACCGCTTCGCGCCGCGCTGCACCGCCGCCCGCGCCTGCGATTTCGAGGAAATCTCCCCCGCCGCCATGCTCGCCCGCGTGCCCGACGCCAAGCGGCCGCTGCTGACGCTGAAGGCGATTTCCCCCACCGCGCCCGATCCGCGCGGCCTCGCGATTCGCTGACGGCCCGGCGCCGCCTGGGTGGCGCCCCCGGATCCATGCGCAGGCATGGAGCTTGCCAAGCTTGAAACGTCCGGTTGCATCCGGCGCATCAACTTGCATTCATCCAAGGGGAGCCACCATGAACAGCCCAGTCGGCCCGATCGCCCCGATCCCTTCGGTGGGCGCGGTCGGCACCGCCACCCCGCCCGTCCATGACCAGGTCAAGGCGCTCCAGCGCCACCTGGCCCAGTGCGCGCAGGCGCGCGGACGATGGTTCGCCGTCGCACTGTTCGCCGAGCGAATCCACGGCATGGTCCTGCCCCGCCTGGCGACGACGGCGGCGCTCAGCGCCGTGACGCTCGGCCTGTTCGCCCATTGGCTATGACCCCGCCGTCGCGCGCGACGGAACCCGCCGCCCGCTCGCCGGATCCCGTCCCGGAGCCGGCCCCGGAAATTGCCGAAGAACTTGCGCTGCTCGACCCGGCGCTGGGGCCGATCGAGCCGCCGGTGCGCGCCGTGCTGTTCGGCCTGGCGCGCTTCGAGCAGCATGGCCGCAGCCTGGCGCATGCCCAGGCGGTCCAGGGCACCGCCGGCGCCGGACAGTTCTTCCCGCGGCTGGACGGCAACGTCGCGATGCTGCAGCAGACGCGGCGGCTGATCGAGAAACGCCATCGCGACTTCCGCCACCTCGGCGCCGCCGGCAAATGGCTGCTGGACAACGCCGCGCTGATCGACGAACAGACCCACCAGGTGCGCCGCGGCCTGCCGCGCGGTTTCTTCCGGCTGCTGCCGCGGCTGCGCGACGAACCGCTGGCCGGCCTGCCCCGGATCTACGGCATCGCCTGGGCCTGGGTGGCGCACACCGACGGTGGCTTCGACATCGACCTGCTCAGCGCCTACCTGCGCGCCTACCAGGAGGAACGCGCGCTGTCGCTGGCGGAGCTCTGGGCGCTGCCGACGACGCTGCGCGTGGTGCTGGTGGAGAACCTGCGGCGGCTGGCCGAGCGCTTCGCCACGCTGCAGGCGGCGCGGGACGTGGTGCACCACTGGTACGACGGCCATCCGGCGGACACCGGCATCGACGCGATCACCGCGCTGGAGCCGCGGATGAAGGAACGCGGCGTGGCCGAGGCCTTCTGGCTGCAGCTCGACCACCGGCTGGAGGAGCTGCCGCAACCACTGATGGGCGAGCTGGCCGCCTGGCTGAGCACCCGGCTGCCGGCGCCCGCCCAGGCGCTGGCGCGCCAGCAGGACGAGTCGATCAAGGACCTGCAGAGCATCCGCAACGCGATCACCGCGCTGCGCCGCATCGACCAGACCGACTGGCGGCGGCTGATCCAGGCGGTCAGCCCGGTGATGCGCACGCTGGCGGGCTCCCCCGTCTTCGCCGCCGAGGCCGCCGACACGCAGGACCTGACGCTGCACGAGATCGAGCGCCTGGCGCGCAAGTCCGGGCGCGCCGAGCTGGAGATCGCGGAGCAGTTGCTGGCGCTGACGCGCCGCGCCGGGCCGCCCGAGGACGGCGAACCCGACCGCCGCGCCGCGCCGATCTACTGGTGGCGCGGCGCCGGCCGGCCGACGCTGCTCGCGGCGCTGGGCCTGCGCGAGCGCCGCTGGCCGCCGCACGACACCGCGCCGGGCCAGCGCTGGGCGGCCGCGGCCTACCTCGGCGGGCTGGTGCTGCTGGGGCTGCTCGGGCTGTACTGGCTGATGAGCCAGGCCCGGCCGGACGCCGCGCCCTGGCTGCTGTGGGCCACGGCGATCCTGGCCGCGGGCCCGATCGGCGAAGCCGTCGTCGCGCTCACCAACCGCTGGATCAGCGAACTGGCCCGCCCGGCGCGGCTGCCGCGGCTGGACTTCTCCGCCGGGCTGCCCGACGCCGAGCGCACCCTGGTCGTCATGCCGGTGCTGCTGCCCCGCGAGGAGGCGATCGCGCCGTTGGCCGCGCAACTGGAGCAGCACCACCTGGCCAATCCGGAGCGGCTGGTGCAGTTCGCGCTCCTCAGCGACCATGCCGACGCCTATGAGGAACACCAGAGCGGCGACACGATGATCGTCGTCACCGCCGCCGACGCGATTGCGGCGCTGAACGAGCGCCACGGCCCGCTGGCCGACGGCAGCCCGCGCTTCCTGCTGCTGCACCGGCCGCGCGAGTGGTCCTCGACCGAGCGGCGCTGGATCGGCTGGGAACGCAAGCGCGGCAAGCTGGAACTGCTGCTGCGCACGCTGGTCTCGCCGCCGGGCACGTCGCCGTTCGTCGAACTCGGTCCGATGTCGCATCCGGCGGCCGGCGTGCGCCACCTGATCACGCTGGACGCCGACACCGACATGCCGCCCGGCCGGCTGCGCGCGCTGGTCGGCACCGCCGCGCATCCGATGAACCGGCCGCGCGTGGACGCGGCCACGCGGCGCGTCGTCGAGGGCTACGCGATCCTGCAGCCCCGGGTGCTCGCGCCGATGCCCGACGACAAGGACAGCACGCCGTACCACCGGCTGTTCGTCGGCCAGTTCGGCATCGACCCGTACAGCGCCGTCAGCTCGGAGATCTTCCAGGACCTGTTCGGCGAAGGCAGCTTCACCGGCAAGGGCCTGCTGGACGTGCGGGCCTGCCATGCGGCGCTGGACGCGCGGCTGCCCGAGGGCCAGGTGCTCAGCCACGACCTGCTGGAAGGCAGCCTCGCCCGCTGCGCCGGGGTCTCCGACATCACGCTGGTCGAGGACTCGCCGATGCATGCCGACGTCGCGCATGCGCGGCTGCACCGCTGGACGCGCGGCGACTGGCAGTTGCTGCCCTTCATCGCCCGCGCCGGCCGCTACGGCATCGCCGCGATCAACCGCTGGAAGCTGATCGACAACTTGCGGCGCTCGCTGGTCGCGCCGATGGCGCTGGGGCTGATGCTGCTGGTGCTGGGCACGGCGGTGCTGCCGGTCGGGCTGACGCTGGCGGTCGTCGCCGGCGCCTTCGCGATCGGGCCGCTGGTCGGCGCGCTGGCCGGGCTGGTGCCCAGCCGCGACGGCCTGGCGCGCCGGCACTTCTATCGCGAGACCGGCCACGACCTGTGGCGCGCGCTCGGCCTGGCGGCCTGGCACGTGGCGCTGCTGCTGCACCTGTCGCTGCTCTACGTCGACGCGATCGGCCGCGCGCTGTGGCGCCAGGCGGTGTCGCGGCGCCACCTGCTCGAGTGGACGACCGCCGCCGCCGCGCAGGCCGCCGCCCGGCGCGACCTGCCGGCGCTGGTCGCGCAGCACCTGCGCGTGCCGGTGGCCGCGGCGGTGCTGGGCGGCCTGCTGGCCGCGGCCGCGCTGTCCGGCGCGCCGGTCGACGGCGGCGCCGCGCTGGTGCTGCTGGTCGCATGGGCGCTGTCGCCGTTGTGGATCTGGTGGGCCAGCGGCCCCCGCGCGCCGCTGCTGCGCCGCGAGGCCGAGCTCGACCCGCAGGGCCGCGACTACCTCTGGGGCGTCGCGCGCGACACCTGGCGCTTCTACGACGCCTATGTCGGCGAGGCCGACCACCACCTGCCGCCGGACAACGTCCAGCTGACGCCGCACCTGCTCGTCGCGCATCGCACCTCGCCGACCAACATCGGCCTGTACCTGATGGCGGTGGCCTGCGCGCGGGAACTGGGCTTCATCGGCCTGGTCACGATGACCGAGCGCCTGTCCGCGACGCTGGACACGCTGGAGCGCCTGCCGCGCTGGCACGGCCACTTCTACAACTGGTACGACACCGAGTCGCTGGTCGTGCTGGCCCCCGGCTACGTGTCGGCGGTGGACAGCGGCAACTGCTCGGCGCACCTGCTGGCGGTCGCGCGGGCCTGCGAGATGGC
This sequence comes from Mitsuaria sp. GD03876, assembly GCF_029840635.1. Lineage (GTDB taxonomy): Bacteria > Pseudomonadota > Gammaproteobacteria > Burkholderiales > Burkholderiaceae_C > Roseateles. The sequence continues at coordinate 25,225 of NZ_JAOCCU010000056.1, read as the reverse complement.
GTCGGAGCTGGCGCCGGAGGCCCTGGCCGAAGCGCCGCGCCAGGCGCTGCAGAAGACGCTGCAGCGGCTGCGCGTCGCGCAACCGCCGCTGGCCAACGACCCCGCGCTGAGCGCCGGCGCCGCGCTGGTGGCCGCGCTGATCGATCCGGAGAACGCCGCCGCCGGCGCCGAGGAACAGCAGGCGGTGCTGCGCGGCCGGGTCGACGCGGCGCGTCGCGAGCTGGACGCCCTGGCGGCGACCGGGGACGACCCGTCCTCCGCCGCTCCCACGCCCACGCCCACGCCCACGCCCGCGCCCACGCCAACGCCGATGCATGCCCTGCTCCGCGACCTGATCGCGCAGCTGGAGTCGCACTGGCGCGACCAGGGCGCACCGTTCTCCGAGTCGCGCCAGCGCCTGCGCGAGCTCGCCCGGCGCGCGCGCCGGCTCGGGCTGGAGGCCGACTACCGGCCGCTGTTCGATGTCGAGCGCCGCCTGCTGCGCATCGGCTGGCGCGGCGACGCGCAGCAGCTCGACGACAACCACTACGACCTGCTCGCCAGCGAGGCGCGCCTGACCAGCCTGGTGGCCATCGCCAAGGGCGACCTGCCGCCGGAGCACTGGCGCGCGCTGGGCCGGCCGTTCTTCTCGCGCGACGGCGCCGGCGACTCGCTGGGGCTGAAGTCGTGGTCGGGCTCGATGTTCGAGTACCTGATGCCCTCGCTGGTGCTGCGCGAGCCCGCGGCCAGCGCGCTGGGCCGCGCGATCCGCACCGCGGTCGCCGAGCAGCGCTACGAGGCGCACGGCCGCGGCACGCCCTGGGGCATTTCGGAATCGGCGATCGCCGGCCAGGACCACACGCTCGCCTACCAGTACGGTCCGCAGGGCGTGCAGACCCTGGCGCTGGCGCGGCTGGCCGTCGACGAGCGGGTGCTGGCGCCGTACGCGGCGGTGATGGCCGCGATCGTCGCGCCGGTGCGGGTCGTGGCCAACCTGCAGGCCTTCGAGCGGCTGGGCGCGCGCGGCGCCTTCGGCTTCTTCGAGGCGCTGGACTACACGCCGCAGCGCCAGACCGCCGGCGCGGTGTTCACGCTGGTGCAGACCTACATGGCGCACCACCAGGCGATGGGCTTCGTCGCGCTGACCAACGTGCTGGCCGACGACGCGCCGCGCCGCTGGCTGATGAGCGATCCGCACCTGAAGGCGGTGGCGACCCTGCTGCATGAACGCGCGCCGCGCGAGGTGGCGCCGCTGTCGCTGCCGCCGGTGGACGCGATGCCGCGCCAGCCGCCGGTGCGCAAGACGCGGATGGTGCGCGAGAGCGAGCCGCTGGCCGAGACGATGCCGCTGACGCACATGCTGACCAACGGGCGCTACTCGGTGGTGCTGCGCAGCCATGGCGGCGGCTACAGCAACTGGGACGGCATCGCGATCACGCGCTGGCGCGATGACCTGCTGCGCGACCAGCACGGCAGCTTCACGCTGATCCGCCGCGCCGGCGAGGCCGACTGGTTCAGCACGACCGCCCGCCCCGCGCCGGACCCGCGGGCCCGCTATGCCGCGCGGATGCAGGCCGAGCGCGTGCTGCTGGAGGCCGCCTGGCCCGACCTGCACGCCTGCACGACGGTGTGGGTCAGCCCGGAGGACGACTGCGAGCTGCGCCAGGTCGAGCTCACCAACCACGGCGGGCGGCCGCTGGCGCTGGACCTGGTGTCCTGCTTCGAGGTCACGCTGGCGCCGCAGCGCGGCGACGAGGCGCACCCGGCCTTCTCCAACCTGTTCATCCAGGCCCGCTGGGACGAGGCCGAGCACGCGCTGCACCTGCGGCGCCAGCCGCGGCTGTTCGACGAGAGCGCGATGCGGGCGGTGTTCTTCCTGGCCGGCGTCGACGGCGGCGCGGCCTGCAGGCGCGGACCGCGCCGCAACGGGGACGACGCCGAATGCCAGCCCGACGGCCACGTCGTGCGCGAGGTGCTGCCCATCGCCGACCGCGCACGCTGGCTGGGCCGCTACGGCAGCTCGACGCGGCCGGTCGGCGACGCGATGCTCCGTTTCGTCGACGACGAGGCCGACATGAGCGCGCCGGGCGAAACCGGCCGGCTGCTGGACACCGGGCTCGATCCGGTCGCGGCGATCCGGGTCGGGTTGGACCTGGCGCCGGGCGCGACGGTGCGGCTGACCCTCTGCACCGCCGCCTCGCGCGACGCGGACCTGCTGCGGGCGCTGGTCGACAAGTACCGGCAGCCGGCGCACGTGGAGCGCTCGGCCGGGATGTCGCACACGATGGGCGGCATCCGGCTGCGCGAGCTGCAGTTCGACACCGCCACCTGGGGCGCGCTGCTGCAGCTCAACACGCTGGTCACCGGCCAGGCGGTGCGCGAGCCGGCCCATGCGCGCGGACCGCGCGGCCGTTGCGACCGGCGCGCGCTGTGGCGCTTCGGCATCTCGGGCGACCGGCCGATCCTGATGGTCACCGTCAGCGGCGAGGAAGGCCTGGACCTGATCCGCGCGCTGAAGAAGGCGCTGCGGATGTGGACCACCCACGCGGTCGGCGTGGACCTGGTCGTGCTCAACGAGGAACCGTCGTCCTACCAGGCGCCGGTGCAGCAGGCGCTGCAGGCGCTGCAATCGCGGTTGCAGGGCCAGGCGCAGGGCCGGCCGTCGCACCTGTGCTCGGCGCTGCACGTGCTGCGCGACGCGGACCTGCAGCCCGACGAGCGCTTCACGCTGCAGACGCTGACGCGGATCCGGCTGCAGGCCGACGGCCGCGGCCTGTCGCAGCAGGTCGAGCGCTGGATCGAGGACACCGCGCCCACCGGCGAAGCGGCGCGGCTGCCGGTGGCGCACGCGCTGGTCGAGCGGCCCGATCCCGACGCGGTGCCGCGTCCGCCGGAGGGCCGCTTCGACCCCGGCCACGGCGGCTTCTCGTTCGAGGTCGCGCCGGAACGGCATCCGTCGCGGCCCTGGGTCAACGTGCTCGCGAACCGCGACTTCGGCTGCCAGGTCACCGAGATCGGGGCCGGCTACACCTGGGCCGGCAACAGCCGCATGCACCAGGTCACGCCCTGGTCCAACGACCCGCTGCTCGACCCGCCCGGCGAATGGCTGCTGCTGCACGACCTGGACCACGACCGCGTCTGGCCGCTGGGCCGGCAGCTGCGGCGCGACGCGCCGCTGTCGATCGAGCACGGCATCGGTTACTCGCGCAGCCGGCAGCGGCTGGACGACCTCGTCGTCGAGCTGTGCTGGTGCGTCGACCGCGAGGCGGCGATCAAGCAGGTGCAGGTGTCGATCGCCACCGAGGGGCGCGCCGACTGCCGCGCGCGGCGGCGCCTGCGGCTGGTGGCGCTGGCCGAATGGCAACTGGGCAGCGCGCGCGGCGAGCGGCTGTCGCTGGTCACGCGCAACGATTGGCTGACGGTCGGGGAGCTCGGCGCGGGCCTGCCGCAGCCGGAACGGGCGCTGACCTTGCAGGCGACGCAGCTGGACCACCTCGGCGGCTTCGGCGAGGCGACGGCGGCCTTGTGCATCCGGCCGCGGCAACCGACGGATCGCGCGAGCGGCCAGCGGGCGCGTGACGAGGGCGCGAGCGCCGGCGGCCTGCGTCCGGACGAGCTGCGCGAGGAGACGCCGATCTCTCGCCCAGGCACGGAACCGGGCGCGGCGCGGGTCCGGCTCGACCAGCAGGACTGGACCTGCGACCGGCGCGAGTTCTTCGACGGCGCCGGCCGCATGGTGATGCCCATGTCGCTGAGCCGGCGCTGCGGCGGCGGGCTGGACGCCTGCGCGGCGCTGGCGGCGCGCATCGAGCTCGACGGCGCGCAGCCGGGGCAGCCGGCGCAGTTGACGGTGCTGCTGGGCCATGGCCCCTCGCCCGAGGCGACGCATGCGCTGATGGAGGCGGCCTGGGCCGTCGACCCCGCGGCGCGGCTGGACCGGCAGCGGCGCCAGTGGCCGGAGCTGCTCGGCGGGCTGCAGGTGATGACGCCGGATCCGCGTTTCGACGCGTTGACCAACCACTGGCTGCCGTACCAGACGCTGGTGTGCCGGATGTGGGCGCGGGCCGGCTTCTACCAGGCCGGCGGCGCGTTCGGCTACCGCGACCAGCTGCAGGACGCGATGGCGCTGACCGACGTCGCGCCGCAGCTGCTGGCCGAGCAGATCCGGCGCAACGCCGCGCGCCAGTTCCCCGAGGGCGACGTGCAGCACTGGTGGCACGAGCCCGGCGGTGCGGGCGTGCGCACGCATTTCTCCGACGACCGGTTGTGGCTGCCCTACGCGGTGGCGCATTACCTGGTGCGCACCGGCGACCTGAGCCTGCTCGACGACACGGTGCCCTTCCTGGACGGCCAGCAGGTGCCCGAGGGCGCGGAGGACATCTACGAGAGCCCGCGCACCGACGGGCCGATGGCGTCGGTCTACGAGCACGCGGCGCGCGCGATCGACCGCAGCCTGGGCAGCGGGCCGCACGGCCTGCCGCTGTTCGGCACCGGCGACTGGAACGACGGCATGAACCGGGTCGGCCACGAGGGCAAGGGCGAGTCGGTGTGGATGGCCTGGTTCCTGGCGCAGGTGATCGAGGACTTCGCGCCGGTGGCGACGGCGCGCGGCGAGCACGAACGGGTGCAGCGCTGGAAGGCGGCGCGCGACGGCTGGGTGCGCGCGCTCGACGGTCCGGGCTGGGACGGCCGGTGGTACCGGCGCGGGTTCTTCGACGACGGCTCGCCGTTGGGCTCGGCGGAGAACGCGGAATGCCGGATCGACCTGATCGCGCAGAGCTGGGCGGTGCTGGCGGCCGCGGCCGATCCGGCGCATGCGCGCCAGGCGATGGCGAGCGCCTGCGCGCAGCTGCTGGATCCGGTGGCGAAGCTGGCGCGGCTGCTGCATCCGCCGCTGGCGGTGGCGCAGCCGAACGCCGGCTACATCCAGTCCTATGCGCCGGGCGTGCGCGAGAACGGCGGCCAGTACAACCATGCCGCGGTGTGGGCGCTGATGGCGCTGGCCAGGCTGGGGCAGCGCGACACGATGTGGCAGGTCTACCAGGGGCTGAGCCCGGCGCACCGCTGGGCCGATCCGCGGCTGGGGCCGGTGTACGCGATCGAGCCCTACGTGATGGCGGGCGACATCTACTCGCATGCGCCCTGGGTGGGGCGCGGCGGGTGGAGCTGGTACAGCGGCTCGGCGGGCTGGCTGCTGCGGGCCTCGCTGGAGTCGATCTGCGGCGTCGTCGTCGAGCAGGGCCGGCTGCGCGTGCGGGCCTGCCTGCCGGTGCACTGGGACCAGGCCGAGGTGCGGATCCGGCACGGCGGCCACTGGCTGCGCGTGATCGTCTGCGCGAACGAGACGGCCTGCCGCGCGGCGCTGGCGCGGGAGCCGGGGTCCAGGCGCGAGACGGCGGGCGAGGCGATCGAGCTGGCGTCGCTGACGCCGGACCAGCCGCTGGTGATCGTCAGCGTGCCGGAGGAGGTGGCGTTGCCGGCGCCGTCCGCCAGGGAGGGGTCCCACTGACCGGACCGGCGTGGTCCGCCCAAGGCGGCATGGCGACGATCGGGCGATGCGCCCCGGGGTCGCGTCCGTCGGCGGGCTGGCAATTCCATGTCCGGAAATGGCGCGACCGCGCGCGCGGCGTTCCCTATCGTGAGGGCCATCAACGACTCCGACGGCCACCGCGCCGCGCTCACATGGACTTCCGCATCCTGGGTCTCGACCCCGCTCCGTTCCGCCCGATGTTCACGATGACCGACGAGATGCTGCGCGCCATCGGCGTGCTGCGCGTGCGCATCGACAGCCCGCGCTCGGCACCGGACCGCATCACGCTCGATGACGCCGCGCCCGGCGAGACGGCGCTGCTGATGAACTACGTCTACCTCGACGTCGAGACGCCCTATCGCGGCTCGCACGCGATCTACATCCGCGAGGCCGACGACGCCGACCGCTTCGACCGCGTCAACGAGGTGCCGAAGGCGCTGCGCGGCCGGTTGCTGTCGGTGCGCGGCTTCGACGCGACGGGGATGATGGTCGACGCCGACCTGATCGAGGGCAACGACATGGAATCGCTGATCGAGCGGCTGTTCGCACACCCGGAGGTGGACTACCTCCAGGTGCACTTCGCCAAGCGGGGCTGCTACGCCGCCCGGGTGGAGCGCTGGCGCGCGCCGGAGCCGACGCTGGCGACGGTCTGAGACCGATCGCATGGCTCAGCGTCGGTCGACCAGCAGCAAACTGACCAAGCCGAGCAATACGAGCCAGGCCACGTCAGACCCGATCAAGCAAGCGCGGCGACCTGCCGCAGCACGGCAATGAGCGTGGCGGCCCGGTCGTCGACCGGTCCGTCGCTCCGCCAGGCAACGATGCCGTCGGGCCGCACCAGCGAAGCGCCCTGCCCGCTCACGCCGAATCGATCGCGGAACGCGCCGGGCTCGACGAAGGTCACGCCGTGACCGACATGCACGGCATGAATCGTGAGGCCGGCAATCCCGGCCACCGACCCCGTGGCTTCGACCGCTTCGACTGCCCTGACGGCCTCGATCCAGCCGGCGTCCTCGCTGATCAGCGTGAAGCCGCACGTGAACAGGTCGATCGTCGAGATCGTGGCCTCGCCCTGTTTCACCCAGGCATGCGGTGCACGCACGCCTGGCTGGCCAGCCCAGGTGTCGGGATGCGCCGCCGGCGGCAGCTCGTCGACCGCGCCGATCACGGCCGCGGAGCGATGCAGCTGACCCAGCTCCATCGCAGCGTTGCCGATCAGCGCCACGTCCTTCGGCGGGTGCGCGATCCGCTTGGCGTAGTCCGGCCGAGCGAAGGTCTGCTGGTGCCGCAGCCAACCGATGGGGCGGCGCTCCTCGTGATGGCTATCGAGCAACGCCGGTCGCGAGCGACCGGACAGCACGATCTGCAGCTTCCACGCCAGCGTGTAGACGTCGTCGATGCCGGTATTGGCACCGAAGCCGCCGCGCGTCGGCGGCAGCTGATGCGCCGCATCGCCCGCCAGGAAGATCCGCCCCTCGCTGTACCGCGTCGCGATGCGCCCGGCCATTTCCCAACGACCCGTCGTGATGATCTCGAAGGGCATGCGCTCGCGCGACTGGCCCAGCGCGCGTTCGATCGCGCGCACCAGCTCGGCCTCGTCGCGCTCGGCGTCGTCGTTGAACATCAGCACCCAACGGCCGTCGTGGTACGTCGTCAGGAAGGCGCGGAAACCCGGCTGGTCGATCTCGAACTGCTGGAAGCCGCGGTCGAGCACCGCATCCGCGCCAGCGCACCGGAACATCACGCTGCGCATCGTCCCGAAGGCGCCGACGCCCTCGCGGGCGATGCCCAGCCGCTCGCGGATCGGGCTGCGGGCGCCGTCGGCGGCGATGACGTACTCGGCCAGGACCTGGAAGCGGCGCAGCGTGTCGCGCTCCATCAGGTCCAGGACCACGCCCTCACCGGTCTGGTGGAACGACACCAGTTCGGTGCCGAGCATCAGCCGCGCGCCGAGCTCGACAGCCCGCTCGCGCAGGATCGGCTCGAGCTTGTCCTGCGCGATCGCGGCGCCGGTGCATGGCGACAGCTCGGGTTCGGTGCCGGCGTCCTCGCCCGGCGTCCAGGAGGATTCGGCGGACCAGGCGCCGGTGAGGCTCTCGACGCTCACGCGCCGCAGCCGCAGGCCGGGCTCGACCTGCGGGATGCGGTCGCCGAGCCCGACGGCGCGGAACTGCTCGAGCGTGTGTTCGGTGTAGCCGATCGCGCGCGGGTGCGGCGAACTGCCGCGGTGTTTCTCGATGACGACGGCGGGCACGCCGCGCGCGGCGAGGAAGACGGCGGCCGACAGGCCGACCAGGGAACCGCCGATGACGGCGACAGGAATGCGTTGCATGGGGATGCGTCCTTGAACGAATCGTGCGCGAGGCACTGATCAGGACGTGGGCGGCATCCCGCCGGGGCGATGTCGACGAACGCGGCGCGAGCGCGGGCCCGGCCGATGCGGTCTTCCTCCATGACCCGACGAGAAGACGACGCACGTCCGCCTTCTTGTCGTGGTCCGCGGCCCCGGCGCAACCGGGGATGGAATTTGGCGACGGGCCCGATTGGCATCGGACGGCGTCGCTGACCGGGGCTCACCACGCCGGTCCACCTTTTTCGACGGGCGCGAGTATGCCGGCTTCGGCAACTTCTCGCTTGACTTTGAATGTATCGAATACCATACTTATTCGCTTAAAAGCATCGAATTCGATACATGGCCGATTTCGAAACTGGGCTGCTTCATTTGGCGCAGTCGCTGAAGGCGATGCGCTTGGAACGCGGGTACAGCCAGTCCGCCCTGGCGGAATTGGCGGGCGTGCCACGGCTCAAGGTCGTGCAGATAGAAGCCGGCAAGCCCGGCGTGGCCGTCTCCGCCTATGCCCGCGTGGCGGCGGCCATGGGAGGCGAAATGCGCGTGGTGCCGCAACAGCGGCCGACCTTGGACGAAATCCGGGAGCTGTTGAGTGACGACCTTGCCTGAGGCCTCGCGCAAGACGCCGCACCAGCTCTCCGTGCATGCGCCGGAGGGCCTGTGCGGCCACCTCCGCCGGGAGGGCGACTACCTGTTCACGTTCGCACCCGACGCGACCGCCGATCACGCGCCGGCGCTGACGATGCCGCCGCGCGCCCGCCCCTACGAACAGGCCACGCTCCATCCGATCTTCCACATGAACCTGCCCGAGGGTTTCGTCCTCGAGCAACTGCGCCATCGACTCGCGAAGACAAGCGGACTCGATCCGCTGCTGCTGCTGAGCGTCATCGGCTCGCAAGCGCCGATCGGGCGCCTGCGCTACGCGCTGGACGGACAAGCGAGCCAGCCGCCGACCGTTCCCGGCGAAGGCGAGCGGTTGGCCGACCTGCTCGCGGCCCGCGGCACGCGAGAACTGTTCGCGCGCCTGGTCGAGGACTACCTGCTGCGCAGCGGCGTCAGTGGCGTGCAACCGAAAGTGCTGGTGCCCGAACGCGGCGGCATGACGCCCGAGTTCAAGGCCGCCCTCCCCACGTCCGACCTGATCGTCAAGTCGGGACTCGACGAGTTCCCCGGCCTGTCGATCAACGAGTTCGTCTGCATGACGGCCGTCCGCCGGGCTGGCGTCCCGGTCCCCGAGTTCTTCCTCTCGGACGACGGCGAACTCTTCATCATGCGCCGCTTCGATCGGCCGCCCGACGGCCGGGTGCTGGGCTTCGAGGACATCCTGTCCCTCACCGGAGCGTTGCCGGACCAGAAGTACCGGGGGTCCTACGAGCTGATCCGGCGCGTGCTGAATCTGTATTGCTCTCCGCGACTGGCGAAGCAGGCGACCCGGCAGCTTTTCGACATGGTCGTGTTGTCCTGCATCCTGGGCAACGGCGATGCACATCTGAAGAACTTCGGCGTGCTGTACGACCGCATCTCCGGCGAAGTCGGCATGGCGCCCGCTTACGACATCGTCTGCACCCGCGTCTACATCCGCGAGGACAACCTGGCGCTCAACCTGGACGGCAACAAGAGCTTCTTCGCATCGCGCCTGGGGTTGCTCGAGTTTGGCCGGTCCTGCGACATGACCCGCGCACAAATCGACGCCCGGATCATCGAACTGGCCAAGATCGTCCTGGCGACGCTGAACGACCTGGCCCCCTTGGTGGCCAAGGTCGACGGCATGCACGAGATCGTCGAGGTCGAGGCCAGGCGCTTCCTCGAGACATTCGAGCGCTGAGCGCCGCCGCGCACGGCCACCCGGACCGCCGTCACTGCGCCGTCGCTCCCACCCCCGCGGGAATCAACGCCTCGAACCCCGCCTTCCTGGCGTTGTCGTCGATCGCCGGCAGCAGCTTGCGGGCGGCCGCCAGGTCCTCGCGCCCCTTGTCCGCGTCGCCCAGCTTCAGCAGCGCCAGCCCGCGCCCGTACAGCGCCCACGGCAGGCGCTTATGCTCGATCGACTGGTCGAAGGCCTTCCTCGCGCGCGACGCGTCGCCCTGCCGCAGCCAGGTCCAGCCGAGGAAGGACCGGTAGGTCGCCTCACCGTCGTCCAGGTCCACCGCCTCCTTGCAGTCGTCGATCGCCCGCTCGATCTCCAGGTTCATCCGCGTGCGCATCCAGCAGCGCTCCGCATGCATCGACGCCAGGCGCAGGTCGCGCGGGTGGCTCTTGATCCAGAGATCGAATTGCTTGAGCGCCTGCGGCGCCTCGTTCCGCCGCGCGTGCAGCACCGCCAGCTGCGAGCGCAGGTTGGAGCCCGGCGGCAGCGCCTCGTCCAGCGCCGCCAGGTCCGCCACGGCGCCCTCGCGGTCACCGCCCGCGCCGCGCAAGGACGCGCGCCGCAAGCGCGCTTCCGCCAGCGCCGGATCCAGCCGCAGCGCCTCGTCCAGGTCGGCCAGCGCCTCCTTGGGCTGCTTCAGCGCCTGTCTCACCCGCGCGCGGGAATCGAAGTACGCCGCCACCGTCGGCGCCAGCGCGATCGCCTTGTCGAGATCCTCCAGCGCCTTCGCGGGCTCGTTCGCCACCAGCGACGCATTGCCCCGGCGCGCGAAGCCGTCGGCGTCGTCCGCCGCGATCTCCTCGGCCTTGGCCGCGTACTTCTGGTCGTAGTCGTCCCCCGGCTGGCGCCCCTTGGCGAAGATCGGCCCGCCGTTCCAGGTCGCGTAGACCTTGCCCTGCAGCCGCGACACGTAGACCCGGTGCGACAGGAAATAGTCCAGCCCCAGCAACATGCCGTAGTCGTTGTCGCTGACGTCGGTCACCCGCATCCGGTTGTTGCGCACCTTCTCGCCGCCGAGCTCGAACAGGTCCACGTTGGCCGTCCACTCGCGCGCGAAGTCGGTGCCCGCGCCGCCGGTGCGGCCCGCGAGCTTCATGTCCGCTTCCGCGATGCCCGCCTTGCGCGCCGAGCGGATCATCAGCGAGGTCGTCGGCGCGCCGGTGTCCATCAGCGCCTCGACCTTCTGTCCGTTGACCTGCACCGGCACGCGCACCGCGCGGTCGTTGCGGCTGATCTGGATCAGCGGCGCCTCGATCACCGGCGCCTCGCCCGCCCAGTAGGCCAGAGACGTCCTGGCGCAATCCCCCTTTGGGAACACCAGGCGCACCATGCCGTGGGCCAGGTCGTACTCGGTGTCCGCGATCGACAGGAAGTTGCGCCCCAGCACGCCCATGATCCCGGCGTTGATCTCGTTGCCGCCGACCAGGAACTCGACGCCCGGGATCTCCGCCTGCTCGATCGTCACGCTCTTGACCGTCGTGACCTTGAGCGCCTGCACCGCGCCGGTGATGCCGTAGACGCGCAGGTTGGACGGCGCCGGCCGCAACCGCAGGTCCAGTTGCCGCGCGCTGGCCTCGCTCAGGAAGCTGTAGAACGCGCCGCTGTCCACCAGCAGGGGCACCGGCACGCCGTTGATCTTGACCGTGGCCACCGGCCGCGACTCGACCAACCGGACCGGGATCGCCATCGTCTCGACCTGGCAGCGGTCAGGCGCCGGATCCGGCGCGGCGAAGGCGGTCGTCATGGCCGTGGCGGCCAGGGTCAGCGCCATCAGCGGCGCGAATCGGCAAGCGTTCAATCGTCCCTCCCCGGGCGGTTCCGCACGGGCCTCGGACACCCGTCGCGACCCGGGACGATACGCCGTCCGGCGGCGTTCCCGCTCCCCTCCGTGGAGGGAATTTCAGGGGAAGCGCGACACGCCGTGGCGCGTGGCGCCCGGGTCCTGACGGCCGCTTGCGGACTGGCTCACGGCGCCTTCACGAGCAAGGCCTCGAAGCCCATCGCCCGGACCGCCTCGTCGATGTCGGGCGTGAGCCGCCGCGCGGCCTCGAGGTCGCGCTCGGCCTGACGCGCGTCGTCCAGCCGCCGCAGCGCCAGGCCGCGCCCGTACAGCGACCATGCCAGCGCCTTGCGCTCCAGCGCCTGGTCGAAGGCGCGCCGGGCGCGCGCGGCGTCGTTCAGGCGCAGGTAGGTCCAACCCAGGCTGTCGCGGTACTCGGCCGAATCGCCGTCCTTGTCGACCGCCGCGCGGCAGTCCTCGAGCGCGCGCGCCAGGTCCTCGCCCCGACGCGTGCGCAGCCAGCAGCGCTCGTTGAGCGCGCTGGCCAGTCCGGCGTCCTTCGGATGCGTGTCGATCCACAGCGTCCATTGCCGCAGCGCCTCCGGCTCGCGCGCCAGCCCCAGGTAGACCCGCGCCATGCGGGCGCGCAGGTGCGAGGACGGCGGCAGGTCCGCGTCCAGCCGCGCCAGGTCCGCCGACGCCTGTTCCCCGTTCCCGGCCCGCAGCCGCGCCGCCGCGCGCGCGATGCGGGCATCGGCCAGCGCGGGGTCCAGCGCCAGCGCCTGGTCCAGGTCGGCGAGCGCGCGGCCCGCGTCGTCCTTCTCCAGGTGGATGCGCGCGCGCACCAGGAAGTGCCCCGCCACCGTCGGCGCCAACGCGATCGCGCGGTCCAGGTCCGCGAGCGCGCGCGTCGTGTCGCCCGCGGCCAGCGCCGCCGCGCCGCGCCGCGCGAGCCCGTCGGCATCGTCGTCCGCCGGCCCCTTGGGCACGACCGCCAGCCGCGTGTCGTAGGTCCCGGCGCGGTCCGTCCCCTGCGCGAAGACCGCGCCGCCGTTCCAGGTGATGTAGACCTGCCGCTGCGTCCGCGACACCAGGATCCGGTGCGACAGGAAGTAGTCCAGGCCCAGCAGCATGTCGTCGTCGAACGCGGTCGTGTCGTCGACCTGGAACACGTTGTTGCCGACGCGCTCGCCGCCGAGCTCGAAGCTCGCGAAGCGGCCGGTCCAGGCCCTGACCTGGCCCTGTCCCGCGCCGCCGGTGCGGCCAAGCTCGGTCAGGTCGTCCTTCTTCAGGCCGACGCGCAACGCGGCGCCCAGCGTCAGCGAGGTCTTCGGCGCGCCGGTGTCCATCAGCGCGAACAGGCCGGTGCCGTTGACCCGCGCGCGCACCCGCACCTGGTGGTTCTCGTTGAGCCCGTCGGTCTCCAGCGGCACGACGACGACCGGCGCCTCTTTCGGCGCCCAGTACGCCATGTCCACCTTGGCGCAGTCGCCCTTGGGGAACATCAACCGCACCACGCCGTGCGCCAGGTCGTACTCGGTGTCGCCGGCCGACAGGATGTTGCGGCCCAGCACGCCCATGATCCCGCCGCCGATCTCGTTGCCGCCGACGATGAACTCCAGCTTGGACAGCGTGCCGCCGAGCAGCCCGACCTTGTCGACCCGCGTCCGGTAGGCCTCGATGCGGCCGGTGTAGCCGACCAGCCGCAGCCCGTCGGGCAGGTTGAGCTTGGGCAGTTGGAGCTGCTCCGCCGTGGACGGCGCCAGCATGCTGTAGAAGGCGCCGGAGTCCACCAGCATCGGCACCTCGACGCCATTGAGCGTCAGCGTCGCCACCGGCCGCGCGCCGACCATGCGCACCGGGATCTCGAAGGTCTTCAACTCGCACGCGGCCCGCGCCGCCGGCGCCGCGCTCAGCGCCAGTCCCGCCGCCAACGCGGCGCCCAGCGCCCGGGCGCTCATCCATCCCTTGTTCATCGTCGCTCCCTCGTCATGGCCCCGTCGACCGGGGCTCGTCGTCATCGTCGTCGTCTCGTTCTCGCCCGGCCGTCTTCCGTCCGGGCTCCTGCCGTCCAGCCGCCCGCCATCGAGCGGCCGCGCGGGTTCAGTCGTTCTTCCCTGCCGCCGGCTTGAGCGCCTGGGCCCACAGCGCCGCGGCGCGCGCGGTGCCGTCGACGGTGAAGTGGCAGCCATTGCGCATCGGCAGGCTCAGCGCGTCGGTGTCGGGCCCTTCGCGGAAGCCGCTGCCCGGGATCACCAGCAGCTCCCGCACCGCCTCGCGCACCTGGCCGCCGTCGTGCGGCGGGCAGTAGGTGGAACGCGCGATCCACCACGGCGCGTCGACGCCGCGCGCGGCGATCCCGGCCCGCAGCGCGGCCAGCGCGTCGCGGTAGTCCGCCATCGCGGTGCGGTCCCGCGCGTCGGCCTCGCCCTGCTGCCACAGCACCGCCGCCACCGGCCACCGCGTGCCCTTGATGCGATCGACCTGCTGCTGCCAGTAGCCGCGCAGCGCGCTGTCCGGCGCGGTCCATTCCGCGATCGAGCTGCCCTCCACCGCGATCACGCTCCAGACGATCGGATGTCCCTGCCAGCGGCCGCCCAGCGCCTGGTGGACCGCCGGCCACAGGCTGCCGCCGGTGCCGGTGCCGCCGGGCACCGGCGCGCCGGCCATCCCGCAACCGCCCAGGTGCAGCACCGGCATCGGCGGCACCGGCGCGGCGGACGGCGGGATCGGGTCGGCATGATTGGCCGCGTTCGACTGGCCCAGCACCATCACGACGACCGGCTGCTCGTTGCCGAAGGCCGCGCCGCAGTCGGGCGCGGTCACCGGCATGTCGTGGATTGCCGCGAGGCGCCGCGCCAGGTCGTCCGCGGGTGTCTTGCCGGTCGACTCGCGCAGCATCGCCACGCCGGCGGCGATCATGCCGGCGCAGGACAGCAGCGCCACGGCGCCGATCGCCAAGGGGATCCAGGAGGGCTTGTGTGCTTCGCTCATGCGCGGGTCGTGGGGTCAAGGGGCCGGGGAGCGCGCATTGTGCGCGCGCCGGCGGGCGTCACGGGCGAAGGCGCGCCCGGTCGCTCGCCGGATCAGCCTTGGGCCGCCGCCGCCTCGGGCCGCGGCTGACGCGCGCGGTAGCGGTCGCGGATCCAGCGCATCGCCGGCTGCTCGACCAGCTTGGTCAGGCCGTGCGCCAGCGCCGCCGACAACGCCATCGCCAGCGCGATCGCGACATGGACCTCCACGCCCCAGGCCTCCAGGCGGCGCAGCACCGCCCAGCCGATGTTCTCGTGCAGCAGGTACAGCGTGTACGAGATCGTGCCCAGCCACAGCAGGACCGGGTGCTCCAGCCAGGTCCAGCGTCCGCGCGCGGCGCCGTACAGCACCGCGAAGAACACCGTGGCCAGCGCCGCCCAGTGCCAGCCGTCGACGATGCCCATCACCGCGATCGCCGCCACGGCCAGCGCGCCGTCGCGCAGCGAGGCGGCCTCGTCGCGGGCGAGCCGGTAGATCGACACGCCCAGCGCGAACCAGCAGATGTAGGGCAGCAGCAGCCAGCGCTGGCCGAGCCACGGCAGGTCGATGCCGAAGCCGGCCTGCATGCCGGCGTAGACCAGCCGCAGCGCCATCGCGCCCACCAGGAAGCGCCACAACCCGGTCGCGCCGCCGAGGCGGAAGCTCAGCAGCGCCCAGGCGTAGAACAGCAGCTCGACCTCCAGCGTCCAGTACACGCCGTCCACGTGCGCGACGCCGAAGAAGCCCTGCACCATCGTCGTGTTGACCAGCAGCACGTCCCAGCCGACGGTCTTGCCGGGCAGGCCGATCGCGTGCGTCAGCGCGAAGGTCAGCACCAGCGCGCCCCAGTAGGCCGGATACAGCCGGCTGAAGCGCGAGACGACGAAGTCCATCGGCCGCGCGGTGCGCTCCAGCGTCATGAAGATGACGAAGCCGCTGATCATGAAGAACAGGTTGACCCCGAGGTAGCCGTGCGGGAACGAGATCCAGGGCGCCTCGACATGGCCGTAGAGCTGGCCGTAGCGGGTCGTGTAATGGAACAGCACCACCGCCAGCGCCGCGATGCCGCGCAGGGCATCGAGCTGCGCCAGGCGCGCGCCGGTGGTCACACCAGGACCTCCGCGGCACCCGGATGGCTCAGGAAGCCCTGCGGGCTCGCCGTGATGCCGTAGGCGCCGGACTGGAACACGACCACCAGGTCGCCGGGCTCCGCGCGGGCCAGGCTCATGCGCTCGCCCAGCAGGTCCAGCGGCGTGCACAGCGGGCCCACGACGGACACGCCGGCTTCGGCGGCCTCGCCGACGCGGTTGCCGATCGCCACCGGGTAGTTCTTGCGGATGACCTGGCCGAAGTTGCCTGAGGCCGCCAGGTGGTGGTGCAGCCCGCCGTCGGTGACCAGGAAGACCTGGCCGCGCGAGACCTTGCGGTCGACCACGCGGCAGACGTAGACGCCGGCCTCGCCGACCAGGTAGCGGCCCAGTTCGACGACCAGCTTCGCCTGCGGCAGCTCGACCGCGGCACGCTCGATCAGCGCGGCGAGGTTGGCGCCGATCGGCGCCAGGTCCAGGCGCTGCTCGCCCGGGAAGTACGGGATGCCGAAGCCGCCGCCGAGGTTGAGCACCTTCACCGGCGCCGGCGCGTCCTTGGCGAGCCGCAGCGCCAGCTCGAAGCTCTTGAGCTGCGCCTCGACGATCGCCTCGGGCTTCAGGTTCTGCGAGCCGGCGAACAGGTGGAAGCCCTCGAAGCCGAGGCCGGCCTCGCCGATGCGGGCCAGCAGCTCGGGCACCTGCTCGGCGTCGACGCCGAACTGCTTGGGCCCGCCGCCCATCTTCATGCCGGAGGACTTGAGCTCGAAGTCCGGGTTGACGCGCACGGCGACCCGCGCCGCGTAGCCGGTCTCGGCGCACAGCGCGCGCAGCAGCTCGACCTCGCGGAAGGACTCGAGGTTGATCAGGATGCCGGCGGCCAGCGCCTGCTTCAGTTCCAGCGCGCTCTTGCCGGGACCGGCGAAGCTGATCTCGCGCGGATCGGCGCCGGCGTCCAGCGCCACCTGCAGCTCGCCGGCCGAGGCCACGTCGATGCCGTCCACCAGCGTGGCCAGGTGGCCCACCAGCGCCGGCATCGGGTTGGCCTTCATCGCGAAGTGCAGCTCGAGCTTCGCGGGCATCGCGGCGCGCAGCGCCTCGACCCGGCGCGTCAGCAGCGCGCGGTCGTAGGCGTAGAACGGCGTGCGGCCGATCCGGTCCGCGAGCCTCGTCAGCGGCTGGCCGCCGATCAGCAGCACGCCGTCGCGCGCGGCGAACTGGTCCATCGGCACGTGTTGGGGGGCGGCCTTGGCGGGCGCGGCGGAGGGCTGGTCGTCGGTGCTCACGGTGCGGAATGCGGCGCGGGTCGCGCGCCGGTCAATGGGCGTCCTGCCGCGCCACCCAGTCGGTGCTCAGCAGCTTGCGGTCGATCTTGCCGTTGGGGTTGCGGGGCAGCGGGCCGGCCTGCGACTCGATGCCCGCGGGAATCATGTAGGCCGGCATGCGCGCCTTGCACGCGGCCAGCAGCGCCGCGGCGTCCAGCGCCTGGGCGCCCGCCGGCGGCGTCGCGATCACCTGGATCGCCTGCCCCAGCGTCGCGTGGTCGACGCCGAAGGCAACGCACTCGCCCACCAGTTGCGTCGCGTACAGGATCTCCTCGACCTCGGTCGGGCTGACCCGGTAGCCCGAGGTCTTGATCATCTCGTCGCGCCGGCCGATGAAGTACAGGAAACCCTCGGCGTCGCGGCGCACGTTGTCGCCGGAGAAGACCGCGTACTCGGGCAGCTGCAGCCCGGCTTCGCGGCCGGCCGCGCCGGCGGGCAGCAGCTTGTAGCGCTCGGCCGTCTTCTCGGCATCGTTCCAGTAGCCCATGCCGACCAGCGCGCCGCGGTGCACCAGCTCGCCGGGCTCGTCGACGTCGCAGGGCGTGCCGTCCTCGCGCAGCACCAGGATCTCGGCATTGGGGATCGCCTGGCCGATCGAGTCGGGCCGGCGGTCGACCTCCTCGGGCGGCAGGTAGGTCGAGCGGAAGGCCTCGGTCAGGCCGTACATCAGGAAGGGTTGCGCGGACGGCGCGCGCTGGCGCAGCAGGTTCAGCGTCTCGCGCGGCATGCGCCCGCCGGTGTTGGCGAAGTAGCGCAACTCCGCGTCGATCGCCGCCGGCCACTCCAGCTGCGCCAGCTGGATGTACAGCGGCGGCACGGCCGTCAGGCCAGTGATCCGGTCGCGCTCCATCGCCTTGAGCACGTCGCGCGGCATCAGGTAGTTCAGCAGCGTCACCGACGCGCCGGCGTGGAAGGCCGTCGTCAACTGGCTGAAGCCGGCGTCGAAGGACAGCGGCAGCGCCGCCAGCAGCCGGTCCGAGGGCCGGTTGCCCAGGTAGCTGGCGACGCTCTTGGCGCCGGCCACCATGTTGCGGTGCGACAGCACGACGCCCTTGGGCCGGCCGGTCGAGCCCGAGGTGTACAGGATCGCCAGCATGTCGGTGTCGATGACGCGATGGCCCGCGCGGGCCGGGGCGTCGAGCAGGTCGCTGTAGCGGTGCCAGCCGTCCGGCGCCGCGTCGGGCGCCGGGTCCACCAGCACCACATGCCGCACCGACGGGCATTGCGCCAGCACCGGCCGCAGCGCGGCGAGCCGGTCGCGCGAGGTCACCAGCACGCGGACCTCGCAGTCGCGCACGATGAAGCCGACCTGCTCGGCCTTGAGGATCGGGTTGATGGGGACGAAGACGCCGCCCGCGGCCGGGGCGGCGAAGCTGGCCACGACCGTCTCCAGCCGCTTGTCCAGGTAGATGCCCACGCGCTCGGCGCGCTGCAGGCCCAGCGACAGCAGGCCGTGGGCCAGCGCGCGGACCTGGCCGGCGAGCTCGGCGTAGTCCATCGCGCGCGCGCCGTCGCGCAGCGCCGGCGCCGCCGGATCGCGCTCGGCGCTGTGCCAGATCAGGTGCGGAAGCAGGTGGCTGTCGGTGGCGGATGCGGTCACGGTGTCGTCACTGTACGGTGGCGAAAAAAGTATCTCACGCGCCCCCGCGGCAATCCCTCACGAACGACCCTCGATCCCCTTGGGATGGGGGGGCGCCCCAGGGGTTCTCCCAGAGGGCCACAGTTAAGATCCGCCCCGATCATGAACACCCAACAACACCTGCTCGCCATCCTCGACGACGTCCTGAGCCTGGAAGGCCGCGCCAAGGACTTCACCGTCGACACCGCGCTGCTGGGCGCGATCCCGGAGCTCGACTCCATGGCGGTCGTCAGCCTGATCACCGCGCTCGAGGAACAGTTCGGCATCGTCGTCGACGACGACGAGATCGACGGCGCCACCTTCGCCACGGTGGGCGCCCTGCTGGACTTCGTGAACGGCAAGCTCGCCGCCTGAGCGGCCAGCGCCGCCGCGCCCCGTCGCCATGGCCGCCGCCTCCACGCCGTTCTTCCTGGACGCCGGCGCCCGCGGCCAGCGGCTGTGCGTCCACCACCCGGCCGCCGGCGCCGTCCCGCGCGGCCAGCTCCTGCTCCTGCCGCCGTTCGCGGAGGAGATGAACAAGTCCCGCCGCATGACCGCCCTGGCCGCGCGCGCCTTCGCCGCCGCCGGCTTCGAGGTGCTGACGATCGACCTGCTGGGCTGCGGCGACAGCAGCGGCGACTTCGGCGACGCGACCTGGCGGGACTGGCTCGACGACGTCCGCCTCGCGGCCGCCTGGCTCGACGAGCGCGCCCAGCCCGGCGCCGACGGCGCCAGGCCGCCGCTGTGGCTCTGGGGCCTGCGCGCCGGCGCGCTGCTGGCGCCGGCCGTCGTCGACGCCCTGCCCGGCCGCGCGATCTCCCTGCTGCTGTGGCAGCCGGTGACCGGCGGCAAGCTGCAGCTGCAGCAGTTCATGCGGCTGCGCGTGGCGGCCGACCTGATCGGCGGCCAGGCCAAGGGCGCCGTCCAGGCGATGCGCGACCAGCTGGCCCGCGGCGAGCCGGTCGAGATCGCCGGCTACCTGCTCGCGCCCGCCCTCGCCGACGGCCTGGAGGCCGCGCAGCTCAAGCCGATGCCCCGCGTGACGCGCGTCGCGTGGCTGGAGCTGTCCCCGCGCGAGGGCGCGACGCTGACGCCCGCGGCCTCGATGGCCGTCGACGCCTGGACCGCGCAGGGCGCCCAGGTGCGCGCGGCCGTCTGCCAGGGCCCGTCCTTCTGGGCCGCCACCGAGATCGAGGAAGCCCCCCGCCTGATCGAGGCCAGCCTCGCCGCCCTGAACGCCGGCGAGGACTTCGCCCACCGGCCCGCCGAGGCGGTCCCCGCATGAGCGCGTCGACCGCCCCCGCCCACCGCGATCGTGTCCTGGGCATCGATTGCGAAGGGCATGCGCTCGTCGGCCTGCTGAGCGAGCCGGTCCGGCCGGCGACGCCCACGGACGCCGCCGACATCACCGACGTCGAATCCGTCCGCGACGCCGACACCGGCGTGCTGCTGCTCGTCGGCGGCCCGCAGTACCGCGTCGGCAGCCACCGCCAGTTCACGCTGCTGGGGCGCGCGCTGGCCGGCGCCGGCGTGCCCTGCCTGCGCCTGGACCATCGCGGCCTGGGCGACGCCGGCGGCGACCAACGGTCCTTCGACACGCTGGACGCCGACATCGCCGCCGCGATCGACGCCTGGCAGCGCGAGCGCCCGGCGCTGCGGCGCGTGGTGCTCTGGGGTCTGTGCGACGCCGCGTCGGCGGCGCTGCTGTACGTCCACCGCCGCCGCGACCCGCGCGTCGCCGGGCTCTGCCTGGCCAACCCCTGGGTGCGGACCGAGGCCAGCCTCGCCCGCACGCAGGTCAAGCACTACTACCTGGACCGGCTGCGCCAGCCGGCCTTCTGGCGCAAGCTGCTCAGCGGCCGCGTCGGGCTGGGCGCGGTGCGCGAACTGCTGGGCAAGCTGGCGCAGAGCCGCGCCGCCGCGCCCTCCGCCGCCGCCGGCGCGCCGGGCGCGGCCGACACCCGCCACTACACCGAGCAGATGGCCGACGGGCTGCGCGCCTTCGGCGGCCCGGTGCTGCTGATCCTGTCCGGCGACGATTACGTCGCCAAGGAATTCCTGGACCGCTGCCGCGACGGCGGCCCCGCCTGGCACGGCCTGCTGGCCCGCCCGGGGCTGCGCCGCGAGGACCTCGCCGACGCGGACCACACCTTCTCGACCGCCGACTGGCGCGCGCAGGTGGAGCGGCTGACCGCCGGCTTCGTCCGCGACGCGCTGCCGGCCTGACGGAGCCCGCCCATGACGACGACCCGACCGATGCCTCGACGCTTCGCCCGCCTCGCGCGGCTGCCCCGCCCGCTGCTGCGCGCGGCCCGCGCCGCGCTGCTGGGCCTGTGCGCGCTGAGCGCCACGCTGGCCATCGCGCAGACCGCCGGCGGCTGCGGCCCGCTGGAGAACAACTTCGGTCCCTACGACTACCGCGACTACAAGGACGCGCCGGAGAAGGACCCGCACACGGGCACCAGCTCCAACCTGTTCCTGGTCGAGAGCGCGCACTTCCTGGAGACCTGCGAGGCGATGGTCTATTGCGCCGCCGGCACGCCGGGACGCGAGTTCGACTACACGCTGCGCGCCTTCCCGAACCACCACCGCGCGCTGGTCGCGATGATCAAGCTGGCCGCGCGCAGCCGCTCCGACAAGGCGCCGGAGGCCCGCTACTCGGTGCCCTGCTACTTCAACCGCGCGATCCGCTTCCGGCCCGACGACATCGTCGTGCGCCTGATCTTCACCGTGTACCTGAAGGACACGAACCGGATGGACGCCGCCCGCGAGCAGCTCAAGGAAGCCAAGGCGCTGGCGCCGACCAATCCGTTCAGCCAGTACAACCTGGGCATGGTCGCCCTGGACCTGGACGACACGGCCACCGCGGTCGAGTACGCGCGCAAGGCCTATGCCGCCGGCATGACGCAGCCCGCGCTCAAGCAGCGGCTGATCGCCGCCAAGCGCTGGACGCCCGAGGACGAGGCCGCCTCCCAGCCCGGCGCCGCCGAGGCCGCCCAGGCGGCATCGGCCGCGGCCAGCGGCGCGTCGGCTCCCGCCGCGCCGGCCACGCCCGCCTCCGCCGCCCCTGCCGCCCCTGCTGCCTCCTCCTCGGCCCCCGCGACCGCCGCCCCTCCGGCGTCCGCCCCCCGCCAGCCGTGAGCGCCTCCCGCCTGCCCGCGCCGCGGCTGCCCGTCGTCGGCTGGAACACCTTCTCCGGTCCGCTGGAGGCGGCGGTGCCGACGCTGCTGGCGCACCCGCGCCACGTGCTGACCACCAGCGGCCGGGCCGCGATCCTGCTGGCGCTGGAATGCCTGGCCGTCGGCCCGGACGATGTCGTGCTGCTGCCGACCTACCACTGCCCGACGATGGTCTCGCCGGTGAAGACGCTGGGCGCCGACGCGGTCTTCTATCCGATCGACGAGCGCGGCGCGCCGCGGCTGGACTGGCTCTCGGCGCACGCGCCGGCGCACACCAAGGCGCTGCTGGTGCCGCACTACTTCGGCCTGCCGCAGCCGATGGACGAGGCGCGCGCCTGGTGCGACGCGCGCGGCATCGCGCTGATCGAGGACTGCGCCCACGCGATGTTCGGCCGCGCCGGCGCGCGGGCGATCGGCTCCTGGGGCGACGTCTCCATCGCCAGCCTGACCAAGTTCTTCCCGACGCCCGAGGGCGGCATCCTCGCGCTGAACCGCGCCGGCCTGACGCTGCCGGCGCTGACGCCGGCCTCGGCGATCGAGCAGGTCAAGGCCGCCTCCGACATCCTGCACATGGGCGCCAGCCACGATCGGCTGACCGGGCTCAACGGCCTGATCCGCGGCGCCTTCACGCTCAAGAGCGCGCTGCGCTCGCTGCTGCGCGGCGGCGCGCCGGGGCCGGGCGCCGCGCCCAGCCGCCATGGCGAGCTCGACGAGGCCGAGGAGATCGACGCCAACATGGCGCTGATCGACCTGCCGCTGTCGCATCGCGCGCTGACGCGCGCCAGCGGCTGGATCTCGACGCGGGTGCCGCGCCGGCGCATCGTCGAGGCGCGCCGCCGCAACTACGCCTTCTTCACCGAGGCCTTCGCCGACCGGCCCGGCGTGCACGCGCTGCTGCCGGCGCTGCCGGCGGACTGCGCACCCTACGTGTTCCCGCTGTGGGTGCGCTCGCCCGATCCGGGCTACCTGGAGATGCGCAAGCTCGGCGTGCCGGTGTCGCGTTGGGACCGGCTGTGGCCCGGCGTGCCGGCGCTGCCCGGCGACGCCGGCAAGGCCTGGTCGCACCACGTGCTGCAGCTGGCCTGCCACCAGGACCTGACCGACGCCGACCTGCGCCGCATCGTCGAGCAGGTCGAGCGGCTCTATATCGCGCCCGCGCGCTGAGGCCCGGCGATGCGGCGCGTGCTCATGGTCTCCTTCCAGTTCCCGCCGATGGCGGGGACCAGCGGCGTGCAGCGCGCGTTGCGCTTCGCGCAGCAGCTGCCGGCGCTGGGCTGGTCGCCGAGCATCCTGACCGCCCATCCCCGAGTGCACGCGCACACCGGCGACGACCTCGTCGGCGAGATCCCCGCCGGGCTGCCGGTGCGCCGCGCCTTCGCGCTGGACGCCGCGCGGCACCTGGCCGTCGCCGGCCGCTATCCGGGCGTGCTGGCGCGGCCGGACCGCTGGCACAGCTGGCTGCTGGGCGCCGTGCCGGCCGGGCTGAAGCTGATCCGCGAGACCCGGCCCGACGCGATCTGGAGCACCTACCCGATCCCGACCGCGCACCTGATCGGCTACTGGCTGTCGCGCCTGAGCGGCCTGCCCTGGGTCGCCGACTTCCGCGACCCGATGGCCCACGACGGCTATCCGGCCGATCCGGTGCTGTGGCGCAGCTTCGCCGCGGTCGAGCGCAAGGTCTTCGCCCAGGCGGCGCGCTTCACCTTCACGACGCCCGGCGCGGCGCGGCTCTACGCCAAGCGGTTCCCCGCCGCGGCCGAGCGCATCCGCGTGATCGAGAACGGCTACAGCGAGGACGCGTTCCAACAGGCCGAGCGCGCCGCGGCGTCGACCGCCCGCGACGCGGCCGCGACCGCCGCTCCGCGCGTGCTGCTGCACAGCGGCGTCGTCTATCCCGACTGGCGCAGCCCGGTGCGGCTGTTCGAGGCGCTCGCCGCGGCCAAGGCCGCCGGCCGCGTCGATGCCACGCGGCTGCGGCTGCGCTTCCGCGCGACGGCGCATGACGATTTCGTCCGCGACCTGGCCGCGCGCCACGGCGTGGCCGACCTGGTCGAGCTGGCCCCGACGCTGCCCTACGCCGACGCACTGGCCGAGATGCTGCGCGCCGACGGCCTGCTGCTGCTGCAGTCCAACGACTGCAACGACCAGATTCCGGCCAAGGCCTACGAATACCTGCGCGCCCGCCGCCCGGTGCTGACGCTGGCCGACCCCGCCGGCGACACCGCCCAGTTGATGCGCCGCGCGGAACTGCCGCATGGCGCGGCGCTCGAGGACGGTCCCGGCGTCGCCGCCGCGCTGGACCGTTTCCTGGACGACCTGTTCCACGACCGCGCCGCGCTGCCCGCGCCGCGGGCCGTCGCCGCGGCCTCGCGAGAGTCCCGCACCGGCGAACTCGCCCGCGTGCTCGACGAGGCCTGCGCCCCCCAGATGCCCACCGCCGAGGCCCGCCCATGACCCCGACGACTTCGAACTCCCTGTCCTGGACGCTCGTCCCGCTGCCCGACGCGGCCGCCTTCGCGCCGCATGCCGCCGCGTGGGACGCGCTGCAGGCGCGTGTCGCCGGCCTGCCCTTCCTCGAGAGCGCCTTCCTCGCGCCGCTGCTGACGGTCTTCGGGACCGGCCGCGAGCGGCTCGCGCTGCTCGGCGATCCGAAGGCGCCGCGCGCCGCCGCGATCGTGGCGCCGGCCGGCACCGGCCAGTGGACGACCTTCCAGCCCTCGCAGCTGCCGCTGGGCGCCTGGCTGAGCCCGGCCGGCGAGGCGCTGGAGCCGCTGGCCGCCGTCCTGCTGCGCGCGCTGCCCTTCCCGGCGCTGGCGCTGGGGCTGACGCAGCTCGACAGCCTGTACCACCCGCGCGCGGCCGACGGCGCGCGCTGGCGCGGCCAGGACTACATCGACACCGCCTGGGTCGACCTGCAGGGCGACTTCGAGACCTACTGGGAAGCGCGCGGCAAGAACCTGCGCCAGAACCTGCGCAAGCAGCAGAAGAAGCTGGACACCGCCGGCACCGCCACGCGCATGGACTGCCTGACGCGGCCCGAGGACGTCGCCGCGGCGCTGACCGACTACGGCCGGCTCGAGGCCAGCGGCTGGAAGGGCCAGGAGGGCACGGCGATCGCGCCGGGGCATCCGCAGTACGAGTTCTACCGGGCGATGCTCGAGGCCTTCGCGCGCGACGGTCGCGCCCGCATCTACCGCTACCTGTTCGACGAGGTCGTCGTCGCGATGGACCTGTGCATCGAGTCGGGCGCCAAGATCGTGATCCTGAAGACGGCCTACGACGAGGCGCACAAGGCCGTGTCGCCGTCGACGCTGATGCGCCAGCAGCAGTTCCAGCAGCTGTTCGAGGCCGCCGCCGCCGGCGGTCCGATCCGCCGCATCGAGTTCTACGGCAAGGTCATGGAGTGGCACACCCGCTGGACCGCCGACGCGCGGCCGGTGCACCACGCGACGCTGTACCGCTGGGGCTGGCTGCCGGCGCTCAAGCGGCGGCTGCGCGGC
>NZ_JAOCCU010000055.1 GCF_029840635.1 Mitsuaria sp. GD03876 | reverse complement strand
GCAGCACCACCTCCGTGACCGTCGGCAGCTCGTCGAGCAAGGTCGCGAGCAGGCCCATGCGGTCGATGTCCTGGCCGGCGTAGCGCACGCCGTCGGCGGCGATCAACACCCGGGGCTCGATCTGGCGGAAGCGGTCCAGCACCGCCACCGGGCCCATGTCGGGCGAGCACACGGACCACACCGCGCCCAGGCTGGCCACCGCGAGGAAGGCCACCGCCGTCGCCGGCACGTTGGGCAGGTAGGCGACGACGCGATCGCCGCGCCGCACGCCCAGGTCATGCAACGACGCGGCCAGCGCGCCGACCTGGCGCCGCAGCTCGGACCAGCGCATCTCGCCGAGCTCGCCGCGCGCCAGCATCGCCTCGTTGGCATGCACGATCGCCGGATGGCCGGCGGCCTCGGCCGCGTCGGCATGCCGCAGCGCCTGGGCCGCGATGTTCAGCGTCGCGCCGCGGAACCAGACCGCGCCGGGCATGCGCTCCTCGTCGAGCGCCTGCTCGAACGGCGTCCCGGAGCGCAGGTCGAAGTGGTCCCAGATGCTGCGCCAGAAGGCGTCGAGCTCGGTCACCGACCAGCCCCACAGCGCGGCGTAGTCCTCGAAGACGAGACCGCGCTCCTCGCGCAGGAAGCGGCGGTAGTGATCGATCTGCGGCGTCGGGACCATGCGGGACTCCTTGTCGAGTGCTCGACGGTAGCCCAGGTTCTTCCGACACGCCGTCACGCGCGCGACCGGCGGTTGGTGCATGCGCTGGCCCTCACCCCCCGCCCTCTCCCGCAGTGCGGGCGAGGGAGCCTTCCACGGCTGGTTCAACGTCGGGGCAGCTTCTCCGTCTCGATATCGACGTACGGCCAGAAGATCTGGTTGAAGTAAGGCCGCCGATACCCGACCAGCCACGGCTGCGCGAGGTCGGTCACCAGCCGGTGCACCCGGTACTTCTGCGGCATGTAGGCGGTCAGCAGCTTCTGCGCCTCGCGCAGCAGCGCGGCCCGCTCGGGCCCGTCAGGCAGCACCATCATCCGGCGGTAGATCTCGTCGTAGCGCTCGAGCTTGAAGCGCCCCAGGTTCTGCCCGCCCGACGCCGGCCCGTACAGCAGCTCCAGCCCCAGCTGCGCATCCGGCGTGGAGCTGTTGAAGCCCAGCTGCCAGATCATCAGCTGCCCCGCCCGCGCGGACTTCAGGTTCTCCGGCCACTGCGCCATCCGGATCTTGATCTGGATGCCCAGCTTGTCCATGTCGCGCTTCCACAGCTCGTCATAGGGCTTGGACCGCGAGTCCGGCGTCGACGCCACCTCCAGCACCAGCGGGCTGCCGTCGGGCTTGTCGCGCCAGCCGTCGCCGTCCTTGTCGACATAGCCGTAGGTATCGAGCAGCGCCTTCGCCCGCGGCAGGTCGAAGTCGGAGTTCTCGCTCTTGTAGTCGGCCTCGTAGCCCCAGGTCATCGGCGCCACCACCGACTGCGCCGGCACCGCCTGATGACGGCGCGTCGTCGCGATCTCGGTGGGGATGTCCGTCGCCAGGCCGATCGCGCGCCGCAACGCGACCTTCTCCGGCGTGTAGCCGCCGACGGTCGCGTCCTCCATGTTGAAGTAGTACATCGTGCGGTCGCTCGCCAGCACGCGGTACATCTGCACGCCCTGCTTGGCCAGGTTGGGCGCCAGCTGCCCATGCGGGATCGCCACGTCGGCGTATTCCTCGGGCAGCAGGTAGAGCAGGTCGAACTCGCGGTTCAGGAACGACAGCCAGCGCGGCTGGCCGGCCTCGATGATGCTGATCTCGACCGCGTCCACCATCGGCAGCTTGCGGCCCTTGAAGCGCGCCAGCAGCGCCTCGCCCTCGGTGTCGCCGGGCGTGGGCTGCGCGTCGTAGACGACGTCGCGGTAGCCGGGATTGCGCACCAGCCGGATCAGCGAACCACGCCGCCAGCGCTCCAGCATGAAGGGCCCGGTGCCCACCGGGTGCTCCATCGTCTTGCCCGCGTAGGCCTCGATCACCTCGCGCGCCACCGCGCCATAGGTGTCGCCGCCGGCCAGGTTGTAGATGAAGCGCGGCCGCGGCTCCTCCAGCTTGAACTGGAGCGTGTAGCGGTCCAGCGCGCGCAGGCCCTCGACCGGCTTGTCGTAGTCGAAGGGCCGCTTGTTCTTCAACGCGGCGGCGCGCAGCGCCTCCAGCCCGACGATGCCTTCCTGCTTGAAGCTCGAATACAGCGGCCCCTTGGTCGCCGGATCGAAGAAGCGCTTGAGGCTGTAGACGTAGTCCTCGGCGGTCAGCTCGCGCCGCTTGCCCTTGAACGCGGGATCGTCGGCGAAGTAGATGCCGGGGCGGATCCGGATCGTCCAGGTGCGGAAGTCCTCCGAGACCTCCGGCATCGCCGCCGCGGTGTTGGGCTTGAGCTTGAAGGGCCGCGCCAGGTAGTCGTAGTTGTAGAGCGACTCGAAGATGTGGGCGGTGACGATGCGCGAGTAGAGGTCGCTGAGCTGCGCCGGATCGAAGCCGGTCTCGGCCACCAGGAAGGCGTAGCGCAGGACCTTCTCCGGCGCGGCCGGCACCGGGCCTGGCTTCGCGGCCTCGGCGCCGGCGCCGGGACGCGGCGCGGGCGGCGCCGCGAAGGCCGGGACGGTGGAGAAGGCGGTGGCGAGCGCCGCGGCGCCCAGGATCAGCGCGGCGACGGGGACAGGGAAATGTGCGCGCATGGGCCGGCCTAGTGCTTGTACTTCGCGGCGGCGTCGGGATCGATGTCCACGTACTCCCACCAGTTCTGCCAGAACTGCGGCCGGCGGTAGCCGATCAGCTGCGGCTGGGCGATGTCGGTGATGAAGCGGTGGCCGCGGTACTTGTAGGGCATGTAGGCCGAGGCGTAGCGCTTGGTCTCGTCGAAGATCCGCATCCGCTCCGGCCCGTCGGGCAGGTGCGAGGCTTCCTCGTAGAGCTTGTCGACGGCGGGCAGCTTGAAGCGCGCGTAGTTCTGCGCGCCGATCTGGCCGCTGTACATCCTCGCCAGCGAGTCCTGCCCGTCGGGCTTGGAGGCCGAGGTCGCCAGCGACCACACCTGGTACTTGCCGGCGCGCAGCGCCTTGAGGTTCTCGGGCCACTTGGCCGGCTTGAACACGATGCGCAGGCCGACCGCGTTCAGGTTCTTCTGCACGATCTCGTCGATCTGGCGCTGGAACTGCTCCGGCGTGGTCAGGCTCTCCAGCACCAGCGGCGTGCCGTCGGGACGGTCGCGCCAGCCGTCGCCGTCCTTGTCGACGTAGCCGTACAGGTCCAGCAGCGCCTTGGCGCGCGCCGGATCGAAGGTGCTCATGTCGCTCTTGAAGCTGGCGTCGTAGCCGGTCGTGCCCGGCATGTACAGCGACTGCGCCGGCGTCGCCTGCCCGCGGCGCACCAGGCGCAGCTCGCGGTCGACGTCCATCGCCAGCGAGATCGCGCGGCGCAGCGCGATCTTCTCCGGCGTGTAGCCGCCCACCAGCGGGTCCTCCATGTTGAACACGGTGAACAGCACGTCCGACGCCACCGTCCGGTACGCGTGCTTGCCCTGCTTCTCCAGGTTGGGCGCGATCTTGCCGTTGGGCATCGCCTGGGTGATGAAGTCCTCGGGCGTGCGCTCGATGAAGTCGTACTCGCCGTTCAGGAAGGACAGCCAGCGCGGCTGGTTCTCCTCGATGATGCTGACCTCGACGCGATCGATCATCGGCATGCGCCGGCCCTGGAAGCGCGCCTTCAGCGCCTGGCCCTCGGCGTCGCCGGGCGCGGGATCGACCTCCTGGTCGTAGAAGCGCTCGCGGTACAGCGGGTTGCGCTCCAGCACGATCAGCGAGGACCGCCGCCATTGCTTCAGCACGAACGGCCCGGTGCCCACCGGATGCGCCATCGAGTCGCCGGGATAGGCCTCGATGACCTCGCGCGCGACGGCGCCGTACAGGTCGCCCTGCGCGAACACCTCCATCAGCCGCGGCCGCGTCTCCTTGGTCTTGAACTGCAGCGTGAGGCGGTCCAGCGCGCGCAGGCCCTCGATCGGCTTGTCGTAGTCGAAGGGCTTGCCCGCCTTGCGGATCTGCGCGCGGTACTCGTTCAGGCCGACCAGCTCGAGCTCCTCGATCTCGCTCCACGCCGGCGAGGCGACCGCCGGATCGGCGAAGCGCTTGATCGCGTAGACGTAGTCCTCGGCGGTCAGCTCGCGCGGCTTGCCCTTGAACGCGGGATCGTCGGCGAAGCGGATGCCCGGGCGCAGCTTCACGGTCCAGAGCTTGTAGTCGTCGGCTGACTCGGGCGGCGCCGCGGCCGTCAGCGGCTTGAGCCGCGCCGGACGCGCGAGCTGGTCGTAGGTGTACAGGCCCTCGAAGATGTGGGGCGTGATCATCCGCGAGTAGAGGTCGCTGATCTTGGCCGGATCGAAGCCGGTCTCCGCGACGCGGAAGGCGTAGCGCAGGACCTTCTGCGGCGCGGCGGCGCCCGGATGCGAGGCCGGGGCCGAGGCGGGCGCGTCGGCCGCCTGCGCGCCGGCCAGCGCCAGCGCGGACGCGAGGACGGCCCCGCGCAGGATCAGGGGGAGCACTCGGGCGCGGGTCGTCATCATGGGTCGGCGGGGGTCGGCGGGGATCAGTTCTTGGGCTTGACGTGGGCCTTGGCCAGCGCGTCGGTGTCGATGTCGACGTAGGAGTAGAAATCGCGCTGGTAGAGGTTCTTGTCGTAGCCGATCACCCAGGGCTGGGCGATGTCGGTGTAGATGCGGTGGACCTCGACCTTGTAGGGCATGTAAGCCGTCAGCAGGCGCTGCGCGTCCTGCATCACCGCCACGCGCTCGGGGCCGTCGGCCATCGAATGCTGCTTGCGGTACAGCGCGTTGAACTCCGGCAGGTCGAAGCGCGCCTTGTTGGACTGCCCCTTGCTGCCGCCGTAGGCCAGGCCGAGGAAGTTCTCGCCGTCGGGGATGTCGGCGCTCCAGCCCATGCCCCACATCTGCAGCTTGCCGGCGTTGGCGGCCTTGAGGTTCTCGGGCCACTTGGCGATCTTGAACTTGATGCGCACGTTCAGCGCGTCCATGTCCTTCTGCCACAGCTCGACCAGCTGGCGGTTGCGGCCGTCGGGCTGGGTCGCGTACTCGAGCACCAGCGGACGCCCGTCGGGCAGGTCGCGCCAGCCGTCGCCGTCCTTGTCGACGTAGCCGTACAGGTCCAGCAGCGCCTTGGCGCGGGCCGGGTCGTACTGGCTCATCTCGGTCTTGAAGGCCTTGTCGTAGCCGGTCACGCCCGGCGAGATGATCCCCTGCGCGGGAATCGCCTGGCCCTTGCGGGGAAGGCGCACCTGGCGCTCGACGTCCACGCCCAGCGCGATCGCGCGGCGCAGCGCGATCTTCTCGGGCGTGTAGCCGCCGACGACCGGGTCCTCCATGTTGAAGTAGGAGGCGGAGATGTCGGCGCGCTCGTAGCGGATCGCGCGCATGCCGTCCTTGGCCAGGTTGGGCGCGATCTTGTTGCGCGGGATCGCCACCGGCGCGAAGTCCTCGGGCAGCTCGTCCAGGAAGTCGAACTCCTTGCGCAGGAACGACAGCCAGCGCGGCTGCGACTCCTCGATCACCGCGATCTCCACGCGGTCCACCATCGGCAGCTTGCGGCCCTGCAGCCGCTTGACCTGCTCGACCAGCGCGGCCGGGCGGTCCGGGCCGACTTCCTCGTGGTAGCGGACTTCGCGGAAGTTGGGGTTCTTCTCCAGCACCATGCGCGACGACCGCCGCCACTCGGCCAGGCGCCACGCGCCGGTGCCCACCGGGTGCTCCATGATCTTGTCGCCGTAGGCCTCGACGACCTCGCGCGCGACCAGGCCCAGCATCGGATCGGCGAAATGCAGCAGGAAGCGCGGATCGCTGTTGGCCACGCGGATCTCGACCGTGTAGCGGTCCAGCGCGCGCACGCCGTCGACGGGACGCGCGTAGTCGAACGGCGTCTTGCCCTTGAGCGATTCGGCGCGCACCTCGGACAGGCCCAGGATCTTCGCGCCCTCCAGCCGGTAGAGGTGGCCGCTCTTGTTCTTCGGGTCGTAATGGCGCTTGATCGTGTAGACCAGGTCCTCGGCGACGAGCTCGCGGCGCTGGCCCTTGAACGCCGGATCGTCGGCGAAGTAGATGCCGGGCTTGAGCTTGAAGACGAAGCGCTTGAAGTCGTCGAAGACCTCGGGCAGGCCGTCGGTGACGTTGGGCTCGAGCCGGTAGGGACGGCCCAGGTAGCTGTAGCGCAGCGGCGCGTCGAAGATCGCCGAGGTCACGTTGCGCGAGTACAGGTCGGTGACCTGCGCCGGATCGAAGCCGGTCTCGGCCACGCGGATCGCGTAGCGCAGCACCTTGGGCGCGGCGGCCGGCGCGGCCTCGTCGGCCGCCCGTGCGTGCGGCCCGAAGCCCGCGAGGGATGCCGAAAGTAAGAGCGCCAGGGACCCCGTCCCGGCCATGCCGCGTCGCATCAAGATGCCGTCCTCGAATTCGAAAGCGCGCCAGTCTAGTGGGCGCTGTCCGCGCCCGCCATGCCAACAACCCCGAGCCTCGCGCGGGGTGCGCGGACCGGGGCGCATTGCGGATGGAAGCGCCTGATTCACAGAGGCCCTTCATCAGTTTTCTTCGATGGATTCAGGGCAAATGCCGGTGCGTCGGTGACAACCGGTCACGTAGACTCGCGCGTGATTTTTCGACCCGCAGGCCCCGGCCGTCACAAGCGTCCGGGGTTTGTCTTTTCGGTCGCCGCGAGGCGCGCTCGACGCGCATCGACGGCGGCGCTTGCATGGAGTTCCGCGGACATGGCGGCCTATCTCATCAGGCGCCTGTGGCAGATGGTCCCGACCTTGTTGGGCGTCGTGCTGCTGGTGTTCTTCCTCTTCAAATGGTTTGGCGGCGATCCCGCCGAAGTGCTGGGCGGCCTGAACGCCAGCCAGGACCAGATCGAAGCCATCCGCGAGCAGCTCGGGCTGAACAAGCCGGTGTGGGAGCAGCTGCTGATCTTCCTGCAGCAGATCGTGACCTTCGACTGGGGCAAGAGCTGGGCGACCAACGAGTCGGTGGCCAACCTCTTCGCCACGCGCATGCCGGCGACGCTGACGGTGATGCTGCCGATCCTGGTGCTGGAGGTGATCCTGGCGATCCCGTTCGCGCTGGCCGTGGCCTACATGCGAGGCAGCCTGACCGACCGCGCGGTGATGATCGTGACGACGGTGGCGGTGTCGGTCTCGCTGCTGGTCTACGTGATCGTGTTCCAGTACGTCTTCGCCTTCCGGCTGGGCTGGTTCCCGGTGCAGGGCTGGAGCGACAGCTTCTGGACTAACCTGACGACCTACGCGCCGCTGCCGGTGTTCGTGGCGGTGGCGGTGGCGCTGTCGCCGTACACGCGGCTGTACCGCACCTTCTTCCTCGACGAGATCGGCCATGAGTACGTGCGCACCGCGCGGGCCAAGGGCCTGACCGAGCGCACGATCCTGCTCAAGCACGTGCTGCGCAACGCGATGATCCCGATCATGACCAACATCTCGGTGGCGCTGCCCAGCGTGTTCGTGGGCTCGTTCCTGCTGGAGGTGTTCTTCTCGATCCCCGGCCTGGGCCGCGAGATCCTGCTGGCGGTGAACCGCAACGACTATCCGGTGATCCAGGCGTTCGCGATCTACATCGCGGCGCTGACGATGGTGGTGAACCTCGTCACCGATCTTCTCTACAAGCTGGTCGATCCCCGGGTGGTCCTCAAATGAGCGCAGTGTTGTCCAACCAACCGGCGGCCGTGGCGCCGAAGCGCTCGCAGGGCGTGTGGGCCGCGTCGTGGCGGCGGCTGCGGGCCGACCGGCTCGGCATGGGCGCGATGGTCGTCGTCGCGCTGTCGTTGCTGCTGGTGATCGCCGCGGGCCTGGGCCTGGTGGCCGGCGACTGGCAGCGCGAGACCGGCGTGCCCAACGCGCCGCCGACCTTCGTCGGGCCGATGCCGGCGGAAAGCGCCGGCGCGGTGGCCCAGCCCAAGGGCCCCAACGTCGACCTGAGCGACATCGACCCGCTGGCGCCCAAGTACGCCGAGTGGGCCGAAAAGGCCAAGCAGTACAAGACCGACGAGGCGCCGCGCGCCGAGACGCTGCCCTTCGGCGGCGACCGGCTGGGCCGCGACGTGCTGGCCAAGGCGATCAAGGGCGCGGAGATCTCGATCATGGTCGGCGTGCTGGCCGCGCTGGTGGCCACGGTCATCGGCACGGTGCTGGGCGCGCTGTCGGGCTTCTACGGCGGCAAGGTCGGCGACGTGCTGGAGTGGGTCTACAACGTCTTCACGGCGATGCCCAACATCCTGCTGATCTTCGCCTTCGCGGTGGTCTTCGGCCGCGGCGTGCTGCCGGTGGTGATGATCCTGGGGCTGGCGGGCTGGACCGGCATCTACCGCCTGGTGCGGGCCGAGTTCATGAAGCACTCGGTGCGCGAGTACGTGCGCAGCGCCGAGGCCATCGGCGCGAGCAAGTCCTCGCGGATGTTCAAGCACATCCTGCCCAACGTCTCGCACGTGGCGCTGGTGCAGCTGTCGCTGCACGTCGTCGGCTTCATCAAGAGCGAGGTGATCCTGTCCTATCTGGGCCTGGGCGTGAGCGTGGACCAGGTCTCCTGGGGCACGATGCTGGCCGAGGCGCAGAGCGAGCTGATCCTGGGCTACTGGTGGCAGCTGGCGGCGGTGACCGGCTTCATGGCGATCTTCGTCACGGCCTTCGCCCTCTTCACGGATGCGCTGCGCGACGCGCTCGATCCGAAACTTCGCGGTCTGGAGTAAGTCGCCATGCTGTTGAGCATTCAAGACCTGAAGGTCGCCTTCCGCATGGGCAAGACCGGCGGCGTCATGCAGCGCCAGCTGGCCGTCAAGGGCGTCAGCTTCGACATCCCGGAGAACGGCACGGTGGCGCTGGTGGGCGAGTCGGGCTCGGGCAAGAGCGTGACGGCGATGTCCATCCTGAACCTGCTGCCCGACAACGCCGAGCGCAGCGGCGCGATCCTGTTCCAGGGCCGCGACCTGCTCAAGACCTCGCTGCGCGAGTTGCAGTCGGTGCGCGGGCGCGAGATCGCCTGCGTGTTCCAGGACCCGATGAGCTCGCTGAACCCGGTGTTCCAGGTCGCGGACCAGATCATGGAGCCGCTGATCAAGCACCTGGGCATGAGCCGGCGCCAGGCGCTGGCGCGCGCCGAGGAGCTGCTCAACGAGGTCGGCATCCCCGATCCGAAGCGGCGCCTGAAGAGCTATCCGCACGAGATGTCCGGCGGCCAGCAGCAGCGCGTGATGATCGCGGTGGCGCTGGCGTGCAACCCCAAGCTGCTGATCGCCGACGAGCCGACCACGGCGCTGGACGTGACGATCCAGCGCCAGGTGATGGAGCTGCTGGCGCGGCTCAAGGACACGCACAAGATGAGCATGCTGTTCATCTCGCATGACCTGGGCGTGGTGGGCGAGATCGCCGACCAGGTCGTGGTCATGCGCCATGGCGAGATCCGCGAGAAGGCGCCGGTGGCGGACATCTTCCACCGGCCGCAGGACGCGTACACGAAGGCCTTGCTGGCCTGCCGGCCGTCGCTGACGGAGAACCCGGCGCGGCTGATGGTCATCGACGACCACATCGCGGGCCGCGGCGCGCAGGGCACGGGCAAGGCCAAGGACCCGGACGCGCCGGTGATCCTTCAGGCGCGGGGCCTGAAGAAGAGCTTCTTCTTCAAGTCCGGGCTGTTCGGCAAGACCGAGTTCCAGGCCGTCAAGGGCGTGGACTTCACGCTGCGCAAGGGCCACACGCTGGGCGTGGTGGGCGAGTCGGGCTCGGGCAAGACGACGATGGGCCTGACGCTGCTGCGGCTGCACGAGCCCACCGGCGGCGAGGTGCTCTTCGAGGGCAAGGACCTGCTGAAGATGTCGGGCGCGGACTGGCAGAAGATGCGCCGCCGCATCCAGGTGGTGTTCCAGAACCCGTACGCGTCGCTGAACCCGCGCTTCACGATCGCGCAGACGCTGCTGGAGCCGATGGAGATCCACGGCATCGGCAAGGACCACGGCGAGCGCCTGGCCACGGCCAGCGCGTTGCTGCGCAAGGTGGGGCTGGACGAGTCGGCGTTGCACAAGTACCCGCACGAGTTCTCCGGCGGCCAGCGCCAGCGGATCGCGATCGCGCGCTGCCTGACGCTGAAGCCGGAGGTGCTGGTGCTGGACGAGGCGGTGTCGGCGCTGGACGTGTCGGTGCAGGCGCAGGTGCTGAACCTGCTCAAGGACCTGCAGGACGAGTTCGGGCTGAGCTACATCTTCATCAGCCACGACCTGGCGGTGGTGAAGTTCATCTCCGACGAGGTGCTGGTGATGCAGCACGGCGACGTCGTCGAACAGAACGACGCCCGCGCGCTGCTCGCCGCCCCGAAGGAGGAGTACACGAAGCGACTGCTGGGCGCGGTGCCACGGGGCTACCAGGGCCACGACACCGCAGCGGTGGCCTGAACCAGCCTACTGGGGCCGCTTTGCGTAGGTATTAGGAGGAATTTGGCAACCGGCAGGGTGCCAAAGGGGGACACGGAGCAAAGGGGCCCCAGTTGGCTGGCTCACGCTCCGTCCCCCGCAAGCGATGGCTAGAATGGCTCGCAAGTTTTGTGCCGCCAGGATTCACCACATGTCGCTTCGCCGCCCCCTGCTGTTGTCGACCGCGCTCGCGCTGGTCCTTGCCGCGCCGTGGGCACAGGCGTCGAAGGACGACCGATCCAAGCCCCTGAACCTGGTTTTCGACCGTGAAGGCGCGATCGACAAGGTCAAGCAGCGGTCCGAGTTCAACGGCAACGTGATCATGACCAAGGGCTCGATGGAGCTGCGCGCCGAACGCATGGACGTCCAGGAGACGAGCGACGGCTACTACCAGGCCTACGCCAACGGCGCGACCGGCAAGCAGGTGCAGTTCCGCCAGAACCGCGACACCCCGGGCGAGCGCATCGAAGGCCGCGCCGACCAGATCGAGTACGACACCCGCACCGAGACGATCCGCCTGGTCGGCAATGCCGAGGCGCGCGTCATGCAGGGCGACCAGCTCAAGCAGGCACTGTCCGGCGCCACGCTGAACTACGACAACCGCACCGAGCGCCTGGTCGTCGAGACCGGCGCCAACTCCCCGCACCCGAGCGGCCGCGGCCGTGTCGTGCTGATGCCGCGCAACGCCGCGAGCGAGCCGCCGCCGGCCAGCAGCGCCCCGCTGCCCCTGCGCCCCAGCATCAACCTGACGCCGCGTCAGTCGCAGCCGCAATGACCGAAGCCCGCAAGAACGCCGCCCGGAGCCGCCTGCAGGCCTGGGGGCTGCAGAAGTCGTATGGCGTGCGC
The DNA here is from genome assembly GCF_029840635.1 of Mitsuaria sp. GD03876. Lineage (GTDB taxonomy): Bacteria > Pseudomonadota > Gammaproteobacteria > Burkholderiales > Burkholderiaceae_C > Roseateles. The sequence continues at coordinate 28,978 of NZ_JAOCCU010000055.1, read as the reverse complement.
AAGGTGGTCAAGGACGTCCACCTGGACCTGCACAGCGGCGAGGTGATCGGCCTGCTCGGTCCCAACGGCGCCGGCAAGACGACCAGCTTCTACATGATCGTGGGCCTGGTGCGCGCCGATGCCGGCGAGATCCAGATCGACGGCCAGCCGGTGCAGAACCTGCCGATCCATCAGCGCTCGCGGATGGGGCTGAGCTACCTGCCGCAGGAAGCCTCGATCTTCCGCAAGCTCAACGTCGAGGAGAACATCCGCGCCGTGCTCGAGCTGCAGCTCGACGAGAAGGGCAAGGCCTGGTCGTCCTCGCGCATCGACGCGGAGCTGGACAAGCTGCTCAACGAGCTGTCGATCGAGAAGCTGCGCGACACGCCGGCGCCGGCGCTGTCCGGCGGCGAGCGCCGCCGCGTCGAGATCGCCCGCGCGCTGGCGACGCAACCCCGCTTCATCCTGCTGGACGAGCCCTTCGCCGGCGTCGACCCGATCGCGGTGCTGGAGATCCAGCGGATCATCCGTTTCCTGAAGCAGCGTGGCATCGGCGTGCTGATCACCGACCACAACGTGCGCGAGACGCTGGGCATCTGCGACCGCGCCTACATCATCAGCGAGGGGGCCGTGCTGGCCGAAGGCACGCCCCAGCACATCGTCGAGCATCAGGACGTGCGCAGGGTCTACCTCGGCGAACACTTCAAGATGTAAGGGCCGGGAGTCGACATGAGGCCGACGCTACAGGTTCGCCTGTCCCAGCATCTCGCGCTGACGCCTCAGCTGCAGCAGTCCATCCGTCTGCTGCAGCTGTCCACGCTGGAGCTCCACCAGGAGGTGGAGCAGATGCTGGCCAGCAATCCGCTGCTGGAGACCGACGAGGAATTCGACGCGCCGCTGCCCACCGCCAGCCAGGAGCGCATCACCGAGCGCGAGGAACGCGAGGAGCGCGTCGCGCAGACCGAGTCCGAGTCCGGCGGCGACGCCCCGGCGGGCGAGGAGATGCGGGCCGAGGAATTCGGCACCACCGAGCGCGACGACTGGGAGAACGGCACCGAGGGCGACGACTTCGACGGCATCCGCGAGACGCCGGGCAGCGGCAGCGCCGCGTCCGGCGGCGACGACGACGAGCGCCCGGAGTCCGAGGCCCCGTCCGAATCGCTGCAGGACGTGCTGCGCGCGCAGATCCCCGGCATGAACCTGAGCGCGCTGGACCGCGCGGCGCTGCTGGCGCTGATCGAGTCGCTGAACGACGACGGCTACCTCGAGGATCCGCTCGAGGACCTGGTCGCCGCGATCCTCGGCGAGGAGGCCGACCTGGAACAGCGCGAGGAGCTGCTGGACCGCTTCAAGGTCGCGCTGAAGTGGCTGCAGTCGATGGAGCCCGCCGGCGTCGGCGCCCGCGACCTCGGCGAATGCCTGGAGCTGCAGTTGCGCGCGCTGGGGCGGTCGCCGGAGCAGGCGCTGGCGATCGTGGTCTGCCGGCGCCACCTGGACCTGCTGGCCAAGCGCGACTGGCGGCGGCTGATGTCGCTGACCGGCGCGGACGAGGAGCTGCTGCGCGAGGCGCAGGCGCTGATCGCCGGCCTGGAGCCCAAGCCCGGTCGCGCCTACGCGCCCAGCGAGAACCGGCCCGTCGTGCCCGACGTGATCGTGCAGAAGGCGGGTCGCAACTTCCGCGTCTCGATCAATCCGGACGTGCTGCCCAAGCTGCGCATCAACGAGCTTTACGCGCAGGCGCTGCGGGCCACGCGCGGCGGCGTCAGCAACTCGCCGCTGGGCGGGCAGCTGCAGGAGGCGCGCTGGTTCATCAAGAACATCCAGCAGCGCTTCGACACGATCCAGCGCGTCAGCGAGGCGATCGTCGAGCGCCAGCGCGGCTTCTTCACCCATGGCGAGCTGGCGATGAAGCCGCTGGTGCTGCGCGAGATCGCCGACGAGCTCGGCCTGCATGAGTCGACGATCTCGCGCGTCACCACCGCCAAGTACATGGCCACGCCGTGGGGCACCTTCGAGCTGAAGTACTTCTTCGGCTCCAGCCTGTCGACCGAGGCCGGCGGCAATGCGTCGAGCACCGCGGTGCGGGCGCTGATCAAGCAGTTCATCGCGGCCGAGGATCCGGTCAGTCCGCTGTCGGACAGCCAGCTGTCGACGATGCTCGGCGAGCAGGGCATCACCGTGGCGCGCCGCACTGTGGCCAAGTACCGCGAGGCGCTCAAGCTCGCGCCGGCCAACCTGCGCAAGGCGCGCTGACGACGCACGAGTCCCGCCACGCTCGCACCCCAGCCCTCTCCCGCCCCGCGGGCGACGGAGCCGGAAAGGGCATGCGGCCGGCGGTGGGACAATCCGGCCCTTGATTTCCCCGGGCGCCGCGGCGCCCGATCCACCCAGCCCGCACGATGTCCGATTCCGCCTATCACCTGTTCCTGCCCTGCGCCGCCGGCGTCGAAGACTGGCTGGAGGACGAGGTGCGCGAGATCCTCGGCCCGGACGAATGCCTGCAGGGCCCGAAGGCCTTCCGCGGCGGCGTCGGCCTGTACGGGACGATGGCGGCGGTGATGCGGCTGAACCTGCACAGCCGGCTGGCGCAGCGCGTGCTGATCGAGGTCGCGCGCGAGGAGTACCGGCACGAGGACGACATCTACGCGATCGCGCGCACGGTGGACTGGTCGCGCTGGATCACGCCGCGGCAGACGCTGCGGGTGGACACGACGGCGCAGCGTTCGCCGCTGCACAGCCTGAACTTCGCCACGCTGCGGGTGAAGGACGCCGTCTGCGACGTGCTGCGCGAGGGCACCGGCGAGCGGCCCAGCGTCGACACGCGCTGGCCGGACCTGCCGCTGCAGCTGCACCTGACCGAGGAGCTGGCGACGGTCTACGTCGACAGCTCCGGCGAGCCGCTGTTCAAGCGCGGCTGGCGCGAGGACAAGGGCGACGCGCCGCTGAAGGAGACGCTGGCGGCGGCGATGCTGGCCGCGGCGGGCTGGAAGGGCACGCGCGAGCAGGGCGGCGCGTTGCACGATCCCTGCTGCGGCTCGGGGACCATCCCGGTCGAGGCCGCGACGATCGCCTGCAACATCGCGCCGGGGATCCAGCGGCGCTTCGCCTTCGAGAAGCTCAAGCCGTTCCAGCCGCTGCTGCCGGCGTGGCGCGCGATGAAGGACGAGGCGCGCGCGGCGGAGCGCGCGCCGGAGGTGGCGATCTTCGCCAGCGACGTGTCGTTCCGGATGGTCGACTTCGCGCGCCGCAACGCCGAGCGCGCGGGCGTGGCGCAGTACATCCAGTTCAACGGCGGCGACGCGTTGGAGCGCCCGGCGCCCAAGCTGCCGGACGACGTGCCCGGCACGCTGATGCTGAACCCGCCCTACGGCGAGCGGATCGAGGTCCGCGGCAAGGCTGGCTCGCAGCGCCTGGACGGCGGCGCGCTGTCGGAGGAGCGCGATGCCGGCGACGACTTCTTCCCGCGCCTGTCGGCGCACTGGAAGCGCGCGTACACGCAGCACGCGGCCGGCTGGACCGCCTGGCTGCTGTGCCCGGAGATGAAGCTGCCGAGCAAGATGCGGCTCAAGGAGTCGCGCCGCATCCCGATGTGGAACGGACCGATCGAATGCCGGCTGTTCAGGTTCGACCTGGTCGCGGGTTCCGCGCGCAAGCCGGCCGCTGACACCGACGAATAACTTCGCCGGAAGGGGGCCGCCTTGTTGGGGATGCAGCCTCCCCCTACGATGCGATTTCTTTCCGAGGGAATGGCCGAGATGATTCACGCAGACCTGGGACCCGAACTGGAGGCCGTCGTGCTGAATCTGATCGAGAGCGGAAAGTATTCGTCGCGCACGCAGGTGCTGCGCGAGAGCGAGGAATTGAGGGATTGGCGCGAGGCGAAAGGTCGAGCGTTCACTGAACTTTTGGAACGCCGCCTGGCCACGCCGTCCTCGGACTACATCCCGGTGGAAGAGGCCTTCGATCGCCTTTATCGCGATCTCGGGATCACGGGCGAAGACAGCGAATGAAGGTCAGCCTCCACCCGGAGGCCTGGGCGGACGTGCGGTCGATACACCAGTACATCGCGACAAGCAACCGACGACGCGCGGACTCCTTCCTCCGGGAGTTGCGGGAGAAGATCATTGCCCTTGGTCGCGTGGGCGAGTCGTATCCGGTGTTGCAGGGTTTCGAGCGAAGTGGTTTCCGTCGCCGTACGCACGGGAACTACCGCATCTTCTATCGCGTCCTTGGCGGGGCCATCGAAGTCACGCATGTGATGCACATGTCGCGCGATCACACCCCGCTGCTGGCCGCCTGGAATCGATTGAAAGGCAAGTGATGATTCGACGACTAGGCCTCGCTCAGTGCCAGCCATCCAAGGACAGCCAACGGCGCCGTATCCGCCCGCAGGATCCGCGGACCCAGCTTCGCGGCGCTGAAGCCGCGTGACCGGGCGGATTGCTCCTCGGCCTCGCTGAGGCCGCCTTCGGGGCCGCTCAGGACCACGACGCGTCCCGCGTCGTTCGCCAACGACGTCAGCGCCGGCAGCGGTTGCGCCGCCACCGGGCTCAGCAGCCAGCGCTGCTCGTCGGCATCGGCGGGCAACTCGGCCAGCCACTGCGCCAGCGTCTTCACCGCCGCGACCTGCAGCGGCTTCGACCGCCCGCATTGCTCCGCCGCCGCGATCGCCACGCCCTGCCAGTGCGCCCGCTTCTTTTCCGCCCGGTCGCCGGTCAGCCGCAGCACCGAGCGCTCGCTCATCAGCGGCTGGATCCCCGCTGCGCCCAGCTCGCAGGCCTTCTCGACGATGCCGTCCATCCGGTCGTTCGCCGGCATCACGACCGCCAGCGTCACCGCCCGCCGCAACTCGCGATCGACCGGCTGGCGAGCCTTCAACGCGACGCGCACCTCGCTGCGTCCCATCGCCGTGACCGCCGCGGTCCACTCGTCGCCGCTGCCGTCGAACAGCGTGACCTCGTCCCCGGGCTGCAGCCGCAGCACCTGCACGTGACGCGCCGCGCCGGGCGGCAGCGCCAGTTCAGCCTCGAGCCCCGCCGCCGCCAGCGGCTGCTCGACAAACAACCGTGCCGCCAAGCCTCACCCCTTGAGCGTCTGCACCCAGCCCGCGAAGGCCGTCATCACCTTGCGCAGGAAGGCCTCGGTCTCCGGCTTGGCGATGTCGCCGTCGGCGGTGAACATCTCGGCCGCGCCGCCCAGGTAGACCTCCGGCGACGGCAGCAGCGGCGCGTTCAGGCAGGCCAGCACCTGGCGCAGGTGGTGATGGGCGCCGAAGCCGCCCAGCGCGCCCGGCGACAGCGTGATCACCGCCGAGGGCTTGCCGTCGAAGGCGTTGTGCCCGTACGGCCGCGAACCCACGTCCAGCGCGTTCTTCAGCACGCCGGGGATCGAGCGGTTGTACTCGGGGCTCACGAACAGCACCGCGTCGGCGCCCTTGATCGTGTTGCGGAACTCGACCCAGGCCGCCGGCGGCTCGGCCGCGTCGTCCTCGTTATAGAAAGGCAGCTGGCCGATCTCGACGATCTCCAGTTTCAGCTCGGCCGGGGCCAGCTTCGCCAGCGCGAGCGCCAGCTTGCGGTTGAACGAGGCCTTGCGCAGGCTGCCGACCAGCACCGCGACGCGATAGGACGTGGACATGAGGACACTCCCAACAATGGAAGACCGCCTCGTCGGCGGCCGGGTTCAGTTGAAACCCAGTGTCGCACGCAGTTCGTGCGCCGCGGCGTCGCCCTTGCTGGCGCGCACGCGGTCGACGATGTCCAGCGCCAGCGTCTGCAGCGCCGCCATGTCGGCGCATTGCTCGACCTCGAGCGCCAGCTTGTAGCCCTTGAGCAGCCCCTGCTGCTTGGCGAAGGTGCTCAGCGCCGCGTACAGCTGCGAATAGTCCAGCGACGACGTCGGCGCCCCGGCCAGCCGCGACGGCGCCGGCTTCGAGGCCGAGGCCCCGCTCATCCGCGACGACGGGCCGCTGCTCGAGGCCATCGGCACCGAGGCCGGCGCCCCGGCCATCGGCCGCGACAAGGGCGCGCCGGCGGTGACCTTCACCAGTTGATGCTGCAGCAGCAGTTCCAGATCGGCCGGCACGGCGCCTTGCACCAGCCCCAGCCATTCCCCGCCGGTCTTGCCGGCGTCGATCACCAGCAACAGGTTGCGGGCCACGCGCGCCTGCACCAGCGCGCGCGACTTGATTTCCGCCCTCCCGGCCTCTGTTTTCTCGTAACGATCTTCGAGCACGGCCTTGCCTCCTCCAGGAGGGCGAACTTTAGGCCGTCAGGGGCGGTTTTCGCCCGCGTGCATTCCCGTGAATGGGCGTTCGATTGCTACTTTTTGTCTCGCAGTTCACGCCGCAACACCTTGCCCACCGGCGTTTTCGGGAGCTCGGTGCGGAACTCGATGATCCGCGGGCGCTTGTAGCCGGTCAGGTTGGCCTCGCAGAAGGCCTTCACGTCGGCCTCGGTCAGCGCCGGGTTGCGGCGCACGATCACGACCTTCACCGTCTCGCCGGCCTTCTCGTCGGGCACGCCGACCGCGGCGCACTCCAGCACGCCCGGCATCTGCGTCAGCACATCCTCGATCTCGTTCGGATACACGTTGAAGCCGCTGACCAGGATCATGTCCTTCTTGCGGTCCACGATGCGGAAGAAGCCGCGCTCGTCCACCGTGCCGACGTCGCCGGTGCGGAAGAAGCCGTCGGCGGTCATGACCTTGGCGGTCTCGTCCGGCCGCTGCCAGTAGCCGGCCATCACCTGCGGGCCGCGGATCGCGATCTCGCCGGCGGTGCCGGGGGGCACCTCGCGGCCGTCGTCGTCTAGCAGCACGACCTCGGTGCCGGGCAGCGGCAGGCCGATCGAGCCGGTGTAGGCGGTGCTGTCCGTCGGGTTGCAGCACGCCACCGGCGAGGTCTCGGACAGGCCGTAGCCTTCGACGATCGGGCAGCCGGTCTTCTCCAGCCACAGCCGCGCCGTGGCCTGCTGCACCGCCATGCCGCCGCCGACCGAGATCACCAGCCCGCTCCAGTCCACGGTGTTGAACTGCGCGTGGTTGGCCATCGCCATGAAGAGCGTGTTGACCGCCGGGAAGCTGTGGATCTTGTGGTGGCTGAGCTCCTTGAACACCGCCGGCAGGTCGCGCGGATTGGGGATCAGCACGTTGCAGCCGCCCACCCGCATCGACAGCATCAGGTTGGTCGTGAAACCGAAGATGTGATACAGCGGCAGCGCGCAGACGCTCATCAGCTGCTCGTCGGCGGGTTTCTTCTTCAGCGCGGGCTGGTACCAGGCCTCGCACTGCAGCGTGTTGGCCACCAGGTGGCGATGCAGCAGCACCGCGCCCTTGGAGACGCCGGTCGTGCCGCCGGTGTACTGCAGCACCGCGATGTCGTTGGGGCCGACCGCCGGCCGCTGGTACGTCCGGCCGCGGCCCTGGGCCAGCGCGTCGTTGAAGCGCACCGCCGACGGCAGCTCGAAGGCCGGCACCAGCTTCTTGATCTTGCGCACCACGTAGTTGACGACCATGCCCTTGGCGAAGCCCAGCATGTCGCCCATCGAGGCCAGCACGATGTGCTTGGTCGGCACATGCGCCAGCACCTGCTGCAGCGTGGCGGCGAAGTTCTCGATGATGACGATCGCCTTGGCGCCGGCGTCCTTGAGCTGGTGCTCGAGCTCGCGCGGCGTGTACAGCGGGTTCACGTTGACCACGACATAGCCCGCGCGCAGCACCGCGGCCACCGCCACCGGATATTGGGGGACGTTGGGCATCATGATCGCGACGCGATCGCCCTTCTCCAGCCCCAGGCCCTGCAGGTACGCGGCCATCGCGCGCGAGGCCTCGTCGATCTGCGCGAAGCTGATCGAGCGGCCCAGCATCTTGTAGGCGGCCCGCTCCGGAAACTGCTTGAACGCCGCTTCCATCAGCTCGACCAGCGAGGGATAGACATCCGCATCGATCGCGGCGGGCACCCCCGCCGGATAGTGCTTCAGCCAGTTCTTCTCCATTGTTCTGTCTCCAAGGTACGGCGCGGATTCTCGCTGATCGCCATGCGCCCCCCATCAGGGGATTCGATAGAGCGCACAAAGTGGAGAGATGACTCCAGAACAGGCCGGGAAGGGCCCGAATGCGACGCGATCGGGTCGCTGCGTGCGGTGGCGCACGTTCAGCCGGGCGCGCGCAGCGGCAGCCGCAGCAGCAGCTCGGTGCCGCCGGGCAGCGGCGCGTCCTCGGGCGCGCGCCATTCGATGTCGGCGCGGATGCGCTCGGCGCGGCGGCGCATGCCGCGCAGGCCATTGCCCTGGCGCAGGTCCGCCGACAGGCCGCGGCCGTTGTCCACGATCGACAGCAAGACCTGGCCCCGCGCCTCGTCCACCCGCGTCGCGAAGCGGACCCGCGTCGCGCCGGCGTGGTGGATGACGTTGCTGAGCGCCTCCTGCACGATGCGGATCAGCTCGCGGCCGCCGGTGCCGCGCAGCGTCGGCAGCAACGGCACGTCCGACAGCTGCCAGTCCAGGTCCAGGCCCGCGTCCTGCAGCCGGGGCCCCATGCGGTGGCGCAGGTTGGCCAGCAGCAGCGTCAGGTCGCCGTCGGTGACCGCGAGCGCGTCCACGGTGAGCCGCATCTCGCGGATGCAGTCGTCCAGCAGCCCGACCAGCGAGGACGACGGCACGCCGCGCTCCGCGCACAGCCGCGCGGTGACCAGCTGCGAGCCCAGGCCGTCGTGCATCTCCTGCAGCAGCCGCTCGCGCTCCTGCGCGGCGGTGCGCTGGCGCTCGCTGTCCTGCAGGTCCTCCCAGCGGTCCTGGAGTTCGAGGGTGCGCTGGTCCAGCGCCTGCTGCAGCCGCACGCGCGCCATCGCCTGGTCGCGCAGCGAGCCGACGAAGCGCCGCTGCAGCGCCACGCCGGCCATGGCGATCAGCACTGCGTGGCCGATCACGTTGATGTCCACGACGCTCATCTGCTGCGACACGACCAGCGCGAACCAGCTCACGTAGAGCCAGACCCAGCCCGACAGCGCCACCGCGCAGGCGCCGACCAGGTGGGCGCGGCGGCGCGTGGCCAGCGCCGCGCGCACGGCCAGCACCGCGGCCAGGCCCAGCACCACCGCCCGGCTGCCGAGCGCCCACCAGGGCCAGGGATGGCGGAAGTCGGTCCAGCTCCAGCCGAGGACGGCCGCGGCGCCGTCGATCACGACCGCCATGCCGAGGTAGGCGGCCGCCATCTTCTCGGGCCAGCGCGCCCGCAGCCCCGACAGCCGCGCGACCAGGAACAGCAGCAGCGCCTTGGACAGCACGTCGGCCAGGTCCAGCGTGACCCGCCACCAGGGCGCCGGGAACAGCGCGCCGTTGAGCAGGTAGGGCGACAGCAGCAGCGCGGTGCAGACGCAGAACAGGCCGGTCACGCCATACAGCCATTCCTGGCGCAGCGCCAGCCAGACCATCAGCATGAAGGCGCCGATCACCAGCCCGGCCAGCGCGGTGGTCACGCGCAGGACCTGCCAGAAGCGCCGCCCCTCCTGCAGCGCGCGGATCTGCGCCGCGGGGCCGAGCAGGGGCGCGGACAGGCCCGCACCCTCGAAGCCCGGCCGCGCCAGGCGCAGGCTGAGGCGGTGATCGCCGGCCTGCAGCAGCGACGGCGGGATGCTCACCTGCAGCCGGCGGCCGGCCAGCAGCAGGCCGCGTTCGGCGAGGTCGCCTTCGTCCTCGGCCGCATACCCGCCGCCGGGACCGGAGTTGGCGATCAACTGGCCATCCAGGTAGATGGCCGCCGCCGGCCGGTGCTGGACGATCAGCCAATAGGGCACGTCGGCGGCGGCTTCCAGGCGGAAGTCCACGGTGAACCACAAGGGGCCCGGCATGTCGGTGTCGCGGATCTGCACCGGCAGGACGACCGGCACGCCGGCCGGCGTGGAGGCGGCCGTCGCCGGCGGCGCGACGGCGCCGGGCAGCAGGTTCGCCTGCGCCAGGCGCTGGACCCGCGGCGGCAGCGAGGTGCCGTACTGCAACGAGAACAGGTGTACCGCGCCGAGCAGCAGCAAGGGCAGGGCGATCAACAGCGCCATCCACCGCAGGGAGGCCCCCGGCAGGACGACACGGTCCTCGATCGATCGCATGAACACCGTCACGTCGACGCTCCCCTGGCGCGGAGCGCGCGCCGACCGCGGCGGGCGCCCGGCCCGGGGGAGGCGCCGCCGGGAAGCCGTCAGGCCCGGCCGCCGACGATGCTAGGGGATGGTCCGGCGCCCGGCAACGCTCGGTTCAAGGGGGGCGGTGCCGCTCAGATCACCGGCGCGGGCGGCAGCAGCTCGAAGGGCAGGAACGCGCTCGCGCCGATGTTGCCCGCCGCGTCGACGATCTGGAGTTCCACGTGCTTGGCGCCGTACCACTTCTGGCTGCTGTGAAGCCCGGCCGGAGTGACCTGGGCGAAGTAGCCGCCGGCGATGTCGGCGCGATCCTGGCCCGGATCGAGCTTCCAGTTCTCGAACCAGGTGCCGCCGTTGACCCGGAACCGGAAGGTCGCCCCGACCTCGCCGCCGGTGATCCGCAGCGTGCCGTCGGTGGTGACGCGGTCGGTGGCGCTCGCGCCGTCGTCGTTGACCAGCGCCAGCGTGGCCGGCTTCGGCGGGGTGACATCGACCGGCACCTGGATGCGGCTCACCTCGCTGACGTTGCCCACCAGGTCCGTCTGCTTGAGCCGGAGCAGGTGCGTCCCGTCCGTCTGGAACAGCGTCTTGACGTCCAGCGTGTTGCCGGTGAACGGTTGCCAGTTGCCGCCATCGACGGCGTAGGCCAACTCCTTGAAACCCGGCACACCGGAGAACCCCGTCTCGATGTTCCCGATCAGGAGCTTGTCGTTCAGCCCCAGCGCGGGCCTGCCCTTCAGCGGGATCTCGCAGGTGAGCGCATTGGCGTAGTTGTCGAACCTGAAGTACAGCTCCGCGATGGCGCTGGCGTTGCCCGCGGCGTCCACCTGCTTCACCCTCAGATTGACGTGCTTCTCCTGGAAGCCGGTGCCGAAGGTCGACCCCGGCAGGAAGGCGCCCTGGAACTCCACCCACGAACTGCCGGCGTCGAGGTAGTAGAACAACTTGGCGCCGGCCTCCTGCTTGCCCACGGACACGTTCGCACTGGGAGTCGTCGGCCTGCCGAAGAGATCGAGCACCGCGTCGTGCCCCAGCAGCAGCAGTTCGGGCATGGGCGGTGGGTCCAGGTCCGCGGGGATGTCGAACAGGCGCTCGGCGCCGACGTTGCCCGCGCGGTCGGTCTGCCTCAACCCGACCGCGTGCGTCCCGCTTTGGCCGAACGCGCTGGCGGTCAGCTTGCCGGCCTCGAACGGCACCCAGGGGCCGCCGGCGAGCCTGTACTCGAGCAATGCGCCTTGCTCCGCGCCCGAGACCGCCACCACGTCGTCCCGGCCCAGCGCCGGCCGGCCCGACGGCAATGCCCAGCCCAAGGCGCCCGGCGCCTGGCGGTCCAGGTCGAAGACCAGCGGGTCGCTGATATCGCCCTCATGACCCTTGGCGTCGACCTGCTTGAGCAGCAGCGACTTGCGGCCGTCGGCGCCAAAGTGGGATTCGAGCAGCGCCTCGCCGACCATCGGGTCCCATCGCTGGCCGCCGTCCAGGCTGAACCAGACCGAGGCGCCCGGCTCGCGGCCCTGGATCGCCACGTCCGCGCGGGCGGTGACGCGGTCGTCGGCCTGCGCGCCGGTATCGGCGACCAGCGACGCGCTCAGGCGGCCCGGCTTGGGACCGAGCGTCGGATCGATGGGCTTGGGATCCTCCGGTTTGGGATCCTCCGGCTTGGGGTCGTCGGGCTTCGGATCGACCGGCTTGGGGTCCTCCGGCTTCGGGTCCTGCGGCTTGGGATCCTGTGGTTTCGGGTCGACGGGCGTGGGATCGACCGGTGGCGGATCCACCGGCTTCGGATCGTCCGGCTTGGGGGTCTCCGGCGTCGGATCCACCGGCTTGGGGTCGTCCGGCTTGGGGACCTCCGGTTTAGGGCGATCGGGCTTGGGTGGCTCCGGATTCGCGCCGTCGGGCGCGGGACGCTCGGGCCGCACTTCCGGCTTCACGCGATCGGTCTCCGCGGGCGCGGCATCCGATCCGCCTCCGAGCAGCGACACCGCCCCCGCGCCCCCGATGCCGAGCAGGCCGAGGCTGGCGGCGAGCAACGCGTCGGAATGGGAGCGTTGAGGCTCGTCGGGTTCGTCTTCGGGTTCGTCGTCGCGGCGACGGCGCGGGGGCGCGGCCGTCGGCGGCGGCGCCTCATGCCCCCCTGGAGAGGGCTGGAGGGGGAGGTTGCGCGGTGCCAGGGACTTGGGGTCGGACATCATGAACAGGCCGGAGTGGAAGGCTCCGCAGTCTGTTCAAGTCATTCCCCGACGGCATTAACCGCCACCTGTGGATTTGATCGACGCCTCCCACCCGTATCGGTAGGGCGCTCACTGGAAGGACTGGAAGACGTCACTTTCCCAGCGCACACGCCTCCCTCGTCTCCCTCATTCGACGGCCTTGACCATGTCTTCGACCACCTTCTTGGCGTCGCCGAAGACCATCATCGTCTTGTCCATGTAGAACAGCTCGTTGTCCAGGCCGGCGTAGCCCGCGGCCATCGAGCGCTTGTTGACGATCACCGTGCGCGCCTTGTACGCCTCCAGGATCGGCATGCCGTAGATCGGGCTGCCCTTCTGCAGCGCGGCCGGATTCACCACGTCGTTGGCGCCCAGGATGATCGCGACGTCGGTCTGGCCGAACTCCGCGTTGATGTCCTCCATCTCGTGGACCTGGTCGTAGGGCACCTCGGCCTCGGCCAGCAGCACGTTCATGTGGCCGGGCATGCGGCCCGCCACCGGATGGATCGCGTAGCGGACCGTGACGCCGCGCTCGATCAGCTTCTGCGCCAGTTCCTTGACCGCGTGCTGCGCGCGGGCGACGGCCAGGCCGTAGCCGGGAACGATGAGCACGCTCTCGGCGTTGCCCAGGATGAAGGCGGCATCGTCGGCGCTGCCGCTGCGGACGTTGCGCTGCTGCGCGGTGGCGGCGGCGGCGCCGGCCTCGGCGCCGAAACCGCCCAGGATCACGTTGAAGAACGAGCGGTTCATCGCCTTGCACATGATGTAGCTCAGGATCGCGCCCGAGCTGCCCACCAGCGACCCCGCGATGATCAGCATGCTGTTGTTCAGCGAGAAGCCGATGCCCGCCGCCGCCCAGCCCGAATAGCTGTTGAGCATCGACACGACGACCGGCATGTCCGCGCCGCCGATCGGGATGATCAGCAGCACGCCCAGCGCGAAGCCCAGCGCGGTGACGAGGATGAAGTCGATCCAGCTCTGCGAATGCCAGAAGCCGAAGATGAAGAAGGCCGCGGCCAGGCCCAGCGCCAGGTTCAGCCAGTGCTGGCCGGCGAAGGTCACCGGCGCGCCCTGGAACAGGCGGAACTTGTACTTGCCGCTGAGCTTGCCGAAGGCGATGACCGAGCCCGAGAAGGTCACCGCGCCGATGAAGCAGCCCAGCGCCAGCTCGATGCGGTTGCCGCCGGGGATCGGGTCGCCGTGCGCGGCGATGCCGAAGGCATGCGGCTCGGCGACCGCCGCGACCGCGATGCACACCGCCGCCAGGCCGATCATGCTGTGCATGAAGGCGACCAGCTCCGGCATCTTGGTCATCTCGACGCGTTGCGCCATCACCGCGCCGATGCCGCCGCCGACGACCAGGCCACCGAGCACGTAGACCAGCCCCGGCCCGGCGCCGCCGGCCAGCTTCAGGATCAGCGCGCCGGTGGTCAGCACGGCGATGGTCATGCCGGCCATGCCGAAGACGTTGCCGCGGATCGACGTCGTCGGATGGGACAGGCCCTTGAGCGCCTGGATGAAGCAGACGCTCGCGATCAGGTACAGCAGCGTGACGAGGTTCATCGACATCGGTCAGCCCTTCGCGTTGCCGTGGCCGCCGGCGTCGGCGGACGTCTTGCGGTCCTTCTTCTTGAACATCTCCAGCATCCGTCGCGTGACGAGGAAACCGCCGAAGACGTTGACCGCCGCGAGCGCGACGGCGAAGGTGCCCATGAACTTGCCCAGCGGCGTCTCGGTCAACGCCGCGGCGAGCATCGCGCCCACGATGACGATGGCGGAAATCGCGTTGGTCACCGCCATCAGCGGCGTGTGCAGCGCGGGCGTGACGGTCCAGACGACGTGGTAACCGACGTAGATCGCCAGCACGAAGATCGTCAGGTTGATCAGGGTGGGAGAGACGGCATCCATGCGAGTAACTCCTTCGGCCTCAGGCCTTGCGCAGCACCTGGCCCTCGTGGGCGACCAGGCAGGCGGTGACGATGTCGTCATCGGCGGGCAGCGCGAAGCCGCCTTCCTTCGTGAGGACCAGCTTGAGGAAGTCCAGCACGTTGCGCGCGTACAGCGCGGACGCGTCCGCCGCCACCAGCGACGGCAGGTTGGTCTCGCCCACCAGCGTGACGCCGTGCTTGCGCACCGTCTTGCCGGGCTCGGTCAGCGGGCAGTTGCCGCCGGCGGGCGCGGCGATGTCGACGATCACCGAACCGGGCTTCATCGCCCGGACCATCTCCTCGGTGACCAGCACCGGCGCGGGACGGCCGGGGATCAGCGCGGTGGTGACGACGATGTCGGCCTGCGCGACGCGCTTGGCGACCTCGAGCTTCTGGCGCTCCAGCCAGCCCGGCGGCATCGGCCGGGCGTAGCCGCCGACACCCTCGGCCGCCTGGCGTTCCTCGTCGGTCTCGTAGGGCACGTCGATGAACTTGGCGCCCAGCGACTCGACCTGCTCCTTGACCGACGGGCGGACGTCGGACGCCTCGATGACCGCGCCCAACCGCTTGGCCGTGGCGATCGCCTGCAGCCCGGCGACGCCCACGCCCAGCACGACGACGCGGGCCGCCTTGATCGTGCCGGCCGCCGTCATCAGCATCGGGAACAGCCGCTGGTAATGGAACGCGGCCAGCATCACCGCCTTGTAGCCGGCCAGGTTGGCCTGGCTGGAGAGCACGTCCATGCTCTGCGCGCGGGTGGTGCGGGGGGCCGCCTCCAGGGCGAAGGCCGTCAGCCGGGCGTCGGCCAGGCGCTGCAGGCCGTCGCGGTCGAACGGGTTGAGCATGCCGGCGAGCACCGCGCCCGGCTTGAACAACGCCAGCTCGTCCGGGTCCGGCGAGCGGACCTTGAGCACCAGCTCGCTGGCGAACGCCGCCTCGCGGCCGACGATCTCGGCGCCGGCGGCGGCATAGGCCTCGTCCGTCACGCTGGCGTCGAGCCCGGCGCCCTGCTGCACCCGCAGCACATGGCCCTGCGCGACCAGCTTCTTGACGGTCTCCGGCGTCGCGGCGACGCGCGCCTCCCCCGCCGCGGTTTCCTGCGGCACTCCGATCAGCATCTGGAATCCCCCATCCTGAATCCGGGTCGGCGCGAGCTTACCCGGGCTTCATGGGCGGGCGAGACCCGCACGGGACAGGGGTTTTCACCGAGGAATCCTGCCTGGGCAAGGATCCCGCGGCGATCGGGCAACGCCCCGACAACCGCCCCGCAACCGGCGGGCAAAGCTGTTTCGAGTGGTGAACTCAGGTCGCCTAAAGTGGTTAGCAGGGCGTTAAATGACGACCGAAAGGAGTCAGATCATGACCAAGAAGATTCTGCTGAGCAGTGCGTTGGCGATCGCTGCCCTCATGCCGATGACGTCCCGGGCGGCCGACGTGGGCGTGTCCGTGACCATCGGCGAGCCGGGGTTCTACGGCCAGATCGACATCGGCAACGTCCGGCCCCAGGTCGTGTACGAGCGGCCGGTGCTGGTCGAGCGCGTCCCGGCGCCGATGCCGGCGGTGTACCTGCGCGTCCCGCCGGGTCACCAGAAGAACTGGGCGCGCTACTGCGGCCGCTACAACGCCTGCGGCCGGCCGGTGTACTTCGTGCGCGACACCTGGTACCGCGACGTCTACGCGCCGCAGTACCGCCGCGAGCACACCGAGTACCGCTGGCGCCCCGACGGCCGCCGCGACTGGCGCGACGACCACGATCACGGCCGCGGGCACGACCATGACCGGGGCCGCGACCATGACCACGGGCGCGGTCCGGACCGCGATCGCGACGACCACGACCGCGGCCGCCGCTGATCCGGCGCATCCCCTGTCCCGA
This sequence comes from Mitsuaria sp. GD03876, assembly GCF_029840635.1. Lineage (GTDB taxonomy): Bacteria > Pseudomonadota > Gammaproteobacteria > Burkholderiales > Burkholderiaceae_C > Roseateles. The sequence continues at coordinate 12,856 of NZ_JAOCCU010000055.1, read as the reverse complement.
TGACACGAACCCCGGCCTCCGCCGGGGTTTTTTCATGTGACGCGTTCACAATGCGGCCCGCATTCACATCGAGGCGGATCGATCCGCCCCTCAGGAAGGACCATGACCGAACGATTCAAGCCCAGCGTGACCGTGGCCGCGGTGATCGAGCAGGACGGCCGCTACCTGCTGGTGGAGGAGCTGACCCGCGACGGGCTGCTGCTGAACAACCCCGCCGGGCACCTCGAGCAGGCCGAGTCCCTGATCGAGGCCGTCGTGCGCGAAGTCCTCGAGGAAACCGCCCGGCCGTTCACGCCGGACGCCTTCCTCGGCGTCTACCTGTCGCGCTTCCTGCGTCCGGACCGGGGCGACGACGTCACCTACGTGCGCATGGCCTTCACCGGCCGGGTCGGCGACCAGATCCCGGGGCGCCCCTTCGACGAGCCGATCCAGCGCACGCTGTGGCTGACGCTGGACGAGATCCGCGCCAGCCGCGACCGCCATCGCAGCCCGCTGATCCTGCAATGCATCGAGGACCACGCCGCCGGCCGGCGCCTGCCGCTGGAGGCGGTGATGGCGCACGGCTCGCTCTACGCGCCGAAGGCCTGGCCGCATTGAGCGCATGTTGAGCGCGCCAACGCCTGGCGGTCCCCCGGGCGGCCCCCGAAATGGCGACGGGCCCCGCGGGGCCCGTCATCGCCGGAGGCCAGGGATCAGAGCGTCATCGCCGCGCTGATCGCTTGCTCCGAGTGCCGCGGCTCGCGCCGGCAGGCTTCCAGTTCGTTGATCGCGCAGCGCGCCAGCGTCGTCAGCGATTCCCGCTGGCGCTCGCGCAGCCGGCGCGGCAGCCGGTCCATCACGCACAGGCTGCCGACGACCTCGCCGGTGACCAGGGACAGCGGCATCGACGCGTAGAAGCGGACGTAGGGCGCGCCCTGCACCAGCGGATGGTCGACGAAGCGCGGGTCGTGCCAGGTGTCGGGCACCTCCTGCAGCCCGCGGTGGTGCATCACGTGCGAGCACAGCCCGCGCGCCCGCGGCATCAGCCGCAGGTTCAGCGCCGAGGTGCCGATCAGCCGCAATTGCTCGCCGTCCACCAGGCCCACCGCGGCCATGCCGCAGCCGCTGATGTCGCAGGCCAGGTCCGCCAGCTCGTCGAAGGCTGCGAGCCCCCGCGGCGGCACGTCCAGGCCGTCGACCGCCGCCTGGCGCTCGTCCTCGTCCGATTGCAGCGGCGCCAGCCAGCCGCGCAGCATCGCCAGCGCGTTCTCGATCTGGCAGCCCTTGTCGAAGAAGCCGGAGATGCCGTGCTCCGCGCAGGCGCGGCGCATTTCCTCGTAATAGCTGTTGCTCAGCACGATCACCCGGGCCCCGAGGCCCAGCTGGCGCATCGCGCGCAGCACCCGCAGCCCGCTGCCGGGCTGCAGCGCCAGGTCCATCAGCACGGCGTCGGGCTGGGTGCGCGCGATCACCTCGATGGCCGACTGCTCGCAGCCCGCCTCGCCGACCACCCGGATCCCGCGCTCCCGCGCCAGCAGCGCCTGCAGCTGCGCCCGTACCACGATCGATCCTTCGACGATGACAACGTTCATGATGGACTCCCTGTTGCATTCAGTTTCGTCCGATGGCCGGGCGGCGGTGAGTCGGCGTTGCCGGGAGCGGCTGTGGGACGCGGCGCAAAGCCTTGTCAGGCATGGCCTTACACGGCGGCTCCGGTGGGCGGCGGCGCGTGCACTGCGTCACGAACGGGCGCCGCCGGCCTCGCGCCGGACAGGCCTTGCCGACCTTTGGGACAATCGCGCCCCATGAATCCCAAGAAGCAACGCATCGTCGTCGGGCTGTCCGGCGGCGTTGATTCCGCCGTGTCCGCCTGGCTGCTGAAGCAGGCGGGCCATGAGGTCGTCGGCATCTTCATGAAGAACTGGGAAGACGACGACGACAGCGAGTACTGCTCCTCCAACATCGACTTCGTCGACGCCGCGGCGGTGGCCGACGTGATCGGCATCGAGATCGAGCACGTGAACTTCGCCGCCGAGTACAAGGACCGCGTCTTCGCCGAGTTCCTGCGCGAGTACCAAGCCGGCCGCACGCCCAATCCGGACGTGCTGTGCAACGCCGAGATCAAGTTCAAGGCCTTCCTCGACCACGCGATCCGCCTGGGCGCCGAGAAGATCGGCACCGGCCACTACGCCCGGGTGCGCGAGCTGGACGACGGCCGCGCGCAGCTGCTCAAGGGGCTGGACCCGCTGAAGGACCAGAGCTACTTCCTGCACCGGCTCAACCAGGCCCAGCTGCGCAAGACCGTGTTCCCGGTGGGCCACCTGCCCAAGACCGAGGTGCGCCGCCTGGCCGAGGAGATCGGCCTGCCCAACGCGAAGAAGAAGGACTCGACCGGCATCTGCTTCATCGGCGAGCGGCCGTTCCGCGAGTTCCTCAACCGCTACCTCTCCCACCAGCCGGGCCCGATCAAGGACGACCGCGGCCGCAAGCTGGGCGAGCACGTCGGGCTGTCCTTCTACACGCTGGGCCAGCGCCAGGGCCTGGGCATCGGCGGCGTGAAGGACAAGGGCGCGCCGCGCGGCGGCGGCGAGCACGCGCCGTGGTTCGTCGCGCGCAAGGACCTGGACACCAACACGCTGGTGGTCGTCCAGGGGCACGAGCACCCGCTGCTGCTCAGCCGCGGCCTGGTCGCGCAGGACCTGAGCTGGACCGACGAGGCGCCCGCCTTCGGCGGTTTCGGCGCCAAGACCCGCTACCGCCAGGCCGACGCCGCCTGCGCGCTCACCCCGGGGGAGGGCCAGGTGCGCCTGGACTTCCCGCAGCCGCAATGGGCGGTCACGCCGGGCCAGAGCGCCGTGCTCTATGACGGCGAGGTCTGCCTGGGCGGGGGGGTGATCTCGCAGGCGATCGCCTGAGCGGCAACTCATCCAGCGAATCGGGGCACTCGTCGCATCGAGGGAACTTTCCGGCGAGGCGCCCCGTGACAATGCGCACCTTCCCTGCCGGACGTCGCCTGTGGCACGCTGGCGTGTTGCCGCCCTCTCTGGACCGCCCCTTGGATCGTCTGCTCGTCCGCATCGCCCAGCCCGCCTTCGTGCTGCGCATTGCCGCCCTGGCGATCTGCCTGCTGGAACTGGGTTCGGCGATCTGGGGCCTGATGGGCAACCCGACCGAGCCCTACGACGGCGTCCTGGCCAGCCTGTACCGCCGCGCCGGCGGCGACACCCACGACGCGCCCTTCGTGCTGGCCTGCCTGGCGCTGGTGATGGGCTTCGCGTGGCACTTCTGGCGCCTGGCGCGCCAGCAGCACCTGGACCTGCCGCCGCCGCACGCGCTGTCGCGGGTGCTGCTGCTCAACCTGCTGGCGCTGCTGGTCACGCCGGGCCTGCCTTTCCTCGTCACCGTGCTGGCGGCGCTGCTGCTGAACGTGCGGCGCGCCTTCAACTTCGCGCTGGCGCAGGTGGTGATCAACGTCGCGCTGTACTGGCTGCTGCCCAGCGAGGCCCAGCGCCTGGAGCAGCTGCAGCCGGACATGCCGTGGTGGCTGAACAGCCTGGGGCTGTCGATGTCGATGGTGGCGCTGCACGGCATGGCCTTCGGGCTGGGCCGGCTGGCGGCGGCAGAGGCCGAACGCCGGCGCTGGTTCCAGGCGATGCTGGCCGAGAAGGAATCCGGCGAGCGGCTGCAGATCGAGCAGCTGCGCTACGCCGAGCGGATGCACATGGCGCGCGAGCTGCATGACGTGATGGGCCACCACCTGACGGCGCTCAACCTGCACCTGCAGCTCAGCGAGGCGCTGCTCAAGCGCCACGACGACGCGGGCGCGTCGCTGGCGGTGGAGAAGGCCAGGCTGGGCGCCGCGGGGCTGCTGGCGGAGGTGCGCGCGGCGGTGTCGCGCGAGCGCGAGAGCCAGCGCATCAACCTCGAGGCGGCCTTGCGCACGCTGGCCGAGGGCATCGCGAGCACGCAGATCGAGCTGGCGCTGGACCCGGTGGCGCAGGATCTGACGCCGCGCTGTGCGCATGCGCTGCTGCGCTGCGTGCAGGAGGCGGTGACCAACGCGGTGCGCCATGCCGGCGCGACGCGGGTGCGGGTGAGCCTGGACGCGGTGGAGGCGGCGGACGCCGGCGCGCAGGTCCGGGTGCGGGTTGACGACAATGGCCGCGGCACGCGCAAGCTGCGCGAGGGCAACGGCCTCAAGGGCATGCAGGAACGCATGGCCGAACTGGGCGGGACGATGCAGGTGCTGCGGCATCACCCCGGATTCCTGATCGAACTGAACTGCCCGCGGCGCGCCTGAACCGGGACGGCGCCATCCAGGAAGGAGACAAGATGAGCGAGAACACGATCAAGCTGCTGCTGGTGGAAGACCAGCAGCTGGTGCGCGAGGGCCTGAAGGGGCTGCTGGCGCTGCACGACGACATCCGCCTGGTGGGCGAGGCGTCCGATGGCGCGGAGGCGCTGGAGTTGCTGGCGCGCGAGCAGCCCGACGTGATCCTGTCGGACATGCGGATGCCGCGGCTGGACGGCATCGGGCTGATCCGGGCGCTGGCGGCGCGGGCGCTGAAGATCCCGGTGGTGCTGCTGACGACCTTCGACGACACGGCCGCGTTCGACGAGGCGGTGCGGGCCGGGGCGCGGGGGTTCCTGCTCAAGGCGATCAGCCCGGACACGCTGGTGCAGGCGCTGCGCGACGTGGTGGGCGGCTCGACGGCGCTGCGGCCGCTGCTGACCGAGCGCATGGAGCGCGCGCCGGTGGAGCGCGCCTTCGCCGCGACGCCGGAGCCCGAGCCGCTCAGCCCCAAGGAGCTGCAGGTGCTGCGCCTGGTGGCCAGCGGCCGCAGCAACACCGAGATCGCCGCGCTGCTGGGCAACAGCGAAGGCGTGATCAAGAACCACTGCTCCGCGGTGTTCGCGAAGATGGGCGTGCGAGATCGCACGCAGGCGGTGCTGCGGGCGATCGATCTCGGCTGGATTTGAGACCGCACTCGCCGTATTCGGCTCGGTCTCCCAGGGCGTAGCGAGCGGACGTCAGGCTAGGCGGACGGAGCGGAGGAACCGGAACGTACTTCCTGTACGTGAGGATTCCGAGCATCCGGCCAACGACGCATGACGTTCGCGCAGTAGCCCCGCTCTCAGATCCAGAGGTCGTAGTCTTGGAGGGCGCGGATGCGGCGCTCGACCGACAGGAAGCGGGCGGCGCCGACTTCGCCGATCGCCTTCACGACGCGCGGGTGGTACTTCTTGTAGAGCTTCTGCTCGGCGTCGACGTACCCCAGGTAGCCCTTGGAGAAGTACTTCGACTGCGCGTTGGTCGGCTTCTCGCCGATCTGCACGAACTCCACCGACATGCGGGTGAACTGGCGGTTCAGCGCGGCGAGCTCGCGCTCATAGGCCTCGTAGACCGGCACGAACTTCTTGGTCTGGACCTCGTCCAGGGCCAACGCCTTGAGCACCACCGCCTTGCGGTCGGCGCGCACGGCGTCGCGCAGCGTCTGCGCCTGGGTCGCGTCGGGCACCGGCGCGGGATCGGCGAAGGCCGGCAGCGCGGCGGTCAAGGACAGGCAAAGCGCGGACAGCGCGGCAAACTTCTTCATCACTCTTCCCTCGTCAATCGTCGAACTTCGACGGCGGCGCGGATTCTAGGGAGCCGGGTTTGCCCCGACTCTCCGGGACTTCACGGGGAGACAGCCGCGCGGCCCGCCCGCCAGCGCTCCAGCCAGCCCGGGCGTGGCGGATCAGCCACGCGCAGCACCAGCTCGGTGCCCGCGCCGGGCGTGCCGCGCACCGTCAAGCCGGCGTTCATGAGCCGCGCCCGCTCCTGCATCCCGCACATGCCGTAGCGCAGGCCCCGCGCCTGCCGCGCCGCCCAGTCCGGCGCCAGCCCGATGCCGTCGTCCCGCACCGTCAGCGTCACCGCCTCGGGCCGGTAATCCAGCCCCAGCTCGACCCGCGTCGCCCGCGCGTGGCGCTCGGCGTTGGTCAGGCCCTCCCGGGCGATCAGCAGCATCTCGTCCTCGATCGCCGCGGCCAGCGCCCGCGGCGTGCCGCTCACCCGCATCCGGAAACGCCCCGGCGGCCGGACCAGGTCCCGGCCCGCGCGCGACAGGCGATCGACCAGCCCGCCACCCCCGCCATCGCCACCGTCGGCGCCGCCATCGCCACGGTGGTCATCGCGGTCATCGCGCTCACGGCGGTGGCGGCGGCCTTCGCCCCGCCCCGCGCCGCAGCCCCCGTCCTGGTCATCGTCGCCGTCCCGCCCGCGGCGTTCGCGCCGCTCCTCGGCGTCCTCGTCGTCGATGCGCTGGCGCAACTGCCCGACGCGGTCGCGGCCTTCGGCCAGCAGCGCCTCCGCGCGCGTCAGGTCGCGTTCCATCCGATGGCGCAGCGTCATGTCGGCCACGCGGCGCACGCTCGCGTCCAGGCCCAGCAGCAGGCCCTGGAAGCCCTGGAGCAGCGTGTCGTGCAGATCGCGCGCGATGCGTTCGCGCTCGCGGTGGCGCACCTCGAGCCGCATTCGCAGCCGCGCCTGCAGCGCCCGCACCCGCAGCCGGTAGCCGCCCCAGACCGCCGCCACCAGCGCCAGCGCGAGCGCCCAGCGGAAGGCCGGGTGCTGGTCCAGCGTCGGCGCGATGTGGAAGGCCAGCACCGTCGGCTTGCGGCTCCAGAGCCCGTCGGGATTGGAGGCCAGCACCTCGAAGCGGTAGTCGCCCGGGCCGAGGTTGGCGTAGGTCGCCTCGCGCTGCGTGCCGGCGTCGCGCCAGTCGGCGTCGACGCCGACCAGCCGGAAGCGATAGCGCACCTGCTCCGCCTTGCCCAGCACCCGGGCCGCGTAGCGCAGCGTCAGCGCGCGCGTGCCCTCGGGCAGCTGCTGGCCCTGCGCGGCCGGATAACTCTGGCCGCCGGCGAGCAGCGCCTGCACGTCGACGCCGACCTCGCGCGCGCTGCGCCGCGTCTGCGCCGGGTCGAGCCAGACCACGCCCAGGCTGGTGACGAACCACAGCCGGCCGCGGGCGTCGCGCGCCGCGGTCGGCAACACCGAGGCCTGGCGCGCGATGCCCGGCAGCCCGTCGCCGGCATCCAGCAGCTGGTAGCTGAGCGGATGCGTCGACGCGATGAACAGCGAGGGCACGTCCGCCGCCGCGAGCCGCACCAGCCCGCGCCCGCCGTTGAGCCAGAGGTCGCCGTCGGCCGATTCGACGATGCCCGACACCCGCCCGAAGGCGGCGTCGCGCTCGATGCTGAGCGTCGAGAAGCGCCCGTCGCGGCCGAGCGCGACGCCGTTCTCCCCCGCCACGACCAGGCCATGCCGGGTGTTGAGCGCCGTGATGACGCGGCCGGTCCGCAAGCCCTGTTCAGGCCCGAAGCGCAGGCGCTGCCCGCGGTCGTCCAGGCCGATCAACTGGCCGTCATGGCCGAACCACACCGCGCCGTCGGCGTCCACCGCGATCGCGCCGGGCGCGACGCGGTCGGCGAGCTCGGCCTCCGGCACCCGCTGCAAGCCGGCCGGCGTCGCATGGAACACGCCGGCGTCCCGCAGCGAGAGCCAGACGCCGCCGACCGGATCGGCCGCCATCGCCAGCAGCACCGCCGGCACCCCGGCGGGCAGCGCCCACGGCCAGCGCTGCCAGCGCCGCGTCGCCGCGCCGGCCGCCTCCGGCGCGAAACGCCACAGCGCCTCGCCGTCCAACACCCACACCGCGCCGTCGGTCGCGCGCAGCGACTGCATCAGCGGGCGGCGCGGCAGCGGGCGGGGGTCGGGCAGCGCCTCGCGCGTGGTCGCGCCGGGCGGATCGGCATGCCAGCTCGAGGCCGGGTTGGCCATGCGCACGCCGCTGCCCTCGGGCTGCACCGAGAAACCCAGCGCCCACGGGTCCTCCTCGCGCAGCGCGGTGCGGATGCGGCGCTGGCGCAGGCTGTTCACGCCCAGGTTGTTGCCGACCCAGATCTCGCCGTCGTCGCTTTCCAGCAGCGGCACGGTGATCGCCGACCCGAGCCCGTCCGCGACGGTGAACCACTGCCCGCGCGTCCAGTCGAGCTGCTGGCCGGGCGGCATCCGGGCGGTGTCGGCCGCGTCGGTGCGGAACACGCCGCGGCCGTTGACCGTCACCCACAAGCCGCCGTCGCCGGCGAACAGCATCTGCTTGACCAGCGTCACCGGCCGGCCGTCATGCGCCGTGACGATGTTGGGCGAGAACGCCGCGCCCGTACCGGGGCCTCCGGATCCGCCGGACGCGCCCCCGGCGGGCGCCGGCGCCGCGGCGGGCAGCGCGGCCCAGGTGCGCCACGATCCCGGCAGCCCGAGCGGGCGCACGCCGCCGCGGCCGTCGGCCAGCCACAGCCGGTCCTGGCCGTCCTGCGCCAGCACCGCCAGGCGGCCCACCGTCACGCCGGTGAACTCGAAACGCGTCGCCCCGGCGGCGAGCCGGTACAGCCGCTCGCCGGAGCTGACCCAGAGCGTCCCCTGGCGGTCGCGGAACAGGTAGTCGGCGCCGGCCTCCGGGAAGCCCTGCGCCGCGCCGATGCGCGTCCAGCGCTCGCCGTCGAAGCGCGCGAGGCCCTTGGCGGCCGCGGCCCAGAGCGCGCCCGAGGCCCGCGCCAGCCGCAGCACGCGCCCGCCGGGCAGCCCTTGCGCGGCGCCGTGGCGGGTGACGCCGACCTCCCGCACCTGGACCACGCCGCCCTCGTACAGGCCCAGCCACAAGGTCTGGTCGTCGTCGGCCAGCAGCGCGTTGATGTTGTAGGCCGGCAGCGGCTCGGCGCCGGGGCGGAAGCGCTCGAAGCGAAGGCCGTCGAAGCGGTACAGCCCCATGCCGGTGCCCAGCCACAGCACGCCCTCGCGGCCGCCGGCCAGCGTCCAGACATCCGGCGGCGCGCCGTCGCGCACGGTCCAGGCGCGGTAGGAGAAGTCGGGCAGGCCATCCTCGGCCGTGTGCGCGAGCGCGCGACCCGCGCCGGCCGCCGCCACGAGCAGCGATGCCGCCAGGATCGTCCCCGCCGTCCGCAAGCTCACCACGCGCCGTCCCCTCGTCTGGTCCTGGTCTGGCGCGCGAGGGTGCCCATCCGGCCGGCGGCGGTCAAGCGCGCGAGGGCCCGCTCACGCGGCCGGCAGCGGATGCAGGCCGTGGAGGCCCTGCGCGACGGAGCGCGCGGGGCCGCGCGGGGCGGCGTGCATCGGGCGCGGCATCGGCTCGTCGATGGCCGGTTCGTCGAGCAGGCCGCGGCGCAGCGCCTCGGTGGCGGCCTGCGTGCGGCTGCGCGCGCCCAGCTTCTGCAGCAGCGTCTTCACATGCGTCTTGACGGTGCCGGCGGCCACGCCCAGGCGCAGCCCGATCGACTTGTTGTCCAGCCCCAGGCAGAGCATGCCCAGCACGTCGCGCTCGCGCGGCGTGAGGTCGTCGCCGAGCCAGCCCTCCGCCACCGCGCCCGCCGCGGTGCGGCACAGGTAGCGGCGGCCGGCGGCGACGGCGCGGGCGGCGTCGCGCAGCTCCTCCAGCGCGCAGCTGGCGTGCACGTAGCCGAGCACGCCCGCCGCCATCGCGTGCCGCACCCGGCCGCCGTGGGTCACCGGGCTCACGACCAGCCAGTGCGGTCCCGGCGCGCCGTGCGTGCCGCCGGCCGGCAGGCCGGGGCCGCCGCGGCGCGGCAGCCCGGCCAGGGCCTGCAGCGCGCCCTCGTGGTCGGCGATGACCAGCGCGACCGCGCCGATGCCCGGCGGCGGAGTCGGCAACGCGGGCAGCGCGGACAGCGACGGCCAGGCCGGCAGGACGCCATCGGCGGGGAATTCATGGGCGCGGAAGAACGGCGACAACGCGGTGGCGATGCCGGCGCGCAGCAGCGGATGGCGATGGAGGACGAGCGCGTCGAGGACGGCATCGGCCAGCATGGGGGGACGCTCGAGCAGGGACATGGACAGCTCCCGGAGGGCGATGGTGGGCGAAGGCGGAATGACTGCGCCGATCATCGGAAGCGATGCTGCACCGCGATAGCCCCGGTCGAGTCGACGACCGCTACCCGAAAGGGTATCGGCCCCCTGGAAGCGGGACATCGCGGGGGGTGCGCGCCTATGATCCGCCGCCATGGTGCCCGCGCCCGATCCCATCCGAGTCCTGACGGTCGACGACCACCCGCTGATGCGGGAGGGCATCGCCGCGGTGCTGGGCGAGCAGCCGGACATGGCGCCGGTGGGCGAGGCCGCCGACGGCTGGCAGGGCCTGCAGGCCTTCGAGCGGCTGCGCCCCGACGTCACGCTGATGGACATCCAGATGCCGGGCATGGACGGGCTGGAGGCGCTGGCGCGGCTGCGCGCGCTCAGCCCCGGCGCGCGCGTGATCGTGCTGACCACCTTCAAGGCGGACGCGCAGGCCTGGCAGGCGCTCAAGCTGGGCGCGTCGGGCTACCTGCTCAAGACGCAGCTGCGCACCGAGCTGCTCGACGCGATCCGCGCGGTGCATCGCGGCCATCGCTGGATCCCCAACGAGGTCGCGCAGGAGATCGCCGCCCATGCCGGCCAGGAAGCGCTGTCGGGGCGCGAGATCGACGTGCTGGAGCACATCGCGCAGGGCCTGAGCAACCGCGAGATCGGCGGCCGGCTGTCGCTGTCCGAGGACACGATCAAGGCGCGCGTGAAGATGATCCTGGCCAAGCTCGACGCCCGCGACCGCACGCATGCGGTCGTGCTCGCGCTCAAGCGCGGCTTGCTGCGGCTCTGACCTCGGCTTGACGCCGGTGTGACGGGACGTCACCGCCGGCTGCCTCCGACGGGAGAGGGCCCGCTGCGCCATCGGCGGCTGTCGCCGCGGGGGCGCGCTTCCTAGGATTCGTCATCCCTCGGAGACCCTCGATGACGACCCCTTCGATCCCCTCGGACCTCACCCGCCGCGACGTGCTCGCGCTGGGCGGCCAGCTCGCGCTCGCCGCGGCGTTGCCGCTCGGCGTGGCCGGCGCGGCCGAGGCCGCCACCCCCGCTTCCTCCACCCTTTCCCATTCCCTACCAGGAGCCCCGATGAGCTACATCACGACCAAGGACGGCACGCAGATCTTCTACAAGGACTGGGGCACCGGCCGTCCCGTCGTCTTCTCCCACGGCTGGCCGCTGAGCAGCGACGCATGGGAAGACCAGATGCTGTTCCTGGGACAGCACGGTTTCCGCGTGATCGCCCATGACCGCCGCGGCCACGGCCGCTCCAGCCAGAGCTGGAACGGCAACGACATGGACACCTACGCCGACGACCTGGCCGCGGTGCTCGACAAGCTCGACATCAAGGACGCGATGCTGGTCGGCCACTCGACCGGCGGCGGCGAGGTGACCCGCTACGTCGGCCGCCACGGCGTCAAGCGCGTGTCCAAGGTCGTGCTGGTCGGCGCCGTGCCGCCGACGATGATGAAGTCCGCCGCCTATCCGAACGGCCTGCCCAAGGAGGTCTTCGACGGCATCCGCGCCGGCGTGCAGAAGGACCGCTCGCAGTTCTACAAGGACCTGACGACGCCGTTCTTCGGCGCCAACCGCCCCGGCAGCGCCGTCACGCAGGGCATGCGCGACAGCTTCTGGCTGCAGGGCATGCAGGGCTCGCTGAAGTCGCAGTTCGACTGCATCAAGCAGTTCTCCGAGACCGACTTCACCGAGGACCTGAAGAAGATCACCGTGCCCACGCTGGTCATCCACGGCGACGACGACCAGATCGTGCCGATCGGCAACTCCGCCGAGCTGTCGGTGAAGCTGGCCCCGAAGGCCACGCTCAAGGTCTACAAGGGCGGCAGCCACGGCCTGGCCGCCACCGCCAAGGACCAGCTCAACGCCGACCTGCTGGCCTTCGCCAAGGCCTGACCGCCCCGTCCCTGCCTTCGTCCTTTCCTTCCCGTCCCGGGCCGGCCGACCGCCGGCCCTCCCACTGCTTCAAGGAGACCCTCATGACCCCGATCGCCAAGGCCGTTCCCGGCGCCAAGTTGCTGAACCCGACCGATCACACGTTGGTGCTGATCGACTTCCAGTCGCAGATGGCCTTCGCCACGCATTCCATCGGCGCCAACGACCTGCGCACCCATGCGTCGCTGGTCGCGCAGGCGGCCGCCGGTTTCGGCGTGTCGACGATCCTGACCACGGTCGCGGAGAAGAGCTTCTCCGGCCCGATGTTCGAGGAGATCACCGCTCCCTTCCCCGGCAAGAAGATGCTGGACCGCACCTCGATGAACACCTGGGAGGACGCCGCGGTGATCGAGGAGATCAACCGCATCGGCAAGCCGCGCATCGTGCTGGCCGGGCTGTGGACCAGCGTGTGCATCGTCGGCCCGGCGCTGTCGGCGATCGACCAGGGCTTCGAGGTCTACGTGATCACCGACGCCTGCGGCGACGTCTCGGCCGAGGCGCACAACCGCGCGGTCGAGCGCATGGTGCAGGCCGGCGCGCAGCCGATGACGGCGCTCCAGTACCTGCTGGAGCTGCAGCGCGACTGGGCGCGCGGCGAGACCTACGACATGACCACCGGCATCGCCAGGAAGGTCGGCGGCTCGTACGGCATCGGCATCAACTACGCCAAGACGATGTTCAACGCCCACGAGGGCTGATCCCCGGTCGCGGCCCTCGCCGCGACTCCCACCCGGCAGCGCAAAGGCGGCCCTCATGAATGCATATGTTTTGTCGGCCGCCGTCGGCCTGCTCGTCGGCGTGATCTACGGCGTGCTCAACGTGCGATCGCCGGCGCCGCCGGTGATCGCGCTGGTGGGCCTGCTCGGCATCCTCGCCGGCGAGCAGATCCCGCCGCTGGTGCGCCACTGGCTGCAGCGCGACACTGCGCAGGTCGGCTGGATCGACCAGAAGGTGCGCCCGCACATGTTCGGGCGGATGCCCGGCTGCGAGCAGGCGCCGCCAGAGGCGCGG
>NZ_JAOCCU010000054.1 GCF_029840635.1 Mitsuaria sp. GD03876 | reverse complement strand
AACGGCGAGGCCCGCCAGCTGCTGACCACGCTGGTGCCGCGTCCCGAGGCGCATGCGATGAATCCCGGCCTGGTGGCCGTGTCGTCGAGCTTCATGGTGCAGACGCTGGGCCAGCCGCGGCACTCGTACTCGCAGGACTGCCAGCCGCTGACCAACGAGAAGCTGAAGAAGCACATCGTGTCGCGCTCGCTGGGCCGCTTCAAGGTGACGGGCCTGGACCTGGCGGTCGAGAGCCTGCAGCAGGTGATGGAGGACATCCGCAAGGAGCAGCCCGCCGTCTACGAGGCGCTGGGCACCGCCGGCATGCTGTGCTGCCGCAACGTGCGCGGCTCGACGACCTCGATCTCCAACCACTCGTGGGGCACGGCGATCGACCTGACGCTCAACGGCATCCTGGACCGCCGCGGCGATTCGAAGGTGCAGGTCGGCCTGACGCTGATCGCGCCGATCTTCAACCGTCACGGCTGGTACTGGGGCGCCGCGTTCCGCACCGAGGACGCGATGCACTTCGAGGCCAGCCGCTCGCTGATCACGCAGTGGGGACCGCGCCTGGTCTGAGCGCGCTCGTCGCGTTCCTTGCGTTCCCCGTGTCCGCCGCGCGCCTCGCTCCGCGCGGCGGCGCGTCACCCGTTGTTGCAACCTCCGCCCGGCACGCCCCACGGCGCGCGGGCCCGCGTGGATACTCCGCCGTCATGACGCTCCGCTCCTTCCCCCTCCTTCGCGTGCTGGCGCTGGCCGGCCTGACGCTGACCGCCGCCTGCCAGCCGACGCTGGCCGCCTGCAACGTCTCCACCGCGCCCGAGGGCTGGGCGGCCGGTTCCGCCCGCTGGGACGGCGGCTGCGCCGGCCCGCAGGCCGACGGCCTGGGCGTGCTCAAGGAGCAGCAGGGCGCCGCGGTGAAGCGCATGTTCCTGGGCCGCGCCGCCAAGGGCGAGATCGCGCTGGGCGTGGTCGACATCCCGGACCAGGGCTACATGGCCGGCCGCTTCGAGCAGGGCAAGCTGGTCCCGACCGACGACCGCCAACTGATCATCCAGGCCTTCGACGAGGCCGCGAAGGCCGCGACCGCCGCGGCCGACCGGTTCGAGAAGGCGGGCAACGCCGGCTCGGCGAAGTTCTATCGCGCCAAGGCCAAGGCCTTGCGTGAGCAGATGGACTGAGTCCGGTCCGCCGCGCGGCCTCCCGGCCGTCGGCGCCCCACTGCCAATCGCCGGCTTGTGCGCCGCTACAGTCGATCGGATGACCGACAGTCCCCGCGCCTGGATCCGCCTGCCCTCCGGGGCGGCGCTCGACCTGATCAACCCGTCCCCGGACGCCTGGACCGACCAGGACCTGGCGTCGCGCCTGGCGCGCACCTACCGCTGGGGCGGGGAATCCACCTGGCCCTGGCCGTTGTCGGTCGCGCAGCATTCGCTGCTGGTGCTGGCCTTGCGCCAGGCCTGGGCCGAGGAGGCCGGCGAGCCGCTGTCCCCCGCGCTGCAACGTGCCGAACTGCTGCACGACGCCGAGGAGGGCTTCCTCGGCTTCGACTGCATCTCGCCGCTCAAGCGCGTGCTGGGCGAGCCCTTCCGCATCGTCGGCGACCGCCTGATGCAGGCGATCGCCACGCGTTACCGGCTGCCGGCGTGGACGCCGGACACCCACGCGATCCACAAGCGCGCCGACAGCACCGCGGCCGCGACGGAAGCGGTGCGCTGCACTGGCTGGTCCGAGCGCGAGGTCCGCGAGGTGCTGGGCATCACGCACCCGGTGCTGGCGAGCGATCCGCTGCAGGCGCGCTACGGCGGCACGGCATGGGAGCCGTGGCCGTCGGACGTGGCGGCGGCGCGGTTCCTGGAGGAACTGATCCGGTTGACGCGCTGAACGCCGCGGCTCAGAACCCCTTCATGTCGTAGCGCACGCCCACCCAGGCCTGGCGGCCCAGGCCCTGGTAGCCGAAGGTCGGTTCGACGTCGCGGTCGCCCGCGTTGAGCACCTTCGCTTCCAGGCGCCATTGCGGCAGGAAACGCCAGGTCGCGCGCAGGTCCACCAGCGCGTAGCCGCCGAGGTTGCCGCCCGTGTCGCGTCGCTTGCCGATGTCCGTCACCGTCGCGCCGGCGCTCCACGCGCCGGTGTCGTAGTCGGCGGACACGCTTTCCTGATGCGCCGCGCGGCGGATCAGCCGCTGGCCGCTGTCGGTGTCCTTGGCGTCCAGGAAGTCGACGTTGGCGGCGAAGTTCCAGTTGCCCAGGCGGTGCGTGCCGGTCAGCGTCGCGCCCTGCATGCGGGCGCGGCCGACGTTGGCCGCGCAGCCGAAGGCGAAGTCGGGGCTCGCCGGGCACAGCGCCGGATCGGGGTTGAAGACGATCAGGTTCTTCACCTTGTTCCGGTAGACCGTCGCGGAGGCGCTGCTCGCGCCCGAGCGCCAGACCAGGCCGAGCTCGGCGCTGCGGCCGTCCTCGGGCTTGATGCCGTGGTGGCCGTAGAACGGGAAGTCCGTCTCGTTGAACGAGGGCGCGCGGAAGGTCTTGCCGGCCAGCGCGCGGACCTTCAACGTCGAGGTCAGCGCGTAGCTCGCGCCGATGTTGCCGGTGGTGTTGTTGCCGTAGAGCGAGTTGTCGTCGCGGCGCAGGTTGGCTTCCAGCGCCGCAGGGCCGAACGAGCCGCTGTAGCCGGCGATGTAGGCGTTGTTGGTGCGCTTGAGCGTGTCGGCGACGACGCCGTCGGCCTTCTCCTCCAGGCGCTCATAGGCCAGCACGACCTGCTGGTCCGGCGCGATGCGCAGCGCGTTCTGCCAGGTGGCCTGGTCGCGCGTCGTCTTGAAGCGGCCCGCGTCGGCCAAGCCGGTGCGCGAGTCGTCGGTGCCGTGCGCGACCTGGACGGTCGTCGTCCAGATCGGGGACAGCACGCCGCGGTAGTCCAGCGCGACCTGGCGGGTCTTGAGGCGGGTCCGGTAGTCGCCTTCCGGATGGGCGACGAAGTTGTCGTCGTAGAAGGCGCCGTCGTACTGCGCGTTCAGGCGGCTCTGCGTCGCGCTGACGCCGACGCGATGGCCCTCGGCCGGCGCGAAGCCCAGCCGCGCGCTCGCGACCGTGCGGCCGAAGCCGTCGCGGTCCGGGTTGTACGAGTCGTTGCGGCGGTCGCCGCGGATCGCCGTCATGCCATCGCTGGTCTCGCGGCTCAGGCTGGCCGCGTAGTCGAAACCGGCCTGCGCGCCGCTGACGGCGATGTCGCCCTGGCGCGAGCCGTAGTCGCCGACGGCAGCGCCGGCGCGCAGGTCCAGCGCGCCCTGGCCCTTCTTGGTGATCACCTGGATCACGCCGCCCAGCGCGTCGGCGCCGTACAGGCCGGACGCCGGGCCGCGCAGGACTTCGATGCGCTCGATGTTGGCCAGGCTCATCGACTCGAAGGCCGCCTGGCCCAGCGTCGCCGAGCCCACGCGCACGCCGTCGATCATGACGACCGTCGAGCTCGTGTTGCTGCCGCGCAGCAGGTAGCCGGTGGTCTGGCCGGGGCCGCCGTTGGGCGTCAACTGCAGGCCGGCGTAGCGGCGCAGCACGTCGGCGACGCTGCCGGCGCCGCTGTTGCGCAGCATGTCCGCGTCGATGAGGACCACGTCCGCGACGGACTTGCTCAGCGGCTGGGCCTCGCGCGTGCCGATGACGATCACCGGATCGAGCGGCGCGGATTGCGCGAAGGCGAGGGACGAGACGGCGGGCGCGGCGAGCAGCGCGGCACGAGCGACGGCGCGCAGCGTGGCGCGGGGGCGGAAGGCTTGCATGTCGGAAAACTTCGGAGAGCGGCCTGCGGCCGCTTCCCCGCGGCCGCATGCGGTATGGATCCGTCGCCTGGACGACGGGTCCGCCTGTTGGCCGGTATCCGGGCTGTCGGAAGAAGAACCCGTGTTGCCTTCCCGGACCGGGGTCCAGTGGTTTCAGACACGAGCCGCGCGCTCAGGATGCCGATGAGATCGGCGGGCGCGCCTTCCGCTTACCGTTGCGGGGGCAGCTCAGGTTGGGGCCGCGGCCCCTCCTGATTCCCGTTGAACCGCGCCGGCGGAGAGCCGGGCGCGAGCACCAACGGGCGGCATCATAGCCGCGTGGTCCGGTCGGGCCCATGACTGCGGGAGTCCGCGCGCGGGCGCTCCACGGGGCATGGGGCACCCCTCCGGGAACCCCAAGCCCCATTCCGGCCCCGGCCGCGCCCGCTGCCCTCGGGCCTTGGGACTTGCTGCCGTCGGGCCTTGGCCGTCTTCACATGAACAGGTGTTCGCCGGCGTTCTCGCCGCCGAGGACCACGTAATTCACCTTGCGCAGTTCGGCCAGGCTGCGGCCGCCGGCGTAGGAGACCGAGCTCTGCAGGTCCTCCTCCATCTCGCGCAGCGTGTCGGCCAGGTGGCCCTTCACCGGCTCGAGGATGCGCTTGCCTTCGACGTGCTTGTATTCGCCCTTGTTGAAGTCGGAAGCGGAGCCGTAGTACTCCTTGTAGCGCTTGCCGTCGACCTCGACCGTGTTGCCCGGCGATTCCTCGTGGCCCGCGAACAGCGAGCCGATCATCACCATCGCCGCGCCGAAGCGCACGCTCTTGGCGATGTCGCCGTGATGGCGGATGCCGCCGTCGGCAATGATCGGCTTGGTCGCGACGCGCGCGCACCACTTCAGCGCCGAGAGCTGCCAGCCGCCGGTGCCGAAACCGGTCTTGAGCCGGGTGATGCAGACCTTGCCCGGGCCGATGCCGACCTTGGTCGCGTCCGCGCCCCAGTTCTCGAGGTCGATGACGCCTTCAGGCGTGCCGACGTTGCCGGCGATGACGAAGGTGTCGGGCAGCTTGTGCTTGATGTGGGCGATCATGCGCTGCACCGAATCGGCGTGGCCGTGCGCGATGTCGATCGTGATGTAGTCGGCGCCGACGCCCTCGGCGGCCAGCTGGTCGATCAGGGCGTAGTCGGCGTCCTTGACGCCGGCGCTGAGCGAGACGAACAGGCCCTTGTCGCGCATCGCGCGGGCGAAGGCGAGGGCGTCCAGGTCGAAGCGGTGCATCACGTAGAAGTAGCCGTTGGCGGCCAGCCATTCGGTGATGGACTCGTCGACGACCGTCTTCATGTTCGCGGGCACCACCGGCAGCTTGAAGCGGCGGGGGCCGAAGTCGATCGAGGTGTCGCACTCGCTGCGGCTGGTCACCCGGCACTTGCGGGGCAGCAGCAGGATGTTGTCGTAGTCGAAGATTTCCATGGTCCAAAGTCGCAATGTCGGGCTGCGTTGATGCAGTGCATGCCCTGGGCTGCGAGCGCTTGACTTGGGACCCGGCCAAAAAAAACCGGGTCCCAAAATTTGGGCCCGGTGGCTCATTCTACGCATCCGGCCGGGAGTCCGCGCCGCGTTGCGGTGCAACATGCCCGGATCGGGGGCTTTTGGGCGCAGTTCGCTAAACTTCGCCCCCTTGGCCCCACCCCCGGGGCGACCTCACAAGACAAGCCACATGCACGACGTCGTCATCAGCGGGACCGGCCTTTACCAGCCGCCGCACGTCATCACCAACGCCGAACTGGTGGAGGCCTTCAACCGCTACGTGGACCTGCAGAACGCCACGCACGCCGAGGCGATCGCCGCCGGCACGCGCGAGCCGCTGGTGCACTCCAGCGTCGAGTTCATCGAGAAGGCCTCGGGCATCAAGCAGCGCTACGTGATCGAGAAGGACGGCGTGCTGGACCCGACGCGCATGTACCCGCGCTTCGAGGAACGCGCGGACGACCAGCTGTCGCTGATGGCGGAGATCGCGGTCGACGCGTCGCGCAAGGCGCTGGCCGCGGCCGGGAAGCAGCCGGAGGACGTCGACGCGGTGTTCTGCTCGGCGGCCAACATGCAGCGCGCCTATCCGGCGATGGCGGTGGAGATCCAGCAGGCGCTGGGCGCGGGCGGCTACGGCTTCGACATGAACGTCGCCTGCTCGTCGGCGACCTTCGCGCTGGAGCAGGCCTACAACGCGGTGCGCTCGGGCGCCTCGAAGTGCGTGCTGATCGTGAATCCGGAGATCACCTCGGCCCACCTGGAGTGGAAGGACCGCGACTGCCACTTCATCTTCGGCGACGTGTGCACGGCGATCGTCGTGGAGCGCGCGGACCTGGCGACGGCGCCGGAGCAGTGGGAGATCCTGGGCACGAAGCTGGCGACGCAGTTCTCCAACAACATCCGCAACAACTTCGGCTTCATGAACAAGGCCGAGGACAGCGATCCCGACGGGCGCGACAAGACCTTCCGCCAGGAGGGCCGCAAGGTGTTCAAGGAAGTGGTGCCGATCGCCGCGGCGCACATCGAGCAGCACCTGGCCGCGCTGCACATCCAGCCCACGGACGTGAGCCGCTACTGGCTGCACCAGGCCAACCTGGGCATGAACCAGCTGGTGATCAAGAAGCTGGTCGGCGGCGAGGCGGGCGCGGAGATCGCGCCGCTGATCCTGGACACGTATGCCAACACGGCCTCGGCCGGTTCGGTGATCGCGTTCCACGAGCACCGCGCCAACCTCAAGCAGGGCGACCTGGGCGTGATCTGCTCCTTCGGCGCCGGCTATTCGGTCGGCAGCGTGATCGTCAAGAAGCGCTGAGGCGCGTCGCGGCGGGAGGCGGCCGGGCTTCCCGCGCGTCGGTCAATCGACGTTGAACACGAACGCCTGCTCGACGACGGTGAGGTAGGGGCGCCCGTCGTAGGACGAGGGTTCGAAGACCATCTTGTTGGCGGCGTCGGTGCAGGCCTGCTGGATCGCGCGAGGCGCATTGGTGATCAGCGTCACCTGTGGATCACCTTGCCGTCGGTATCGACGGTCATCTGCATGCGGACGTTCCACGAGCCCTTGTGCTTCAGCGCCGCGGGCGTGAGTTCCGGCTTGGCCATCTGGACCGCCCGGCCCAGCTTGAGCAGCCGCGTGTCCACCTGGTCGACGTTGAAGATCGAGTCGACCCGCGTCGGGTAGAGCGCCCGGATCATCGAGTTGTGCTCGACCAGGCGATTGCGTGGATCGAACATCGGGTACTTCGGCGCCGGTTTCGCGTAGGCGTTCGGGAACTCGAAGGTCATCGTCAGCGTGCGCGGTGTCTCGGTCGTCTCGCAGGTGTAGCGCTGCATGGCCTCGCGCACGGCCGTCAACAACTCCGGCCGGCCTTCCACCAGGTCGACCTGGTCCACCCGTCCCTCGACGAATCGCGCATTGACCGTGACGTTGCCGAAGACGCCATAGCCGTCGGCATCGACAGGCGTCGTCGGACGCGGCGTGCTGGAGCAGCGCACCGGTTCCTGGGTCGAGAACACGGCCGCCTGCGGCGCGGCCATCGCCAGGCCGAGCGCGAGTCCCGCCAATGCGGCGCGCGTCATTCGGCGTCCTCCCAGCGCAGGGCGGTCATCGCTTCGAGCATCGCCGTCATCTCCCGGTCCGGGCCGAAGGTGTGCACCTGCATGAGCTGCGGCGGCGAGGCTGCCGGCGAGCAGCACGGCCATCGCGGTACGCAGGGAGGCGTCACGACGCGAGCGAATCGATCGGTGTTTCATC
The DNA here is from genome assembly GCF_029840635.1 of Mitsuaria sp. GD03876. Classification (GTDB taxonomy): domain Bacteria; phylum Pseudomonadota; class Gammaproteobacteria; order Burkholderiales; family Burkholderiaceae_C; genus Roseateles. Next base: position 32,830 of record NZ_JAOCCU010000054.1, on the reverse strand, counting down.
ATGTCGTTCTTGGTGATGTCGTGCATGCGGCGTCAGCCGGTGCCACTCGGCGGTCAGCCATCGGGCCAACGTGTCGGCCGTGCCGGGCGAACCGATCATCCAGTCATGTTCGGTCGTGCCCTGGATCTCGCAGTAATGACCGCAAGGCCACAGCCCCTCGTCGCCCCAATCCCCAGTTCCCCAGACCTCGAACCTGACGTGGTCCAGCGCAGTGATCCGGGCGCGCTTGTAGGTCAGGCCGGACCAGGAGCGTTCCAGCACCAGCGACCCAGGCGACATCCAGACACGGAATCGGACCGGGATCATGAGCACTCCGACCAGCATCGATCCGGCTGCCGTGGCCAGCAGGACAGGGCGCCAGGGGTAGTTCACGAAGGCGGGGATGGCGAACCAAGGGAACCCGCCCAGGACGAAGCCGATCCAGTTGAAGCAGAACGTGGCGTGATCGAAGCCCCGAACCTCGGCGAAGGAGTCGCCGCTTCGGAAACGCGGGGTCATCGCCTTACCGGCCGCTCGCCTCGATCCGGATCTCGTCGCTCCGGCAGGTCCCGCCGCCGCTGCCGCCGGGCTGGTCGCCCAGCAGGTCCTTCAGCGATCCGCCCGCGCGGTAGTCCCGCGGCAGCCGCACCTGGATCTCGGTCAGGTACTGCCCCGAGCACATCAGCTTCACGCTGTCCCGGTAGGCCTCGCTGCCGGTCTCGGCCTGCAGCTTCTCGTAGAACGCCCGGCGCGAGATCGACCCGCCGATGTGCTGCCGGATGTACTTGCCCACGCCCGAATCGTTGAACTGCTTCACCAGGTCGACCGCCCGGCGGAAGTACGCGTCCGGGTTCATCGCCTGGCAGGTGCCGTGCTTGCGCCACTCGTGCTCGCCGAAGTCCTTCTCGTAGAGGAAATTCGGCATCCACGGCCCGATGTACGCGATCGTCTCCTTGGACAAGGTCATCGGCGCGCTGCTGCAATTCCCATAGCTGATGCCGCATTGCTGGCGGTTGGGCCACAGGCCGTGCAGCGTCAGGTTGGTCACCTTCAGCTTGCCGTCCTCCATCGCCTCGCACTCCGGCTTGCCGCGCTTGCCGCCCGCCGTCCACTCGCAGAAGCCCGGCTGCCACGACATCGCCAGCACGAAGCTGTCGTACTCGTTGGCCGTGGAGCACATCCCGCCGCGGCCCGACATCGAGGGCCCGCGGTCCGGCGTCGGCGTGCGCTCCGGCGCCGTCGACCCCGCGCCGCCCGAGCCGCCGGCCGCGCTGCCGCAGTCGTTGGGCACCCAGCGCTCGGCGGGCCTCGCCTCGGGCACCTGCACCCGCGTCCAGCCCGCGTCGTGCGATTCGAGGATCGTGTACCCCGTCCCCGGCGACAGCTTCACGCCGCCGGGATTGGTGCTCTTGCGGAAGGACTGGAAGGCCTCGCAGGCGCGCGAGGCGGTGAAGGTGCCGCTGGCCGGCGCGGCCCAGGACGAGGGCAGGGCGCCGAGGGCGAGCAGGGACAGGGCGGCGATTCGAAGGGCGAGGCGCATGGGCATCCGGCGGAGGCTGAAAACAGCCGGCTTTGTACGTCATCTCGAGGCGCTCATCAAAACTACGGAGGCCCCCGGCGCCGCATGGGGGTACAAACCGGCCCATCCCTGTCCCACCGAAGGAACGGCCATGGCCACAGCGAAGACCGCCGCGCGCAAGACCGCCGCCACCAGGACCGCGGCGAAGAAGAGCGCCAAGGCCGCGCCCGCCAAGAAGGCCGCTCCGGCGAAGTTCGCGGCGCCCGCCAGGAAAACGGCGTCGGCCAAGCAGGCCGCCCCGGCCAAGAAGGCAGCGCCGGCCGCGAAGACTGCCCCGGCGAAGAAGGCCGCCGCCGAGAAGCGGCCCGTGGCCCGCTTCACGCAGGGCGGCACCGCCGGCAACGGCCTCAAGACCTTCGCGCTGCACGCGCTGGACGACGCGTCCAAGCCGGCGGTGAAGGCGCTGACAGCCGCCCGCCCGTCGCTGCGCGCCTTCTCCTTCGCGGGCAACGCAGGGGCCAAGCGGATGGACCCCGAGGCCGCCGCCCGCGGCTACCTCGACCAGGCCCTGGCCAGCAAGGCGACGCCGCGTTTCGCCGCGCCGACGGCGATGGCGCCCAAGGCCCAGTTGCCCAGCGAGTTCAAGAGCCTCGGCGCCGAGGCGATCCCGCTGACCGGCACCACCACGGTCAAGTTCCGCCAGACCTTCGGGAAGATCCCCGTCTACGGCTCGCTGGTGACCGTCGAGCTCGACGAGCAGAACCAGCTCGTGGGCATCAACTCCTCGCTGGGCGAGCCGACCGGCGTGAAGCCGGTCGCGTCGATCGCCGCCGCCGACGCGGTGAAGGCCGTCCAGGACTTCCCCGGCCACGACAAGCGCCTGGAGGGCATCGTCCCGCGCCTGCAGTACTACTACGACGCCGCGGCCTCGAAGTGGCGCCTCGTGTTCCTGCTCGAGGACGTGCCGGTCGTGCCCACCCGCAAGGGGCCGTCCCCGGTGCTGATGGACTACATCGTCGACGCCCACACCGGCAAGGTCGTCGTGGCCGTGCCGCGCACCCCGACGCTGGCGGTGACCTCCACCGGCATCGACGGGCTGGGCAAGTCCCGCACCTTCGAGTCCGACAAGACCGGCAAGGTCACGCTGCTGATGGACGCCACGCTGAACGTGCAGACCTTCGACTTCGGCTTCCGCGATCCGGTCACCGACGACCGGTCGCTGCCGGGCCAGGCGATCAGGAATCCGCCGACCTTCTCGCCGTCGGCCGTCAGCGCGCATGCCAACGCCGAGGCGGTGTCGCGTTTCCTGCGCCAGGTGCTCAAGCGCAACAACATCGACAACCAGGGCGGCCTGATGGCCTCGAGCATCAATTGCGTCGACCGGCAGGACAGCCGCGACGGCCGCGAGTGGGTCAACGCGTTCTGGAACGGCACGCAGATGGTCTACGGCCAGCGCACGACGAAGGACGGCGTGGTGCTGTCGATGTCCGTCGCGCTGGACATCGTGGCCCACGAGATGTTCCACGGCGTGACCGACCACACCTCGCGCCTCGAGTACGCGAACCAGTCCGGCGCGCTCAACGAGTCCTACTCGGACATCTTCGGCGTCATCGTCGCCAACCGTCCGACATCGGACGTCGGCAAGTGGAGCTGGCTGATCGGCGCCGGCCTGCAGGCTAACGGCCAGCCCTTCCGCGACATGCAGGACCCGACGGCCCAGGGCCAGCCCGCGCACATGAAGAAATTCGCCAAGCTGCCCAACACGCGCAACGGCGACAACGGCGGCGTGCACATCAACAGCGGCATCCACAACAAGGCGGCCTACAACGTGCTGACCGCCGGCAAGCCTTCGGCGCGGGTCTTCAAGCCCGACGAGGTCGCCGCGATCTTCTACCTGGCGCTGACGCAACGCCTGTCGCGGACGTCCCAGTTCGCCGACAGCCGCCGCGCGGTGCTCGACAGCGCGCGGACCCTGTTCCGCAAGCTGACGCCAGCCGAGCTCGCCAAGCGGATCGCCGCGATCGAGCAGGCGTTCTCCGACGTCGGCATCAACTGACGGCCAGCCCCACGCCAGTACCCGCGAAGGGCCCGATACGGGCCCGATCAGGGCTCGACGAAGGCCCGATCAAGACCCGATCAGGACCCGATCAGAACCCGATCAGAACCCGATCGAGACGCCCAGCCCCAGCACCCAGTCCGCGGTCTGCTTCGTCAGTCCGCGGTTGAGCGAGGCATCGAGCTGCAGCCGGCGGTCGACCAGCCAGGTGACGCCGCTGCCGGCCGACACGCTGCGCCCGCCGTTGCGGGTGGAGGCCAGTTGGTCGCCGGCGATCTCGACGTAGCCCTTCCATCGCTCGGCGATCGGCCAGCCCAGCGAGGCGCCGAGGATGCCGCCGACGAAGTGCTTGCCGTCGTCGCGGCTGTCGCGGTACAGCCCGCCGATCACGCCGGCCGACCAGTCGTGCGGCAGGTCCCACTCCGCCGTCAGCCGCAGCGACGGCCGCAAGCCCTGGCCCCGGAAGGCCGACGAGCCGCTGTCCATGTCCACGTGCAGCAGCCAGGCCAGGCCCGGCTTGTTCGTGTCCGCGTCGCCGTCCTGCACATGCCACTTCACGCCCAGCGCCGTGTCCGCCCAGCCGCTGGCGCGCGCCGTGCCGGTGGCGTCGGTCGTGCGCAGGCGCTGGTAGCCGTCGGTCTCGACGCGGAACTCCCAGTCCTCGGCGAAGCCCAAGCGCAGCAGCGTCGGCGTCGACCACAAGCGGCTGCGCACGCCGTCGCTCCTGTCGCGCTGGTAACCGAGCCCGGTCTCCAGCAGCGCGCGGCCCTTGCCGACGGTGCTGCTCGATTCGACGATGCCGGGCTGGTCCGGCTGGATCGCGTCGGCATCGTCGGCCGCGCGGGCGCTCGATGCCGACAGGGCGACCAGCAGCGCCCCGAGGGCGCCGGCGGCAAGACGTGGCTTCATGGGCATGCCTCCTTGGAGATCCCGGATCACTGGCCGCCGCGTTCGCCGCCCATCCACCAGGACGGCGGCACGCCGGAGGCGCCGGTGCCCGGCCCCGACGCCGCGTCGGACGCCGGCAGCGGCGGCGGCATCGGCCCGATCGTCTTCAGGCCCGCGTCGCCGGCGAACTCGCTGTAGACCCAGTCCGGACCGTACGGGCCTTCCTGCTGGACCAGCCCGCCATCCCGGGGCGGCTCGATCTCGGAGGGCGAGATGCCCTTGAGCGCCACCGCCATGTAGTCGATCCAGGCCGGCAGCGCCACGCCGCCGCCGGACTCGCCGGCGCCCAGGCTGCGCGGCTGGTCGTAGCCGATCCACACGACCGTCGCCACGCGGCGCTGGAAGCCGGCGAACCAGGCGTCCACCGCGTCGTTGGTCGTGCCGGTCTTGCCGTACAGGTCGTAGCGCTTGAGCGACGCGCTGGCCTTGTAGGCCGTGCCCCGGATCGCCACCTCGCGCAGTAGCGAGCCGGTGATGAACGCGTTGCGCTCGCTGATCGCGCGGCGGTCGTCGGTGAGCTTCTCGGGCTCGGCCTGGAACAGCACCTGGTTCTGCGCGTCGACGATCTTCGTGACCAGCAGCGGCTTGAGCAGGTAGCCGCCGTTGGCGAAGACCGAGTACGCGCTGGCCATCTGCAGCGGCGTCACCGAGCCCGAGCCCAGCGCCAGCGTCAGGTTGTCGGGCTGCTTGTCGACGTCCAGGCCGAACTTGCCGGCCCAGGACCGGCCGCGGTCCGGCGTCAGCTGTTCCAGCACCCGGATCGTGACCATGTTCTTGGACTTGGCCAGCGCCTGGCGCAGCGTCAGCGGGCCGTCGAACTGGCCGTCCGAGTTGCGCGGATTCCAGTCGCCGACGCTGATCGGCGCGTCGTCGACCAGCGTCGCGGGGCTCGCGCCGGCCTCCATCGCCGCCGAGTACAGGAAGGGCTTGAAGCTCGAGCCCGGCTGCCGCCAGGCCTGCGTCGCGTGGTTGAACTGGTTGCGGCTGAAGTCGAAGCCGCCGACCAGCGCCAGGATCTTGCCGCTGTCGGGCTCGACCGAGACCAGCGCGCCTTCGGCCTCCGGCGACTGCGTGACCGCCCAGGCGCCCTTGGGGAACTCCTTGGTCGGATTGCCGCGCAGCACGCGGATGATCGAGCCGCGCTGGATGCGCAGGTTGGGCTTGGCCTTCTCCGGCAGCGCTGACAGCACCGAGCGCAGGCCGTCGCCCTTGATCTCGATGTCGTCGCCGTCGGCCAGCGTCGCCTGCAGGCGGTTGCTGGCGACCTGCGTCACCACCGCGGCGCGCAGGTCGTCGTTGTCGGGATGCTCGTTGAGCGCCTGCGCGATCGCGCTGTCCTGGTCCTGCGCGTCCATGCCGGCGGGCAGGTCGACCTCGCCCTCCGGACCGCGCCAGGCCTTGCGGCGCTCGTAGTCCATCAGCGTGCGGCGCAGCGCCTTGTACGCGGCCACCTGGTCGTCCATGCGCAGCGTCGTCGTCACGCGCAGGCCGCGGCTGTAGGCCTCGTCGCCGTACTGGGCGTGCACCACCTGGCGCACCATCTCGGCGGCGTACTGGCCGAAGGGCAGGCGCTGCTCCTGCGCGCTGCGCAGCTTGACCGGCTCGTCGCGGGCCTGCTGCGCCTGCTCCGGCGTGACCATCCCGACGTCCACCATCCGCTGCAGCACCACCGCCTGGCGGCGCTGCGCGCGCGGCAGGTTCATCAGCGGGTTGGCGTAGTAGGGGTTCTGCGGCAGCCCGGCCAGCATCGCCGTCTCGCCGATCGACAGGTCCTTGAGCGACTTGCCGTAGTAGGCCTGCGCCGCCGCCTCGAAGCCGTAGGCCCGCTGCCCCAGGTAGATCTGGTTCATGTAGACCTCCAGGATCTTGTCCTTGGAGAGCTGGCGCTCGATCTTGAAGGCCAGCAGGATCTCGACGAACTTGCGGGTGTAGAGCTTCTTCTTGGTCAGGTAGAGGTCACGGGCGAGCTGCTGCGTGATCGTCGAGGCCCCCTGGCTGCGCGACGAGAACACGTTGGCGATCGCCGCCCGGAAGATGCCGGTGAAGGAGACGCCCTGGTGCTCGTAGAAGTTCGCGTCCTCGACCGCCAGCAGCGCCAGCTGCATCTGCTTGGGGATCTTCTCCAGCGGCAGGTAGCTGCGGCGCTCGGCGCCGAATTCGGCCAGCAACTGGCCGTCCTCGGTGTAGACGCGCAGCGGCTGCTTGGGGTTGTAGTCGGTCAGCCGGTCCAGGTCGGGCAGGCCCGGCCAGACCACCGCCGCCGCGCCGGCCACCAGCAGCGCGAGGGCCAGCACGCCGGTGCCGGACCAGATGGCGATGCGCTTCCAGGCGGGCAGCGTGCGCAGCGCGGCGCGCATCGGCGCGGTGCGGCGCCACAGCGCCAGGAACAGGCCGGCCACGGAACGGGCGACGGTGCGGACGTAATGAGCGATCTGCTGCATGCGGGGCGCCGAGTTCAGGTCGGCGGATTATCGTCAGTCCCCGCGCCCCGTCCCGGCCCGGTCGCCACTGGCAACAATCCGCACACAGTCGACACACGAACCGTGTACGGCCGCCTCATCCGACCCGGGTGTTCAGCGTCAGGAAGACCAGGGCGTTCAGGGCAAAGTGGATGCCGATGGCGGCCTCGATGCGGCCGCTGAGCGCGTAGACCAGGCCGTAGCCGACGCCCGCGAGCGTCGCCAGCGCCACGTAGGCCGGCCCGCCGGCCGCGTGCGCCAGGCCGAACAGCACCGCCGCGACCAGCACCGGCAGCCAGCCGCGCCAGGTGCGCAGATCAGTGCCCAGCCGGCGCGCCAGCAGGCCCTGGATCACGCCGCGGAAGGCGGCTTCCTCGGCGACGCAGGTCAGGAGCAGGTTGGCCGACAGGAACAGCGCCGCGTTGTCGGGCCAGCGCAGCGCCGGCACGCCGACGCCGCCCGCGACCGCCAGCAGCCAGGGCAGCGCCAGGGTGGCGACGATCGCCGCCGGCAGCGCGACCCACGGCAGCCCGGGCGAGGGCACCGGCGCCGGGGCGCCGCCGCGCGCGTCGCCGAACGCGCCGTCCGGCCGGCGCCGCTGCCGTTGCATCAGCACCGCCAGCATCAGCATGCCGGCCACGCCCTTGTCGAAGTTGAGGTACTTCGGCGACGGCGGCCGCAGGTCCGACGCGGCGACCAGGAAGGTCGGGTTCTGGAAACCGGGCAGCACGTGCAGCGCCAGCGCCAGGCCCACGACCAGCATCAGCAGCATCAGGACCGCCTCGCGGCGCGGCCGGTGGCGCGCGGCGAGCGCCATCCACGCCAGCGCCGCCATCGCCGCGACCGGCACCATCGCGGCCACGGTGAGCTGGCCGTGCAGCAGGCCGGCGGTGACCGCCATGATCAACAGCGAGAACCAGGGCCAGGGCGCGCGCACCGGCAGCAGGGTCGCGGCGATCGACAGGCACAGGAGCAGGTGGCTGAGCGGCATCTCGAGGGGATCTTCGTCCGGTTGGGGGGAGGCTGCGGCCGACCGGCCCCCCGTGGGAGGGCCGTGCGAGGGCGCCGAAGTATCCATGAGGCTGAGGTATCGTGCCGCCCCATGCATGAGATGACTTTCTACTGGCACGACTACGAGACCTTCGGACGCGTGCCGCGCCGCGACCGCCCGGCGCAGTTCGCCGGCATCCGCACCGATGCCGCGCTGAACGAGATCGGCGAGCCGCTGATGGTCTTCTGCCAGCCGCCGACCGACTCGCTCCCCGATCCCGAGTCCTGCCTGCTGACCGGCATCCTGCCGCAGGCCTGCGCCGAGCAGGGCCTGCCCGAGCACCGCTTCGCCGCGGCGATCCACGCCGAGCTGTCGCAGCCCGGCACCGTGGGGCTGGGCTACAACACGATCCGCTTCGACGACGAGGTCACCCGCTTCCTGTTCTGGCGCAACCTGATCGATCCCTACGGGCGCGAGTGGCAGAACGACTGCGGCCGCTGGGACCTGCTGGACGTCGTGCGCTGCGCCTACGCGCTGCGGCCCGAGGGCATCGCGTGGCCGAAGCATGAGGACGGGCGGCCGTCGTTCAAGCTGGAGCACCTGACCGCGGCGAACGGGCTGGCGCACGAGGCGGCGCACGACGCGCTGTCCGACGTGCACGCCACGATCGCGCTGGCGCGGCTGATCAAGGCGCAGCAGCCCCGGCTGTGGGAGTTCTGCCTGAAGCTCCGCCGCAAGGACGCCGTCTGGGCCGAGATCGGCACGAACCGGCCCTTCCTGCATGTCTCGGGCATGTACGGGCCGGACCGCGGCTGCATCGCGCTGGTCTGGCCGCTGGCCGCGCACCCGACCAACAAGAACGAGCTGATCGTCTGGGACCTGGGCACCGACCCCGCCGAGCTGCTGACGCTGGACGCCGAGGCGATCCGGCAGCGCCTGTACACCAAGCAGGACGAGCTGCCCGAGGGCGTCACCCGGCTGCCGATCAAGACGATCCACGTGAACAAGTCGCCGATCGTCATCTCGTCGCTGAAGATCCTGTCGCCGGAGATGGCCGCGCGCTGGGGCCTGGACATCGCCCAGGGCCTGGCCCACGCGGAGACGCTGGCCGCGCGCGGCGCGGAAATGGCCGGACGCTGGAAGCAGGTGTTCCACCGGCCGGCGGGCGAGGGCGGCGTCGACGTCGACGAGGACCTGTACGGCGGTTTCGTCTCGAACGACGACCGGCGTTCGCTGGAACGGCTGCGCGGGCTGTCGCCCGAGGCGCTGGCCGACCGCGTCGCGCAGGGCAAGGTGGCCTTCGAGGACGCGCGGCTGGAGGAGATCCTGTTCCGCTACCGGGCGCGCAACTTCCCCGACAGCCTGAGCGGCGACGAGCAGGCGCGCTGGGAGCACCATCGCGCGGCCCGGCTGCACCTGGGCGAGGGCGGGGCGCAGACGCTGGAGGCCTTCTTCGAGCGCCTGGACGCGCTGGGCCAGGCGGCCGACGACACGGAAGACGAACGCGGCCAGGAGATCCTGTCGGCGCTGTACGACTGGGCCGAGCAGATCGCGCCGCCGCCGCCCTGACGGGCGCGGGCCCGGCTCCCCGGAACCGGGTCCTCTCCGGGGTTCCCAGGCCCCGGCAAAACGGGTACACCATCGCCATTGCCCAGGAGACGACATGCAATCCCAACACGACGCCGCCGATCCGATCGCCGCCCGCATGCGGGCGATGCTGGTACGGGCGCCGCTGGCGGTGGCCTTCGTGGCCGCCGGCCGCTTCGAGGTGGTCAGCGAGCATTTCAACCACCTCTTCGGCCACGGCGACGACACCGACCTCACCGGCACCGACCAGCGCGCCGCGGTCGTCTCCGATGCCTCGCACCAGGCGCTGCACGCCCGGATGGGCGCCGCCTTCGGCGCCGGGCGGCCGCTGGACGAGGAAGTGGAGTTCGTGCGCCGCGACGGCTCGCGCTTCTGGGGCCGGCTCCAAGCCACGCCGGTCCACTGGGAACAGCCCGCCGGCGAGGCGATGTGGGTCGTCGACGACGTCACCGCCGCCCGCACCCAGCGCCTGCAGCCGACCTGGTCGGCCAAGCATGACGACGTCACCGAGCTGTCCAACCGCCGCGAGATGGAACGCCGCCTCTCCGAGCACGTCGGCAGCCGCCGCAACGAGCCGGTGTCGGTGCTGTTCGTGGACATCGACAAGTTCGGCGACGTCATCCAAGGCATGGGCGTCGAGGTCGCCGACCACTTCCTGTATGGCCTGGGCCAGATGCTGGTCACCAAGGTCCGCGCCTCGGACACCGTCGCCCGGATGGAGAACGACCACTTCGTCGTCCTGCTGCCCGACTGCGACCAGCACTACGCCCAGATCGTCGCGGAGAAGATCCGTTCGGCCATCGCCGGCTATCGGCTGCGCTGGGGCCTGCACCGCGCCCGCGTCAAGGCGAGCCTCGGCGTCGTGCAGCTCCAGCCGTCGCTGGACACGGTGGATGCGGTGCTCGGCGCCGGCCAGCTGGCCTGCGAGGAGGCCAAGGCGTCCGGCGGCGACAGCGTCCGGGTGTTCATCTCCAGCGGCAGCTATGAGGAACTCGCCGGCGCCTGATCTGTCGCCGATCTGAAGATCGGACGACATTCGATCGGGTCCGGCGGGTCCGATCAAAAAAAAAGCGGCCGAAACCTCATTCTTTTCTAAAGATCGTCCGGAAAGTGCCGATGACGGCGGCATGCCCGGGCGCTTGAGGCCGGTTCCGCAGGGGAACCGCAAGGCGCGAACCCCGGGTTTCCGGAAGAACGCCATGTCCACCGTCAGCCTGTCGACCGCCCTGTCCGGCATGTCCGCCGCCAACGAGCGCCTGCGCGCGTCCGCGAACAATGTCGCCAACGCCTCGACGCCGGGTTACCGCCGCGAGCGGATCGAGGCCCAGACGGCCCCGGACGGCGACGGCGTCACCACCAAGGTCGAGAAGCTGCCCGAACCCGGCGCGGACCTGGCCGCCGACATCGTCGAGCAGAAATCCGCGACCTACGCCTTCGTCGGCAACCTGCGGGTGCTGCAGACGCAGATCCGGGCGGAAGGCGCGCTGCTCGACATCCACGTCTGAGCCAAACCCCCCGGAATGACGAACGGCCGCTTTGAGCGGCCGTTGTCGTTTCCGGGCCCGCCCGCCACCGCCGGGGGATGGGCGAGACGAGACGGGCCGGGCCGGGCCGGGCGACCCGGTGAGGGGGGAGCGGTCCGGGGCGGGGCGTTCAGGGCTTCAGTTCGAAGGTCGACGACCCGTCGCCGTTGTCCTTGACCCGTGCGACCTGCGGCGTCTCCTTCAGGTGCGCGCTCGCGCCGTTGCCGGACACGAACTGCATCGCCACGCCCGGCACCGGCCGGATGCGCCAGGACGGCGCCGCCACCGCCGCGCTCAGCGAGGGCTGGGCGGCCAGGAAATGCGCGACCGCCTCGCGGGTCTCGTCCGGCGCGTCGACGACGACCTTGTCCGCCGCCAGCGCCGGGAAGTGGCCGCCGCCGTAGGCGCGGTAGTTGTTGGTGACGACGAGGAAGCTCGCCTGCTCGTCCAGCGGCTTGCCGCGCCAGGTCAGGTCCACCACGCGCCGACCGTCGCTGATCTTCTGGCCGTCCTTGTCGAAGCGGGCCGGCTGCGTCAGGTCCAGCTCATAGCGCAGCGCGCCGTCCTGGCCCAGCATCATGTCGAAATTGAAGCTCGGGTACGCCGCGTCGACGACGTCCTGGCGTGCCGGTCCTTTCGGATCGATCCGGCGGAACTGCCCGGCCGACATCTCCAGCCAGCCGCGCACCTGCGCGCCGGTGAGCTTCACGACCTTGATCGTGTTCGGGTAGACGTACAGGTCGGCGACATGCTTGATCGCCACCGGGCCAGCCGGGATGTCGGTGTACTGCGTCCAGCCCTGGCGGCCGCCCGACTTGAAGGGCGCGGCGGCGCTGAGCATCGGCAGCGTCTCCAGGGCGGTGCCCTGGACCGCCTTGCGCGCATAGGCCAGTTGCGCCTGCGCGACCAGCCGGACCGCCGTGCCGTCCAGCACCTGCGAGAAGTAGCTGTGGATCGGCTGGTCGGCGACCGCGACCTGGCTGCGGACGTAGTCCAGCGTCGCCTGGTGCTCGCGGGCGATGACGGCCGCGGGCATCGGGTCGGCGTCGACGAGCGGCTTGCGGGCCGCGCGGTCGAAGATCGGCCGCAGGCTGGAGCGGCTGTCCACGACCTGCCAGCGCGGGCCGGAGCGCTTCAGCGTCAGGTCGATCACGCCGAGGTGGTCGCCCCAGCGGCCGGGCATCACCGCCGGCGTGCCGAACAGCTTGCCCGCGGCCAGGTCCACGCCCGGATAACCGGCGAAGCCCGGGCCGGGGAACTCGGTGTGCGCGTGGCCCAGCAGCAGCGCGTCCACGCCCTTCACCCGGGCGAGCTGGGCGGCCATGTTCTCGGACAGCTTGGGCAGCTCGGTCCTGTCGATGCCGGTATGGGCGATCACGACGACCAGGTCGGCGCCGCGGCGGCGCAGGTCGCTGACCTGGTCCGAGGCGGCTTCCACCATGTCGCGCACCTGGACCTTGCCGGCCAGGTTCTGGCGATCCCATTCCAGGATCTGCGGCGGCGTCACGCCGACGACGCCGATCCGCAGCCGGTGCGTCTGGCCGGCCTCGTCGCGCAGCTCGCGCTCGAGCATCACGCTCGGCGTGAACGCATGGCGGCGGCCGTCGGCCTCCATCACGTTTGCGTTCAGGTAGGGGAAGTCGGCGCCGGCGATGGCTTGGCGCAGGAAGGGCAGGCCGTAGTTGAACTCGTGGTTGCCCAGGTTGGCCGCGTCCACGCCCAGCAGGTTCAGCACCTTGTAGGCCGGGTGCGTCTCGCCGGCCTTCAGCGGCTGGACGCGGGCGACGACATCGCCCAGCGGATTGCCCTGCAGCAGGTCGCCGTTGTCGAAGAGCAGGCTGTTGGGCGCCTCGGCGCGGGCGCGGTGGATCAGCGAGATCGTCCGGGCCAGGCCGAACTCCTGCGACGGCCGGTCCTGGTAGTAGTCGTAGCTGAGCAGGTTCATGTGGATGTCGCTGGTCTCGAGCACGCGGAGCTTGAGCTCCGCGGCGGACAGCGGCATCGAGACGACGGACAGCACCAGGCAGCCCAGCGCCGCGAGGGCGCGCATCGAGCGGACTCGCATGGGCTCAGGTCCAGTCGGTGCCGGCGACCAGCACGGCCAGCGCGCGCTGGAAGCCCTCGGCGTCGATCGCGTCGAAGCGGGCGGGCTCGGGGCTGTCCAGGTCGAACACGCCGCGCAGCGCGCCGCCGGCCACGACCGGCAACACCAGCTCCGAGCGCGAGGCCGCGTCGCAGGCGATGTGGCCGGGGAAGGCGTGGACGTCTTCCACCAACTGGACCTCGCGCGTGCGCGCGCAGGCGCCGCAGACGCCGCGGCTGAAGGCGATGCGCACGCAGGCGACCTTGCCCTGGAACGGGCCGAGCACCAGTTCCTGGCCGTCGGCGGGGTTCACCAGGTAGAAGCCGGCCCAGTTCAGCGTCGGCACGGCGTTGAAGACGAGGGCCGCGAACTGCGCCAGGTTGGCGATCCGGTCGCGCTCGCCGTGCAGCAGCGCCTGCGTCTGCGCGACCAGCGTGTCGTAGGAGGCGCGCTTGGCTTCGGGGCTGGCCATGTCCAGCATCGGGGTGGGGTCGAAACTCATGGGGCGGGATTGTGGCGGAGGTCATGTCCACGGTGTCGTTCAACGCGGCGAGAATGCGCCCGCTTCCAGGGGGCGAGGGATTCATGACGATGAACGCACGATGGCAATCGGCGGCTGCGACGGCCGCGATCGGAATGGCAATGGCCGCCGCCGGCACGACTGCGGCGGGCGCGACGCCGGACCCTTCGCCGGCGCAGGCCAGGGCCGAGGCCCCATCCACCGGTATGCCAGCGGTCGAGGCGGCCTCGCTGCTGTTGGGACCCGATGAGCAGGTGGGATGGGTGTCCCAGGCTGCGTGGTCGCAGCGCTGGTGGGAGTGGGCGATGTCCTTCGACAACGACACCAGCCCGGTCGCCGACCGCACTGGATTGCAGTGCGGCAACCGGCAGAACGGCGATGTCTTCTTCCTCGCCGGCACCTACGGCACGGCACGGACGATGCGGACCTGCCGCGTGCCCGCCGACAAGTACCTGTTTTTTCCGTTGATCAACTACGTCGTCGTGCCGACGCGCCAGGGGCAACCCACTTGTGCGAAGGTGGTGAGCGATGCCGAGCGCATCACCGACGGCGCGGAGTTGCTGGTGCTGGAGATCGACGGCGTGCGATACGACCGACTTCAACGCCATCGCCAGGCCAGCCCGGAATGCTTCAACGCCTGGACCCGGCATCCGAGCGGCGCGCGGCTCTATCCGTCCGCGTCCAACGGTTATTACGTGATGCTCAAGCCCCTGCCGCGTGGCCGTCACACGCTGAGTTTCGGCGGTGCGTTGCCGGGAATGTCGCAGGCCGTGACTTACACCCTGTTCGTGGAGTAAGCACCCGGCGCCACTTCTCGGCTTAGCCCCACAACATCGGCTTGTTGACCATCAGGTAGAAGACGACCAGCACCGCGAGGAAGGCCGGGTAGCCCAGGCCTTCCCACCAGCGCGCGAAGCGCCAGTAGCGCGGCGGCAGCGGCTGGCCGCTGGCCAGCGCCTGGTCGGCCATCCGCGACAGCTGGATCTGCAGCCACAGCACCGGCAGCCAGCAGGCGCCGGCCACCAGGTAGAGCCCGATCGACAGCGCCAGCCACGGCGTGTCCAGCGGCCAGCCGGCCTGCGACGCCAGCCACACGCCGGTCACCGGCTGCACGATCACCGCCGGCGTCGTGAACCACAGGTCCGCCCGCTTGACCAGCCGCGCCACCACCGCCTGCGCCGGCAGCGAGCCGCTGCGGTTGGCGAAGAACAGGTAGAACGCCGAGCCGAAGCCGGTGCCCGCCAGCAGCACGCTCGACACGATGTGCAGCCACTTGATCACGAGATAACTGTTCATGAGGTCCTCCGGGGTCTTGTTGTCGGCGGTGGATGAAGCGAGGGACGAAGCCGCGGGGCCAGGCGTCGAGGAACGGGACGACCTCAGGCCGGCGCGTCCTCGTCCAGGATCAGCAGCAGGATCGCCACGGGCAGGTTCTTGGTCAGGCAGCCCAGCGGGTCCAGCCACAGCGCCGGCAGGATCAGCGTCGCCACCGCCGTCATGACGAGCATCGTCGCGCCCGCCAGCCGGTAGACCCAGCGCCGGTGCCAGCGCCACATCGCCAGCCCGATCAGCAGGTCCGCCAGCGCGCCCGCCACGACGACCGGCGCGATCCAGTCCGCCGGCGTGCCGGCCGCCGCCATCAGCGCGCGGCTCTGGCCGTCGAGCCCGATCAGGCTGACCGCGGCCGTCACCAGCCACAGCGCGACCAGCGCGCCCCGCGCCACGACGCGCGTGCGCCGATGCCGGAAATTCACTCGCCCGATGCCCATGCGGCCTCCACGAAACGTTCGATCGGTGTCGCCGGCCGCGTCAGCAGCGATTGCAGGCGCGACGCGTCGCCGGTGTTGTCCGTCCGCAGCAGCGACAGCGTCTCGCTCCCCCAGGGCAGGAAGGGCAGCAGGTCGCCGAGACGCGCGCTCCAGGGGCTCAGCGCCGCCGGCAGCGTCAGCCGCCAGGCCGGGAGGCGGCCCAGTTGGCGCCGCAGCTCGACGATGAAATCCCCCAGCGTCAGCGCGCGCGGCCCGACCGCCTCCATCAGCTCCGGGCCCTTGAGCGCGACCAGCGCGGCGCAGGCCTGGCCGAGGTCGTGCACCGTCAGCGGCTGCACGCGGGCGCGCGCGGCCTCCGCGGGCAGCATCAGGACCGGCAGGCGTGCCAGCGCCATGAACATCCGGCTGCTGGCGCCGGCGCGGCCGAAGACGATGCTGGGCCGCACGATCGTCACGTCCAGCCGGCCCGCGCGGTGCAGCGCCAGCAGCGCGGCGTCGGCTGCGCGCTTGGTCGTGGCGTAGCGCGTGCCGTTGCCCTCGATGCCGAGCGCGGAGATCTGGATCACGCGCCGCACGCCGCGATCGGCGCAGGCCTGGAACAGCGCGGCCGGCGCGCGGTGATGCAGCGCGTCGATCGGGCGCTCGGGCGTGTCGCGCAGCACGCCGACGGCGTTGATCACCGCGTCGATGCCCTCCAGCCGCGGCGCCCACGTGGCCGGGTCCAGGCTGGTGGCGAAGTCCATCGTCGCGGAACGGCCCTCGACGACCTGATGGCCGGCCTCGCGCAGCGCGTGCGCGATCGCCCGGCCGATGAAGCCGCTGGCGCCGCAGAGCAGGACGTTCATGGCCTCACTCCTGGCGAGGCGACGGCAGGTCGCAGGCGCCGTCGCGGCAGGGCGAGCGCCCGGCACGGCGTTCGGCGGCGCGGCGAAGCGCCGTCTCGAAGACCAGCCGCACGACCGGTCGCGGAATGCGATAGCGGTTGCGGGCGAGGACCGGATAGGCCCGGTCGCAGAAGGTGCGCAGCAGCGGCAGGTCCATCACGCGCGCGAGCCCGTCGAGCCGCGCGCCGCGATAGGCCAGGCGGATCGCCTCGGCGCCGATCGCCAGCCGGCCGTCGGCGCGTCGCGCATGCATCAGGTCCATCAGCGCCCGCAGGTCGGTACCGGGCGGGACCTCCGAGAAGCCCGGCGTCGAGATGTCCACGAAGCGAAGCAGCCCGGCCTCGTTGCGCAGCATCAGGTTGTGCATCTCGCCGTGGCAGATGGGGCAGGCGCCATCGAAGTAGAGCGTCAGCGGATAGACCGCGGGATCGGGGCTCGGACCTTCGGGGTGAACGGCTCGCATCGCTTGTCCTCCTTGCCAGGTCATGGCTGTTCGATATTTCAGTAGAAACAGAAATTCTTGGTCAAAAAAAGGGACCGGTCAGGTCCCGTCCCCGCGCACGAAGCGCTGGACGCTCGCGCCGAGCTTGAGCACCTTCTCCAGCGTCGACGGCGAGAGCCGCATCATCTCCTCCGACCAGGCGCCCAGCGTCTGCATCAGGCGCAGGCAGTCGCGCACGCGGTCCTGGGCGTCGGGGGATTCGTCCTTGAAACCGTCCTCGGCGACCAGCTCGGACAGCATCCGCACCGTGGGGTCGAACTCGCGGTGCTTGCGTTCGCGCACGATGGTCCGGAGCAGCTCCCACACATCGGCCGTTGTCTCGAAATAGTCGCGGCGGTCGCCCAGCACGTGGGTCACGCGGATCAGGTTCCAGCTCTGCAGTTCCTTCAGGCTGGTGCTGACGTTGGAGCGCGCCACCGAGAGCGTCTCGGCCAGCTCTTCCGCGTTCAGCGGCCGGCCGTGGAAATAGAGCAGGGCGTGGATCTGCGCCACGGTGCGGTTCACGCCCCAGGCGCTGCCCATCTCGCCCCAGTGGAGGACGAAGCGGCGGGCGGTGTCGGTCAGTTCCATGCGAGCGACTGTAGCGTGACAGAAATTTCTGTCAACACAGAAATTAGTGGCGAGAGCGAATCGGCATGGCGGGCATCGGGGTGGGACTGCCCGGGATCGGGCGGGTATCGACATCCGGGCGCAGCTCGGGGCGAATGCCTTTCAGGGCGGGGATTTCGATACTTCCTGCGTTTCAACAGGGGAGTCCCCGTGACATGACGATGGATGCAAAGGTGAAGACCGCGGCAGCGCGCAAGCGACGGGTCGAGGAGGCCGCGGACCAGGAGATCGAAGGTCCGGCGCGATCGCCGGGGGCGGAGCGGGAGTCGGCGCCGGCCCGGGACGCCGGAGCACCCTCGGACGATGAATCCAGCGCGGTCCTGCCCTTGGCGGGCGCGGGCCTCGTGACGGCGTGGGCGGCGCTGTCCGCGGGCCACGGCGGGTCTGCGAGCGATTGGGCAGGGGCGAGCAGGGAGACGCCTGGGGTCGGGGAGACGAAGGCGTCGATTCAGCCGGTTCAACCGATCCAACCAGTGACACCAGTGGCCCCGGTAACTCCGGTGAAGCCGGTTGCACCCGTGGCGCCGGAGCGGGGCATCGACCCGACGCCGGCCGTCGCGCCCGAGCCGGTCGTCGAGCGGAAATCCATCGTCGATCCGACGCCCACCGTCGATCCCGATCCGGTCGTCGATCCGACGCCCGTCGTCGATCCGGGTGCGGTCTTGGGGCCTGACCTCGTCGTCGATCCGGGACCGATCGTCGATCCGACGCCGATCGTCGACCCCAAGCCCCATTCGCCACAGATCGACGTCGCGCTTGTCGACGACACCGGCAGCGACAAGAACGACCGCTACACCAACAATGCGGCGTTGAAGCTCCTCGGCTGGGATCCCGCGCACCACAAGGCCTGGCGGTTCGCCATCGACGGGGGAGCAATGCACGACGGCAAGGGTCAGGGCATCCCTCGCGAATGGTTCCCGGACGATGGGAGACACACGGTCCAGGTCGAGGCGCTCGATGCGTCGGGACGTGTCGTCAGCCAGTCCGCGTTCGACTTCGAGCTCGACACCCGGCCGCCCGCCGACGATCACGGCTGGGTCGGGCTGAAGTTTCCAAGTGGCCGGAAGGTGACGAACGAGGGGAGGGATCTGCCGCAGTCGCCGACGGTCCCGTACGACTGGACACGGGATGCCACCATCCAGGTCGATCCCAAGGAAGACCGCGTGGACTGGAAGTTCTGGGTGGCGAAAGGGGAGGAGGATCCGGCAAAACCGACGGAGGCCATGGTCAAGGGCGAGGGGTCAGGACGAGGCGAAGTGCCGCATACCGTGTTTTCGCCCGGCGCCAACACCCTGGTGATGACCTTCTTCGACAGGGCGGGCAACACGAGCAACACCAAGTTCATGGAGCACATCTACCTGGACGCGGGGCCCGCCTCGCATGCGCTGTCCCAGGAGCCGCTCCCGCACCAGTCGCCGCCGGTGCTCTGACGGATCAGCGCGCGCCGGTCAGCGTCGCGACGCGGCCCAGCCAGTCGCGCGCCGGCCCGGCGAGCCAGGCGCGAGCGGGCTCGGCCTGCTTGAGCTGCCGGTCCAGGAAGGCCACGCTGACCTGCTGCGCCGCGATCAGGCCCAGCTGCTGTTCATGCAGCTGCCGGTAGTCCGGCAAGGCCGGCACCGGCGCCATCCGCGTCGGCATCTCACCGCGGCCGCCGCGCATGCCGCCGCCCCGGCGGCCTTGGGGCTGCGACTGCGCCTGGTCCTCGGCCGCGCGCACGCGCTTGAGCTCGCGCTCGACGTCCTCGGGCCGCGGCTCGTTGCCGCCGAACGCGGCATGCCGCACCTCCGCGGCGCTCAGCAGCCAGCCGCGGCCGGCCGGCATCGCGGCGAACGGCGCCTCGCGCCAGCGCAACTCGCGCACCAGGCCGAGCACGTCGCCGTCGTCCGGCCCGGTCAGGCCGAGCACCGGGATGGCGATGTCGCGATAGCGCGCCGGATCCGGCGTCGCGAAGACCTGCGGGCTGATGACGATCGCCGCCACCGGGCGGAGCGTCGGCAGCGCCAGCGTCGTGCCGTCCGGCTGCCGTTCGCCCGCGAGCGCCAGCGCCAGCTGCGCGCCGAGTTCATACCCCGCCACCACCGTCCTGGACCAGTCGAGCGAGCGCCACGGCATCTCGCCCTGGCGGCCCAGGCGCTGCGCTTCGGCCAGCAGCTCGTCCAGCCGCGCCAGCCGGCGGCGCATCTGCGCCTCGGCGTAATGGCGCCGGCCGAGTTCGGTGAACTCCGCCGAGCGCGCCAGCTCCGACGACCAGGCGGTGGCGTCGTCGTCCAGCGGCTGCAGCGACAGCACCGCGTAGCCGGCCGCCGCCCAGGCGCGGCGCCAGCGGATGCCGGCGGTCTCGGACTCGCCCAGTCCCGGCAGGTACAGCACCACCGGCCGGGGCGCGGCGGCGGCGCTCGTCGGCGTCGCCAGGCTCAGGCGCACGTCCTCGCCGCGCAGGCGCCAGGACAGCGCCTGCACCGTCACCGCCTCGCCCGAGGGCGCGTAGCCGCGCGACTCGAACGCGTGTTGCTGCTGCTGTTCCTCGACCCGCGCCTTCGGCGGCCCACCGCCGCAGCCGGCGAGCAGCAGCGACGCGCCGAGCACCGCGGCGCCGGCCAGCGACCAGGACCGGAGGGCGGCGCGTGGCAGGGAAGGGGAGGCGACGGCCGGCATCGGCGCCGGCGCCATCGAACCCGCGGGGGCGATGGACGGGGTGGGAACGGAAGAAGCAGGCGCTTGGATCATGGGCCGCGACGCTAGGGGGACGATGTAAAGCGGCGATTGCTGCCGAGGCGCCCGCCGGGAAGCGCGGCGGGCCTCGAGGCGCCGGCCCCGACGGACGGCCCTCGAGGCACGGGCCTCAATGCGCCGGGCTCGCCAGCGGCGACAGCTCCTCGGGCAGCGGCGCGTTGAAGCGCTGCAGCACGTGCCGGCTCATGCCCTTGGCGAGTTCCTCCTCGCCGTAGAACACGGTGCCCAGGCCTTCCTTGCGCAGCAGGGCGGATTCCTCCTCGCCATGGGTGCGCAGCACGACCTCGATGCCGGGATTCAACTGCCGCGCCGTGTCGGCCATCTGCCGGGCCTTCATCGAGTCGGGCACCGCCACCACCAGCATCGCCGCGTTGGCGATGTGGGCCTGGACCAGCACCATCGGATCGCTGGCGTCGCCGCTGACCGCCGCCAGGCCGCGCTTGCGCAGCGCCTCGACGGTCTCGCGGCCCTGGTCCGCGACGACGAACGGGATGCCGCGCTCGGTCAGCACGTCGGCGATGCGCCGGCCCACGCGGCCGAAGCCCACCAACACCACCTGGCCTTCCAGGTACTGACGCTCGGTGGTCTGCGGCAGCTCGGCGAACGGATCGTCCCGCGCCTCCAGCCGGCGCGCGAACGCCGAGCGGCTCAGCACCCATTTCTGGATCGGCCGGATCATCGCGAACATCACCGGGTTCAGCGCGATCGAGATCAGCGCCGCGGCCAGCACCAGGTTCATGCCGGCCTTGGGCAGCAGGCCCAGTTGCAGGCCCAGCCCGGCCAGGATGAAGCTGAACTCCCCGATTTGCGCCAGGCTCGCCGACACCGTCATCGCCGTGTTCAGCGGGTAGCGGAACAGGATCACGATGGCGGTCGCCGCGACCGCCTTGCCCAGCATCACGATCGCGACCACGCCCAGCAGGTGCAGCGGCTGTTCCACCAGGGTCATCGGATCGAACAGCATGCCCACCGACACGAAGAACAGCACCGAGAACGAGTCCCGCAGCGGCAGCGATTCCTGCGCGGCGCGGTGGCTGTACTCGGACTCGCGCATCACCGTGCCGGCGAAGAAGGCGCCCAGCGCGAAGGAGACGTGGAACAGCTCGGAGGCGCCATAGGCGATGCCGATCGCCACCGCGATCACCATCAGCGTGAACAGCTCGCGCGAGCCGGTGCGCGCCACCTGCCACAGCAGCCACGGCAGCACGCGCCGCCCGACCACCAGCATCAGCACGACGAACGCGGCCATCTGCGCCAGCGTCTCGGCGATGGTCTGCCACAGCGGCGCGTCCGTGGCGCCCTGCGTGTTGCCGCCCAGCACCGGCGCCAGCGGCGGCAGCAGCACCAGGATCAGCACCGTGGCCAGGTCCTCGACCACCAGCCAGCCCACCGCGATGCGGCCGTTGGCCGACTCCAGCGTGCCGCGCGCCTCCAGCGCCTTGAGCAGCACCACGGTGCTGGCGCACGACAGCGACAGCCCGAACACCAGCGCCGCGCCGGTGCTCCATCCCCACCACATCGCCAGGCCCACGCCCAGCAGCGTCGCGGCGCTCATCTGGACGACGGCGCCCGGCAGCGCGATGCGCTTGACCGCCATCAGGTCCTTCAGCGAGAAGTGCAGGCCCACGCCGAACATCAGCAGCATCACGCCGATTTCGGACAGCTGCGCGGCGATGCCGACATCGGCGACGAAGCCCGGCGTGGCCGGGCCGATCGCGATGCCGGCCAGCAGGTAACCGACCAGCGCCGGCAGCCGCATCCGCTCGGCGATGAAACCCAGGATCAGCGCCAGGCCGAAGCCCGCCGCCAGCGTCGAGATCAGGGAGACGTTGTGTTCCATCAGCGTGCCGCTCCCGGACCGGCGAGCGCGGCGAAGGCCTCGCGGTGACGGGGGCCCTGGGCGAAGGTGGCCAGGGCGGCGGCGATCCCGCGCTCCGCGTCCGCCGCGTCGGGCAGCTCGGGGCCGTAGATCTCCATCCAGGTCTGGAAGACCGGATCGTTGTCATGGCGCCGCAGCAGCCGCACCGGCCGCGCGTCCCGCGCCTGTTCGAAGGCGGCCAGCGCGGCCGCCAGGTGGTCCGTGTGGACCCGGTAGTAGACGTAGAGCTCGACCGGCGCGCCGGTCGAGCGGTCGGGAGGGGCGGCGGCGGTCCGCGTCGGCGGCGAGGCAGTCATTCCGGTTCTCCAATGGCGTAGGGCAGGGGACGAGGGGTCAGGACGGCGCCTTGCGCGCTGCCCAGGTGCAGCGTGCCGGACTCCAGCGCGGCCAGCTTCACCTCGGCCAGCAGCAGCGGACGGCCCTCGAGCCGGCCGAAGCCGGCGACCATGCCGGCGGGCTGCTCGGGATCGCCGCTGTGGAAGATCTCCTGGCCGGGCGTCGCGTCGGCATCGGTGCCGTCCAGCGCGAACAGGTGAGTGCGCCGCTTGACCGTGCCGCGGTACTGGCTGCGCGCGACGACCTCCTGGCCCGGGTAGCAGCCCTTCTGGAAGTTCACGCCGCCCACCAGTTCCAGGTTCAGCATCTGGGGCACGAACTGCTCCACCGTGCCTTGACGGATCCAGGCCAGCCCGGCGGTCACGTCCAGGCCGTGCCATTCCTCGGGATCGATCGGGGAGAGCGCCGGCACCGCCGCGTCGGCCGGTTGCAGCAGCAGGAAGCGGGGCGTGAGGCCGTCGTCGGGCAGCCGCGTGGCCAGCGCCTCGCGGCCGTCGGCCAGCGCCAGGCGGCCGACCGCCCAGACCTGGGCCGGCGCCGCCGCGCCCAGCCAGTCGCGCGCCTGGGCGCCGGACAGGCCCCACACGGCCCAGGCGGCGCTGTCGTCGCTGAGCTTGCACTTGGCCCGCAGGACGAACATCGACAGCCGCTTCACCGTCGCCGGCAGCACCTCGGCGGGCAGCGCCAGGAGCACCGATTGCTCGTCGGGCTTGACCGCCAGCATCGTCGCCAGCAGCCGGCCCTTGGCCGAGCAGTAGCCCGCCAGCCGCGCCTGCGCGGGCGTCTGCAGGGCCAGGTCTTGCGTCAGCTGGGAGTGCAGGAACTTGGCGGCGTCCTCGCCCTGGGCGCGGATCACGCCCCAGTCGGCGAGACGGACGGCGCCCAGCGCCGAGGACGGCACGGGCGGCGAGGCGTGGTGGAGGTCTTCGATCATGGGGCCGATTATCATCAGCCCCCGCATTTCACGAAGGGCGACGGGTCTTGTCACGCGCGAAGAACAACGCTCGCCACGCAGCGAGGAAGCCGAGAAAACAGGCGGGCCGGATCGGACGCTGGCTGCTGTCCGCGATGGTCGCGGCGATCGTGCTGGCCGGCGCCGCCGGCGGTGCGGTCTGGTGGTGGCTGCAGGCGCCGCTGGCGCTGGAAAAACCGAGCGTCGAGCTCTCGATCGAACCCGGCACGCCGCCCCAGCAGGTCGCGCAGGCCTGGGTCCTGGCCGGGCTGCAGACCGATCCGCGTTTCCTGTACGCGTGGTTCCGTTATTCCGGCCAGGCGCGCAAGATCCGCGCCGGCAGCTACGAGGTCCATGCCGGCATCACGCCGCGCGAGCTGCTGGACAAGATGGTCCGCGGCGACCAGACGCTGGAGCAGCTGCGCATCATCGAAGGCTGGAACTTCCGCCAGCTGCGCGCCGCGATCGCCGCCGCGCCGTCGCTCAAGCAGGCCACCGCCGGAATGACCGACGACCAGGTCATGGCGGCCATCGGCGCGCCGGGCCAGCCGGCCGAGGGGCGCTTCTTCCCAGACACCTATGCCTACAGCCGCGGCGTCAGCGACCTGACCGTGCTCAAGCGCGCCCATGCGCTGATGCACAAGCGGCTGGAGAGCGCCTGGTCGGGCCGCGGCGACGGGCTGCCGCTGAAGAACGCGGACGAGGCGCTGATCCTGGCCTCGATCGTCGAGAAGGAAACCGGCGCGGCCGCCGACCGCGGGCTGGTCGCGGCGGTGTTCGTCAACCGGCTCAAGGCCGGCATGCCGCTGCAGACCGATCCGACGGTGATCTACGGGCTGGGCACCGACTTCGACGGCAACCTGCGCAAGGGCCACCTGCTGGCCGACACGCCGTTCAACACCTACACCCGCGGCGGGCTGCCGCCGACGCCGATCGCGATGCCGGGCCTGGCGGCGCTGCAGGCGGCGCTGCATCCGACGCCGTCCAAGGCGCTGTACTTCGTGTCGCGCGGCGACGGCACGAGCCAGTTCAGCGAGGACCTCGCCGCGCATAATCGCGCGGTCAACAAGTACCAGCGCGGCCGCTGAGGCGCCCGCGCTTCGCTTTTTCCGAAAAGAGCATCACGCGTGAGCGGTCGATTCATCACCTTCGAGGGCATCGACGGGGCGGGCAAGTCCACCCATGTCGAGTCCGTCGCCCAGCACCTGCGCCAGTGCGGCGCCGAGCTGGTCCAGACCCGCGAGCCCGGCGGCACGCCGCTGGCCGAGTCGCTGCGCGGGCTGTTCCTGCACCAGGACATGGACGGGCTGACCGAGGCGCTGCTCGTCTTCGCGGCGCGCCGCGACCATGTGCAGCGCGTGATCGCACCGGCGCTGGCGCTGGGCCAGACCGTGCTGTGCGACCGCTTCACCGACGCGAGCTTCGCCTATCAAGGCGGCGGCCGCGGCATGGACTGGCAGGTGCTGACGACGCTGGCCCAGTGGGTGCAGCAGGGGCGCGAGCCGGACCTGACCTTCTGGTTCGATGTCGACCCGGCGATCGCCGCCGGCCGCCGCGCCCAGGCGCGCGACGCGGACCGGCTGGAGCAACTGGACCTGGATTTCTTCGCCCGCGTCCGTGACGGCTACCGCCGCCGGGCCGAGGCCGCGCCGGACCGGATCGCGCGCATCGACGCCGGCGACACGATCGAGGGCGTCGCCGCCCAGATCCGCGCCGAACTGGAGCGCCGGGGATGGTGACCGCCGCGATCGGAGCGGACGAGGGCGCCGCGCTCGCCGACGGCGGCCAGTTGCCGCTGCCCTGGCTCGCCGCGCCGCTGCACCAGGCGCTGACGCAGGGGCGCAGCCATGCGCTGCTGCTGCAGGGGCCGGCGGGCGTCGGCCAGTTCGACCTGGCGCTGCTGCTGGCGCAGGCCTGGCTCTGCGAGGGCCGCGCCGGAACGGACCAGCCCGGCTGCGGCCGCTGCCCGAGTTGCCACCTGCTGCGCTCCCGGTCGCATCCCGACTTCCAGGTGCTGCTGCCCGAGGCGCTGCGCGAACCGCTGGGATTCGGCGCGATGGAGGCCGAGGGCGAGGGCGGCGGCGCCAAGGCGAGCAAGACCAAGCCCAGCCGCGAGATCAAGATCGAGGCGGTGCGGCAGATGCTGTCGTTCGCGCAGGTGAGCGCGGCGCGCGGCAAGGCCAAGGTGGTCGTCGTCTATCCGGCGGAGGCGCTGAACATGGTCGCCGCCAACGCGCTGCTCAAGACGCTGGAGGAACCGGCCGGGCTGCTGCGCTTCGTGCTGGCGAGCGCCGCGCCGCAGCAGCTGCTGCCGACGATCCGCAGCCGCTGCCAGCCGCTGCAGATGGCGCTGCCCGCGCGCGACGCGGCGCTGGCCTGGCTGGCGGGGCAGGGCGTCGACCAGCCGGGCGTGCTGCTGGACGCCACCGGCGGGCGGCCGCAGGAGGCGCTGCAGTGGAGCGAGGAGGGCATCGCCGCCAAGACCTGGCTGGAGCTGCCGCGGCGGATCGCCAAGGGCGAGGCGTCGGCGCTGACCGACTGGCCGGTGCCCCGCTCGATCGCGGCGATGCAGCGCCTGGTGCACGACCTGATGCGCATCGCCCACGGGGCCGGGCCGGCCTACTTCCCGCGCGACGCGCTGCCCAAGCTGCCGGCGGTGCGCGCGGCGCTCGAGCAGTGGGCCAAGGTGCTGCAGCAGGCGGCGCGGCATGCCGACCACCCGCTCAACGCCGGGCTGCTGATGGAGTCGCTGGTGGCCCAGGGGCAACAGGCGATGCGCCCCGCGAGGTGATGCGCGGTCATGGCGCGGAATGCCTGGGACAGGCTGGTAATGCCTGGTAATGCCGTCTTGACGGCCGCCTCCGGCGAGTAGACTCGCCCCCCATGAGCGAACTCAGCCTGAAACCGATGAACCCCACATCGCCCGCGTCCGCGCCTGCGCCGGCCCCGTCCGGCAGCGCCCGGCCCAGCGTGATCCAACTGGTGTTCAAGGAAAAGGGCGCGCTCTACGCGGCCTACATCCCGATCTTCTCGGAGGGCGGCGTGTTCGTCCCGACGACGCGGGAATACAAGCTCGGCGAGGACATCTACCTGCTGATGACGCTGCCCGAGGATCCCAATCGCTACCCGGTCGCCGGCAAGGTCGCCTGGCTGACGCCGGCCAACGCCTCGGGCGGCCGCACGCAGGGCGTCGGCGTGCGCTTCCCCGGCGACGAGAAGACCCGGCTGATCAAGCTCAAGATCGAGGAGTTGCTCGGCACGGCGATCTCCTCGGCCAAGCCGACGCAGACGATCTGAGCGAGCGGCCGCCGCGAGGGGGCCGCCGCCTCGACGCCGACTTCGACGCCGCCTCGCGCGGCGTCGCGCTTTCCGGGGCGGATCCGGGCGAGTTGTTGCGATGTACATCGATTCCCACTGCCACCTGAGCTTCCCCGAGCTCAAGTCCCAGCTGCCCGAACTGCTCGCCGCGATGGACGCGGCCCAGGTCGCGCAGGCCGTCTGCATCTGCACGACGATGGAGGAGTTCCCCGAGGTCCGCGCGCTGGCCGACGCGCATGCGCCGCTGTTCGCCACCGTCGGCGTCCATCCCGACAGCGACGAGGTGCATGAGCCGTCCGTCGACGAACTGGTCGCTGGCGCGGCGCATCCGAAGGTCGTCGCCATCGGCGAGACCGGCCTGGACTACTACCGCCTCAACGGCCGCACCGTCGAGCAGATGGAATGGCAGCGCGAGCGCTTCCGCAACCACATCCGCGCCGCGCGGCGCACCGGCAAGCCGCTGGTGATCCATACCCGTTCGGCCGCCGAGGACACGCTGCGGCTGATGCGCGAGGAGCAGGCCGGCGAGCCCGGCGGCGTGGTGC
This sequence comes from Mitsuaria sp. GD03876, assembly GCF_029840635.1. Taxonomy (GTDB): domain Bacteria; phylum Pseudomonadota; class Gammaproteobacteria; order Burkholderiales; family Burkholderiaceae_C; genus Roseateles. The sequence goes on along the minus strand of NZ_JAOCCU010000054.1, from coordinate 5,638 downwards.
ACTGCTTCACCGAGACGATGGACGTCGCCCGGGCGGCGCTGGACCTGGGGTTCCACATCTCGTTCTCCGGGATCGTGACCTTCAAGAACGCCGCCGACCTGCGCGAGGTCGCCCGGATCGTGCCCGACGACCGGATCCTCATCGAGACCGACAGCCCCTACCTGGCGCCGGTGCCGTACCGCGGCAAGCTGAACCAGCCGGCCTACGTGCCGCACGTGGCCAAGCTGGTCGCCGAGGTGCGCGGCGTGCCGGTCGAGACCCTGGCCGCGCAGTGCACCGCCAACACGCGGCGCCTGTTCCGGCTGCCGGAGGCGGCATGAGCCGGGCGCCGGTCCGGCCCGCGCGGCCGCTCGCGTTGACGGCCACGGTCATGGCCGCCCTGGCGGCCGCGATGCTGGTCGTCACGCCGGCGTCGGCGCAGGGGCGTTTCGGAACGCCGCCCGCGGCGCCCGCGGCCAGCGACGCCGGGCCGCCGCCCGAACTGCATGTCGCCACGCGCAACGACCACGCCAGCACCGTCATGAAGCTGCTGCTGGCCGGCGTCGACCCGAACGTCCGCGACGCCCAGCGCAACACCGCGCTGCACGTGGCGATCCGCGAGGAGTCCGCCAAGGCCTTCGAGACCCTGCTGCAAAGCCCCGCCACCGACGTCAACGCGATCAACCAGGCCGGCGAGACGCCGCTGATGCTGGCCGCGATCAAGGGCCGGCTGGAATGGGCGCAGGCCCTGGTGAAACGCGGCGCGCTGGTCAACGAGCCGGGCTGGTCGGCGCTGCACTACGCGGCCGCCGGCCCGAACGAGCACCTCGTGCGCTGGCTGCTGGCGCAGGGCGCCGAGGTCGACGCGCGTTCGCCCAACGGCACGACGCCGCTGATGATGGCCGCCGGCTACGGCGGGCTCAGCGGCGCGGAGGTCCTGATCGCCGCCGGCGCCGACGCCTCGCTGGAGAACGACCATCGGATGACGGCCGCCGATTTCGCCCGCCGCGCCGGGCAGGACGAGATGGCCGACAAGCTCGCCCAGCTCGCCCGGACCCGCGCGAAGGCCGCCGCCCGCACGGCGCCGTGAGGCGCTTGCTGGCATTCCCCTAGGAATCCGTCTGACACGCCGTTTGGCCGGCCGCCCACTGTTGGCGGACCCGGCCGGTCTCTACAGTTCATTCCATGCCGACACGGTGTCGGCGGCCTTCGAAGCCCCGCGCACAGGCCCCCTGGAATCAACCGAATCCCCTGGAGACCGACATGCTGACCTCGACCCAAGACCTCGCCGCCAACCCGTTCGCGATGCTGCTGGACCCGGCCCGCGTCGCCCATGAGGTCGCCGGCTCCGAACGCCTGGCCCGCCTGCGCAGCCGGATCTACCGCCCGCTGGACAAGCCGCTGATCGCGCACCGCGGCGCCGCCGACCAGGCCCGTTTCGACGAGGAAATCGACGCCACCGAGCTGACCGAGGCCGACCTGCCGCCGCTGGACGACGTGTCCGACGAGGGCGTGGCGTTCGGTGCCTGACGATCGCTGCCGCGGCAAGGATCGATTCGCTTGTCGGTTCCGTCTGACTCGCGCTTCCGCCGGCCGACTACACCCGCCGCCCCGCGATCTCCCTAGCATGACACTCACCCAGGTCGCTCGTATCGTGTGATCGAGACCCCCGCCTTCATGGAGAGACAGTCATGCGCCGCCCCCGCGTCTTCGCCGCCCCCGCTTCCGCCGACCTGGATCGCCGCTGGCGGCGACTCGCGGCGGCCAGCCTGCCGGTCCTGGCGATCGCGCTGCTGCTGACGCTGGGCGGCTGCGCGACCCAGGGCGGCCGCGCCGGGACCGCCGCTTCCCCCTCGAATACCGCGCCGGGCAGCCTGCCGGGCGCCGCGCCGGATGTCGTCGCGGGCAACCGCTGGTCGTCCTGGATGGACGAGCGGCGCGATGCGATCACCCGCGCCGGCGCCGGCACGGGCATCGCCGTTGCCCGCACCACCGACAACCAGCTCAAGCTGACCGTGCCGACCGATGCGACCTTCGAGACCGGCCGCGCCGATCTCCGCCAGGCGCTGCGGCCGGTGCTGGACGAAGTCAGTCGCGGCCTGGACGACTCCGTGCGCGTGACCATCGTCGGCCACACCGACAGCGCCGCCGGCGACGCGGTCAACGGGCCGCTGTCGCAGGACCGGGCGGAGTCGGTGCGCGAATACCTGGTCCAGCACGGCGTGCGTCGCGGCCGCGTGCTGGTCGAGGGCCGCGGCGGACGTCAGCCCGTGGCGAGCAATGCCACCGAGCCCGGCCGGGCCGCCAATCGTCGGATCGAGATCTTCCTGTCGCAACCCGCGTCCTAAGCTGTACCAAGAACGGGAGTTGAGCCATGACTGTCCTTTGCCCCCGGATCCTTGTCCTCGCCGCCTTCGCGCCCGTCGCCCTGACGCTGGCGCAGGCGGCGCCCGCCGCCGAAGCCACGCCGGCCTCGCTCGACGACAGCGTCGAGCTCAGCGGCCGGCCCTTGTCCGAGCGAACGCGGCAGCCGCTGCGCCAGTCGTTGCGGGAATCGTCCGGCGGTTCGCGCTACACCGTCACCCGCAACGCGGCCGAGCCCCTGGCCACCGCGAACCAGTCGGCCGGCGTCGCCGGCTGGCATGGGCGCGCGCCCCAGGCGACGCAGACGATGCTGTGGGCCAAGCCCTGGTCCGGCAGCGGGCTGAGGCTCGGCGTCGGCGTGGAGCAGCGTGGCACGGCGATCGGCGGCGGCCTGTACTCGACGCCCTACCAGAACCTGCGGCCGGGCGCGGCCGGCGATGCCGGCGTCCTCGTCGGCCTGGCGATGCCGACGGGCCCGCGCTCGCATGCGTTCGTGCAGACGCCGCTGGTCGATGCCACGCGATCGCAGATCGACGACCTCAACGTCCCCGGCCTCGCCAACCATGACGCCCGCCAGCTGCGGGTGGGCCTGGTCTTCAACAGCCGCAAGCCCTATGCGGACCTGCGCAAGGGCTTCCGGATGGAGCTCAGCGGGCAGTCCTCGCTGACGTTCCGGCCGCGTGGCGGCCGCGTGGGCGTGACCTTCCAGAAGACCTGGTGAGGCGCGAGCCTTCCCCCACACAGCAAAGCCGGCGCGAGCCGGCTTTTTTCTTGTCCTCGAGGCGTCGGTAGGTCGCCTCCTACAGCGCGTCGGTTGGCGCTCCGACGCGGCGTCGCGGCCCGGGACTGCCCGCGGCGACCGGCCGGTTCCCTACAGTCATTCCATCGCGGCACGGTGCCGCGCAGGAGAACCAGGATGCTGCACTACGCCGTCGTCTTCTTCGTCATTGCCCTGATCGCCGCGCTGTTCGGCTTCGGCGGGATCGCCGCCGGCGCCGCGAGCATCGCCAAGATCCTTTTCTTCGTCTTCGTGATCATGGCCGTCGCGACCTTCGTGATGAGCCTGTTGCGAAAGTGACGAGCGCCCCAGCCGCGCCGCATTGACGTCAAGCCCCGTTCCACAACAACGAAAGGAAGGCCATGAACAAGCCCGCTACCGCCGCCCTGATCGCCGCCGCGCTGAGCCTGTGCGCCGGCATGGCGCAAGCCGCCAACTTCTCCAAGTCCGTCTACGACGGCGCCAAGGACGACATCAAGAAGACCTACAAGGTCGACAAGGATGCGTGCGACAAGCTGTCCGGCAATGCCAAGGACATCTGCGTCAAGGAAGCCAAGGGCCGTGAGGACGTGGCGCTGGCGCAGCTCGAATACAACTACAGCGGCAACGCCAAGGACGAGGCCAAGCTGATCGAGACCCGCTACGAGGCGCGCTACGACGTGGCCAAGGAGCGCTGCGACGACCGTTCGGGCGAGGCCAAGGACCTCTGCCAGCGCGAGGCCAAGACGTCCTATGAAAAGGCCAAGGCCGAGCTGAAGATGAACAAGAAGGTCGCCGCCGCCGTCGACGACGCCGAGGACACCCGGGTCAAGGCGGACTACAAGCTGGCCTCGGATAAGTGCAACACGCTGTCCGGCGATGCCAAGGACGTGTGCGTGAACTCGGCCAAGGCGCGCTACAACCAGCGCTGACCCGCGGCACGACGCACCCCGCTTTCAACCCCCGGTGGGGGGCGTGGCCGGATCCCACCGGGCCGCGCCTGACGTTGAACCGGCGGATCCGGGCCGACAACTCGAACATCGCCCGGATCCCCCTGTCGACACCAACTGAAACGGCGCCCCGAAGGGCGCCGTTTTTCTTTGGCTCATCGCCGGGAGCGGCGGGCGAGCGTCACCAGGCGTAGTAGGCCTTCTGGTTGAAGCAGGTGGCGCTCTGCACGGTCTCGTCCGAGCGGGACGAGATCCTCGCGGTCCAGATGTCCGTCGCCTTGGACACGCGGGTCACGCCGAGCCCGTCCAGCTTCTCGTTGAAGTAGGTGGCGTACGCGTTGTAGTAGCTGATCCGCTGGGCCGCGCCCGGGTGCCAGGACCCGACGCTGTTGCACTCCAGGCCGCCGTTGAAGATGTTGGTCAGCGTGCCCAGGCGGTACGCCATCACGCCTTCGTCACTGGTGTCGCCCGCGGCGACCGGTCCGACGGTCTGGCCGCCCACCGTCACGCCGATGCGCAGCGCCGGCAGGCCGGGATCGTGGCCTCCCGCGGAGGTCTTGGTCACGTCGCCATACAGCACGTCGTGCGACGAGGGCATCGCGCCTTGCGGCGTCATCCAGAACCAGATGCCGGACAGCATCGACAGCGGGCCGTGCGTGGCCAGCAGGTCGGGACGCGCCAGCAGGGTGTCGCGGGAGGTGACGACATCGCGCATCAGCCCATGGTCATGCAGCCAGGCCGAGAAGGCGCCGTAGTTGTAGTTCCAGCTCAGCTGGACGATGCCGCGGCCGTGGTACGAGCGTCCGGGGACGGCCGGATAGGTGCGCGACGCGGGATCGATGTAGCCCAGCGCCGGGCTGCTGCCGTCCGCGGCGGTGCTGTAGCCGGCCTGCTCGGCCCGGTGGAGCGCGCCCTTCCAGACCGAGGTGACGACGCCATGGCGATCGCGATAGCGCTCGATCCACGGTGCCGGCGCGCCCGCCCAGGTCCCGGAGGTCTCACGCGAGGCCTTGGCCCAGAACGCGACGAACTCCTGGCCCTGCTGCTTGCGCGTGCCCTCGTTCAGGAACTGTTTGTAGCCGTTGACCTGGGCCCAGCGGTTGTACTCGAGCACCGCCCGCTGGAACGCTTCCAGCGTGAAGACGTCCTTCGCGCCGTCGCGGGTCGCGAACGGCGGCGCGTTGCGCTTGCCGGCGCCTTCGACATGCCGGCCCGCGCGCAACGGGAACAGCCAGTTCCAGTCGGCCGCGGTGACCTGGCGCAGGAAGGCGTAGCCCGTGGCCGGCAGCGCGCTGCCGGTCTCACCGGACGGCGCCGGCGCGGACAGGACGCTGGCCGCCTCGGTGGCGATCACGGGCGGGACGATCGGCGTGCCGCGCGGCAGGGTGGGGTTGGCGCCTTCCGGCCGGGGTGGCAGCTTGTCGATGGAGATGTCCAAGGAGGGTTTGTCCGACGGCGGATCTTCGGGAGGCGTGCCGGGCGCGGGATCCGGCGTGGTGCCCGGAGGCGTGCCGGGCGTCGGATCAGGCGTGGTGCCCGGAGGCGTGCCGGGCGTCGGGTCCGGCGTCGTGCTCGGAGGCGTGCCAGG
>NZ_JAOCCU010000053.1 GCF_029840635.1 Mitsuaria sp. GD03876 | reverse complement strand
CGCTGGACGACGCTCAGCGGCGACATCTGGCGCGAGGCCCGCGGCCTGCTGCGCGTCACCCGGATCGATCATCCCGAGGCCGCGTTGATCGCGCCCGAGCAGTCGTTCTTCCTGCGCGAGAACCTCAAGCTGCGCCTGTTGAACGCGCGGCTGGCGCTGCTGAGCCGCCAGTTCGACACCGCGCAGGTCGACCTGCGCGAGGCGCAGGCGATGCTGGACCGCTACTTCGACGCGCGCTCGCGCAAGCTGTCGCTGACGGTGGAGCTGCTGCGCCAGGTGCAGGGCCAGGCCCGCCAGGTCAGCGTGCCGCGTCCCGACGACACCCTCGCCGCGCTCAGCGCGGTGGCCCGCTGAGGAGATCGCCATGCGGATGGTGATCTGGCTGGTGCTGCTGTTCGTCGCGGCGGTCGTCGCGGCGCTGACCCTGGGCAACAACGACGGCCTCGCCAGCTTCTACTGGCGCGGCTGGCGGATGGACCTGTCGCTCAACCTGTTCCTGCTGCTGCTGGTGGCGGGCTGCTTCGCGCTGATGACGCTGATGCAGTCGCTGGACGCGCTGCTGACGCTGCCCAAGCGCGCGCGGCTGTGGCGCATGGCCCAGCGCGAACGCAGCGCCCAGGTCGCGCTGCGCGAGGCGTGGGCCGACTACTTCGGCGCGCGCTACAGCCGCGCCCAGAAGGCGGCGCAGCGCGCGCTCAACATCCAGGCGCAGACGCCGGACCTGGCGCAGGACGGCGCCTTCATGGCGCTGGCCCACCTGGTGGCCGCGCAGAGCGCGCACAAGCTGCAGGACCGCCGCAACCGCGACGAGCACCTGCGCCAGGCGCTGCAGGTGGCGTCGACCTCGGCCGGCGCGCGCGTGCAGGAAGAGGGCGCGCGGCTGCTGGCGGCGGAATGGGCGCTCGACGACCGCGACGCGCCGCGGGCCTTGGGGCTGCTGGGCGAACTGACGCCGGGCGTCGCGCGGCGCACGCAGGCGCTGCGCCTGAAGCTGCAGGGCAGCCGGCTGGCGCGCCAGCCGCTGGAGGCGCTGCGGACCGCGCGGCTGCTGGCCAAGCACCAGGGCTTCTCGAAGTCGGCGGCGCAGGGCTTGCTGCGCTCGCTGGCCTGCGAGGCGCTGGAGACCGCGCGCGACATCGACCAGTTGCGCGGCATCTGGCAGCAACTGGACGCGTCGGATCGCCGCGATGTGTTCGTCGCCTCGCGGGCGGCGAACTGCGCCGCGGGACTGGGCGCGCCGGAGGACGGCCGCGGCTGGTTGCGGCCGTTCTGGGAAGCGATCGCGGAGCAGGGCGCCGACGAGCGCCAGGCCCTCGCCGAGGCCCTGGTGCTGTGCGCGCCCGGCCTGGGACCGGAATGGCTGCAGCGGCTTGAAGGCGCGGTGCAGCGATTCCCCCGCGACGGCACGATGGCGCTGGCGCTGGGCCACGCGCTGGCCGAGCGCCAGTTGTGGGGCAAGGCGCGGCTGATGCTGGAGCAGGCCGCGGAGGACCGCGAGCTGTCGATCGCCGCGCGTCGCCGCAGCTGGCTGCGGCTGGCCGAGATGGCGGAGCAGGACGACGATCCGGAGCGTCGCGCGCGCTGCTTCGAGGCGGCGGCGCGGCTCGGTTGAATGTTTTTCGCCGAGATACTTGCGGGCCTCTGAAAATGCATGCTATAGTCGCAGTCTTTCAGCGGCTGTAGCTCAGTTGGATAGAGTACTTGGCTACGAACCAAGGGGTCGTGGGTTCGAATCCTGCCAGCCGCACCAGAAAAACTGTTGAATCCGAGGGAAACCAGAGATTCGGCAAGCACAAGAAGAAGTAACAAGAAAAACCTGGGGTCGCGCCCACGACGGCGGCCCCTGATCAGTAAAAGTCGAGCGGCTGTAGCTCAGTTGGATAGAGTACTTGGCTACGAACCAAGGGGTCGTGGGTTCGAATCCTGCCAGCCGCACCAAATCGAAAGGCCAGCGTTTCAAGACGCTGGCCTTTTTCTTTGCCTGGACGAAACGCGAGTATCTCGCGCGAGTTATTCCGGGCGAATATCGTCCTCGCCTGAAACCCGGTCGTCGAGATTCCTGGCGGCCGCGGCACCGGGTGTCGCCGGCGTGCGCGACAGTTTCGGCGCCGGCATCGGCCACGCATGGCCGTGCTGCGTGAAGAAGTTGCGCCGGGCTTGCTGATGCGGGTGGTGCGGCGCCTCCGCGGCGGTCAGTACCGGGGCGACGCAGGCGTCGCTGTCCTCGAACCGGGCCACCCAGTGCGCGAGCGTCCGTTCCCGGATCCGCGCCGCTACCCGCTCGCGCAAGGCGGGCCATTGCGCGGGATCGTCCTGGGGCAGGGGGGGAGGGAGTTCCAACCGGCGGATCAGCTCATCGTAGAAGGGCGCCTCGATCGCGCCGAGCGACAGCCAGCGGCCATCCGCGCATTCAAAGCATTCGTAGAAATGCGAGCGGTGCAGGAAGAAGTTGCCGGACGGGTCGTCGTTCCAGTGACCGCCCGCGCGCAAGGCCTGGATCAGCGTGCCCATGTAGCCGACCCCGTCCACGATCGCCGCGTCGATCACCTGCCCACGTCCCGAGCGTTTCGATTCCCACAGCGCGCACATCAGCCCGAACAGCATCGTCAGCGCCCCACCGCCGATGTCGCCCAGCAGGGTCGCCGCCAACGCGGGGGCCTGGCCGGGGCGGGCCGCGAACGGCATCAGGCCGGTGAGCGCGACGTAGTTGATGTCGTGACCCGCGGTGCGCGCCAAGGGGCCGGTCTGGCCCCAGCCGGTCAGGCGCGCGTAGACCAGCCGGGGATGCGCCGCCAGCAAGGTGTCGGGACCGAGGCCGAGGCGCTCCATGACGCCCGGCCGGAACCCTTCGACGAGCGCGTCGGCCTGGGCCACCAGGTCGCGCACGCGGGCCAGTCCCGCTGCCGATTTCAAGTCAGCCTCCACCACGGTCTTGCCACGGTTCAACGCGGCTCCGCCGCCGAGCCGTGTCTCGCCGCCCGGGCGCTCGATGACCGTCACCTCCGCCCCGAAATCGGCCAGGACCATGCCGGCGAATGGAGCCGGGCCAATGCCGGCGAACTCGACGATGCGCAGGCCGCTCAACGGGCCGCCGGTACCGGCGTCGGTGGGGTCGTTCATGCTGCGGGGTCCTCCTCGTGGTCGAACTCATCGCACCTTACCGCGAGCGCATGCCGGACGGTTCCGTCCGGAGAACCGCCCTGGCTGTTCGCCGCACTGGGCTCGTCGCGCGGATTCGCAAGCGGTCGACTGCACACCACTGCGGATTCGCCGCCAATCCATTTCATGGCAAAGGAAGCCAACACATGTTTGTCAACTCTCCGCAATTCGGCTGGGCGCCGTCCTTCGGCGGATTTCCCGCGATGGGCGCGCGGCCCGGCTTCGGTTTCTCGCCCTTCATGGGCAACCTGTTCGGTCACTCGATGATGGGCCAGAGCAGCCACTGGATGGGCGGAGGCTGGTGGCGCCCCAACCACCACCACCATCACCATCACGCCGGCGGGTGCGGCGGCGGTCATCGGCCCCACTGGTCCCAGGTGCCGCGCGAGGGGCACTGGGACTCGTCCAAGGGCGGGTTCGTCGTCGGTGCCAGCGGCCAACTGGAGGCTTCGATCCGCCAGCCCGACGCGGACTTCAACAACAAGATCCAGTACCGCACCGCCCGCGGGGACTGGCAAGACCTGGGCTGGTCCAAGGACACCGGCAAGACCGAGACGATCCATGCGCGGCCCGGATCGACGGTCGAGTTCCGCATCCAGACGCCTCAGGGCAACAACTTCCAGGCCGGCACGACCAACAACGTTGACGGTCGCGACCATGGCCAGGTCACGTCGACTGGCAACGGCGTGCGCATCGGCTTCGAGGATCTGCGCGACAACAGTTCCTTCGACGACGCGATCCTCGACATCCGGCACAAGCCGCGCTGGTGATCGCGGCGCGGCCGCTCGATGCAGCCATGGGCGGCGGGTGATCCCGCTCACGGATGAAGGCCGGCACGGCGACGTGCCGGCCTTTTTCATGGCGCGGCACCGGCGTGGACGAGCGCGACACAATAGCCGGATGAACAAGGCATTCACGAAGGAAAGCGACGCCGCGCCCGAGGACGACGACGACGGCCCGTCGTTGCCCGCGCTGCCCAAGGGATCGCGCAACTACATGACCCCGGCAGGCTATGCGCGGCTGCGCGCGGAGTTCATGCAGCTGCTGGACAACGAACGGCCGAAGATCGTCGAGATCGTGTCCTGGGCGGCGAAGAACGGCGACCGCTCGGAGAACGGGGATTACCTGTACGGCAAGAAGCGCCTGCGCGAGATCGACCGCCGGCTGCGCTTCCTGACCAAGCGCCTGGACATCGCCGAGGTCGTCGACCCGAGCGCCCATCACGGCAGCGACCAGGTGTTCTTCGGCGCGACGGTGACCTACGCCAACGCGAAAGGCGAGGAGCGGACCATCACGATCAAGGGCATCGACGAGTCGGACAGCCTCGCGGGCGAGGTGAGCTGGGTCTCGCCGATCGCGCGCACGCTGCTCAAGGCCCGGGAGGGCGACGAGCTGCAGCTGGTGACGCCGGTGGGCGTGGAGACGATCGAGGTCGTCGAGGTGAGCTACCCGAAGCCGACGGCCTGATCAGGGCTTCACGCGCCAGACGCGCATCACCGCGCTGGAGCGCTTGAGCGTGCGCAGCGTGTCGGCGAGGTGGAGCCGGTCGCGCACCGCGAGCAGCAGCGTCATCTCCGCCGTCTCGCGTTGCTGCGAGTCGTCGCTCATCGCGATGTGCGTGATGTCGGCCTCGGCGCTGCTGACGGCGGTCGCGATCTGCGCCAGCACGCCCTTGCCGTTGCGCATCAGCACGCCGACCTCGGCCTCGAAGCTGCGCGACAACTCCTCGCCCCAGCCGACCGCGATCCAGTGCTCGCTGTCGCGCTGGAACAGCCGGCGCCCGACGGAGCATTCGGCGGTGTGGACCACCAGCCCCTCGCCGCGGCCCAGGTAACCCTTGATGTCGTCGCCCGGGATCGGCCGGCAGCAGGTGGCCAGCCGCACGGAGGCGCCCTCGCTGCCGTCGATCAGCACCTGGCCCTGCGCCGGCGCGTCGTCGGTCGCGAAGCGTCCCATCGTCAGCAGCACCGCGTCGGGGCGCTGGCCCTGCTCGGACAGCGTGCGCGCCAGCTTCTTGGCGACGATGGTCGCGATCTTGCGACCCAGGCCGATCTCGACCAGCAGCTCGTCGACATGGCGGTTGCCGGCCCAGCGCGCCAGGTCCTGCCAGAGCGCGGCGGCGGTCTCGTCCTCGGCCTTCAGGCTGGGCAGCGCCAGGCCCTCGGCGCGCAGCGCCTGGGCCAGCATCTTGTGGCCGAGCTCGCGGGATTCCTCCTGCTCCAGGTTCTTCAGGAAGTGCCGGATCTTGGAGCGCGCCCGGCCGGTGCGCACGAAGCTCAGCCAGGCCGGGTTGGGCCGCGCGCCGGCGGCGGTGACGATCTCGATCACGTCGCCGCTGCGCAGCTCGGTGCGCAATGGCACCGGTTCGCCGTTGACCTTGGCCGCGACGCAGTGGTCGCCGACGTCCGAGTGGATCGCGTAGGCGAAGTCCACCGGCGTCGCGCCCTTGGGCAGCGCCATGATCTTGGACTTGGGCGTGAAGACGTAGACCGCGTCGGGGAACAGGTCGATCTTCACGTGCTCGAGGAACTCGGTCGCGTCGCGGGTCTCGTCCTGGATGTCGAGCAGGGATTGCAGCCAGCGCGAGCCCAGCTGCTGCGCGCCCTTGGCGTCGCCCTTGCTCTTGTAGAGCCAGTGCGCGGCCACGCCCTTCTCGGCGACCATGTGCATCGCCTCGGTCCGCATCTGGAATTCGACCGGCGTGCCCAGCGGGCTCACCAGCGTCGTGTGCAGCGACTGGTAGCCGTTGGGCTTGGGGATCGCGATGTAATCCTTGAAGCGGCCCGGCTGCGGCTTGTACAGCTGGTGCAGCACGCCCAGCGACCAGTAGCACTGCGGCAGTTCCTGCACGATCACGCGGAAGCCGAAGATGTCGCTGACCTGCGCGAAGCTCAGGTGTTTCTCGCGCATCTTCTTGTAGATCGAGAACAGCGTCTTCTCGCGCCCCTGGATCTCGGCGCGCAGGTTGGCCTCGGCGAAGGCCTTCTGCACGTCGCGCTCGATGCGCGAGACCAGGTCGCGCCGGTGGCCGCGGGCCTTCGTGACCGCCTTGGCCAGCGCGCCGTGCCGCCACGGGTGGATGTACTGGAACGAGAGTTCCTGCAGCTCGCGGTAGATCTCGTTGAGGCCGAGCCGGTGGGCGATCGGCGCGTAGATGTCGAGCGTCTCGCGGGCGATGCGGCGGCGCTTGTCGAACGCCATGTGCTGCATCGTGCGCATGTTGTGCAGCCGGTCGGCCAGCTTGATCAGGATGACGCGCACGTCGCGCGCCATCGCCAGCAGCATCTTGCGGAAGCTCTCCGCCTGGGATTCCTCGCGGGTCGAGAACTGCAGCTTGTCCAGCTTGGTCAGGCCGTCGACGAGTTCCGCGGTCGGCGCCTCGAAGCGCTCGATCAGCTCGGTCTTGGTGACGCCGCAGTCCTCCATCGCGTCGTGCATCAGCGCGGCCATGATGGCCTGCGCGTCCAGGCGCCAGTCGGCGCACAGGCCGGCGACGGCGATCGGATGGGTGATGTAGGGCTCGCCGCTGGCCCGGAACTGGCCCAGGTGGGCCTCGTCCGCGAACTTGTAGGCCTCCCGGATGCGCTTGACGTCCGCCTTGGGCAGGTAATGCAGGCGATGGACGAGGGCGTCGAAGGACGAGGCGTCGGCCGGCGTGTCCGGCGGCGTGGACCGGGGACCGGCCAGCCCGGTCAGGCCGGGGATGTGAGCGGTGGCGAAGGAGCGGAGACCCATGCGTGGCAATTTAACCGATGGCGACAGGGGTTTCCGGCGAGTGGACTTGGCGTTCCGGGCGACGCGGGGCGCACGGCGTGTCCTTCTTTCGCGGGTTTACCCCTATCAAGAAATTGCGAAAGCCGGGAATCGGGGCCTAAAGTCCGGTGATCGCCCGCCGATAAACCGTTCATGCCCCGGAAGGGCTTTGGCTTGGAGGAAGTTTCCGAGCCCGGCAACCGCTGGCCGGAATGTGCGGACACCTCGCGGGAGGCGCGCCATGATTGCTGCCCTGAACAACACAACGACTTCGAATGGTCCCGGTGCGACCACCGGGCAGTCGGCGCGCGTGCGCGAAGCTGACGTCTACGATCCCTCGACCGATGCGCCGGCCGAGGCGTCCGCCGTGGTGAGCCTGTCCTCGCAGGCGGCCAGCTTGGCCGCGTCCGGCAGCGGCGCCCCGGCCCAGGCCGCGACCGGCCCCGCCGTGGCCGTCCAGACCGCCACCGCCCAGGCGGTGACCGCGGCACCGGCCGCGCAGGGCGCCGCCGCCCAAGCCGCCGCGTCCTCGACGCCACAGCCGGCCGCCGTGGCCACGCCGTCCTCCGCCGCCGTCTCCGCGCCCGCGCCCGCGCCAGCAACCGCCCCGGCCGCCGCGCCCACCCCGGCCGCCACGACCACCCCGGCCGCCACGACCACCTCGGTCGCCACGACCACCCTGGCCGCTACGTCTACACCGACCGCCACGCCTTCCCTGGCCGCTACGCCTACCCCGGCCGCCGCGCCCCAGACGGCCGCCGCGCCCGCCGCACCAGCAGCCGCGGCTGCGTCGCAGACGTCCGCGACGGCATCCGCGAGCGCGGCCGCCGCGCCGGCGCCGGCACCCGTGCTGGCGCCCGCCTTGGCACCGCCCCCGGCGCAGACCGTGGTGGCGCAGTCGACCTCGTTCCAGGCGTCGAACGCTCTGGCGGCGCCGGTTGGTCAGTCGACGGTCGAGAAGTTCCCGCCGACGGTCAGCCTGATTCCCAACCTGGTCTACGCCGAGGCCGACAGCGACGAGAACGGCGTGATCTCGCCGGCCGAGCGGCGCGCCTACGACATCGTCCATCCGAAGCTGGGCGAGCGCCCGAGCGATGTCCCGCCAAAGCGGGTCGTCGATGCGGAGTTGCGCGAGTACACCTCGATCGCCAACAACCAGTTCTGACCGGTCGGCCCTGGGCGGGCCGGCCGACGAATCGCCCGATCGGGGGATTCGCCAAAGTCTTCCCCCTTCCGAGGGCCCACCTCAGTTGGGTAGGCATCGCGGCTTTCGCCGCGCAAAGTGGACTCCATCGCGGCCTCCTGAGGGCCGATCGCGCCGGGAGGCGCACAAGGAGTCAGCCATGCATTTCGCCGAAGTCGACACCGGGGACTACCGCATCTATGCCGGCGCGATCGAACGTCCGCGCCAGTTCGGCTATGTGGCGGCGGTCGTGGTGGTGCGGATGGGAGCCATCGAGGCGATGAACAAGCGGGAGGCCTTCCGCGACGAGAACCTGGCCGGCGGTTATGGCTGGGCCACGCCGGCGGAGGCGCTGCGCTTCGCGATCAGCGCCGGCAAGGAAGCGGTGATGTGCCGCATCGGGATGTACACATGAACGACGCGCTGTTCGAGGACTTCCTGCTGTCCCTGCCCCGGGTGAGCGACGTGGCGAGACCGCCGTCGCGTGCGAACACCGGCCCGTGTCCCGTGGCTCGACCGGCCCAACCCGTGCTTCGTCGCGCGGACACCCGCCGCGGCTTGGATCGCCGGGGCGTGCCCGCTATCGTGCGGGCATGTCGACCCCGGTCCTTCCCGTCAATCCGTCCGAGCCGGCGCATCCGGCCTGGCATGGGTTCGTCTCGTACCTGACGCCGCAGCGGGTGCTGCTGGCGCTGGCGCTGGCGACCGTTTTCGCGCTGGCGCTGCAGCCGATCTTCATCACGCCGTTCCCCGTCCTGCTGGGGCGGACGATGTTCGTGGGCATGCTGGCGCTGCTGGCGTTCTCGGCGGCGGGGCAATGGCCGCGGCGCCTGCCGCGCTGGTGGGCGCGCTGGTTGTTCCAGGTCGTGGTCGTGGCGGCGGCGGTGCCGCTGGCCACGCTGGCGGTGTACATGGTCGCGGTCGGTGGCGACTTCTCGAGCTTCGTCGAGTCCGAATCGCGGATGCTCGGTTTCCTGTGGATCGCCGGATCCGGCCTGGTCGTCGGCCCGTTGCTGGCGATGGGCGCGCTGTATCGGCAGCGCGATGCCGAGGCCCGCAACCAGGCGCTGAGCTTCGAGCTCGAGCGCAGCGAACTCGAACGCCAGGCGCTCGATGCCCGGCTGCGGCTGCTTCAGGCGCAGGTCGAGCCGCATTTCCTGTTCAACACGCTGGCCAACGTGCGGGCGCTGGTGGAGACCGGCTCGCCGCAGGCCGCGCCGGTGCTGCGCAGCCTGATCGCCTACCTGCGCGCGGCGATGCCGCGATTGCAGGGCGACGCGACCACGCTCTCCGACGAAGTGGCGCTGGTGCGCGCCTACCTGGAGCTGATGCATCTGCGCATGCCGGACCGGCTGGACTTCTTCGTCGACCTGCCGCCGGAGCTCGCCGGCCTGCGTTTCCCGCCGATGGCGCTGCTGACGCTGGTGGAGAACGCCGTGCGTCATGGCATCGATCCGAGCGAGGAGGGCGGCCGCATCGAGGTCGGCGGCGCGCTGCGCGACGGCCAGGTGCGGCTGTGGGTCAGCGACACCGGCGTCGGCATGACCCAGAGCATGGGCAGCGGCACGGGGCTGCGCAACCTGCGCGAGCGGCTGACGCTGTTCTACGGCCTCGGCGCCGGGCTGGCGCTCACCGAGAATCTCCCGCACGGCCTGCTGGCCGAGTTGCGCTTCACCCCGCATTGACATGACATCCGCTGCTTCCGCCCCCACCGCGCTGATCGCCGACGACGAACCGCTGCTGCGCGACAGCTTGCAGCGCAGCCTCGCGCAGCTGTGGCCGGCGCTGCAGGTGGTCGCCCAGGCCCGCAACGGCCGCGAGGCGGTGGAGATGTTCGATCTCCATCGTCCGGACATCGCCTTCCTCGACGTCCACATGCCGGGCCTGAACGGCATGGAGGCCGCGCGGCAGATCGCTCGGCAGGCGCATGTGGTGTTCGTCACCGCCTATGAGCAGTACGCGCTGCAGGCCTTCGAGCGCGGCGCGATCGATTACCTGGTCAAGCCGGTCGACGAGGCGCGCCTGGCCGCGACCGTCGAGCGGCTGCAGGAGCGCCTGGCCGAACGCGCGCGCCAACGGCCCGGCGCGGCGGACCAGGCGGCGCTGGAGGCGGTCATCGACGAGCTCGCGCGGCGCATGGCGAAGCCGCCGGGCGTCGCGCCGGCGCAGGCCGGAGGCGCGCTGGCCACCGACACCGGCCCCTTGCAATGGATCCGGGCCTCGGTCGGATCGACGCTGAAGCTGATCCCGGTCGACGAGATCCTGTTCCTGCGTTCCGACGAGAAGTACACGCTGGTGGTCACCGGCGAGGGCGAGGCGCTGATCCGCACGCCGATCCGCGAACTGATCGAGCGGCTCGACCCGCAACGTTTCGTGCAGGTCCACCGGTCGGTGGTCGTGAACCTGCATGCGATCAGCCACGTCACCCGCGGCCCCAACGAAACGGCGGACCTTCACCTGAAGGCCCGTCCCGAGGTGTTGCCGGTCAGCCGCAGCTACCTGCACCTGTTCCGGCAGATGTGAGCGATCGGCTGGGCGACCGGCTCAGCGCTTGGGCTGGGTCTGCTCCAGCGGCTGGGGTGCCGCCGGCATCGGCAGGTTCTGCGACTTGCCCTGCACGACGACCGGATCCAGCTGCCACATCCGCACCCCGACGCTGATCATCTGCGCCACCGCCATCACCGCGACCGCGATGATCGCGGCCATCAGCACGGTGTGCAGCGCGCCGTCGGAGAACCGGTGCATCGCGCGTTCGTCGTTCGTGGCCGGCGCGGTGCGTGCGTGCGAGCGCCAACCGTGCCAAGCCTGAGAGAGTCGTGTGTCCATGGTCTCTGCTCCTCGTCGACTACCTGCATCAAGTCTAGGTGGCGGCTCGAAGCGCTTCCAGGGAGGCCGAACGCAAAAAAGCGTGGCTCAGCCACGCTTTCCAGCAGTTCGTCGCAAGCCTGGTCGCAGGTGGTCCGCAGACCAACTGCGACCGGCCGCGGAGGCCCGAGGGCTCAGCGCCCCAGCGGCTCGGTGCGGGTGTTCAGCCACGCGAGCGCGTCGCCGTCGACCAGCGGCGCCAGGCGGGCGCGGACCTCGACGTGGTACGCGTTCAGCCAGGCCAGTTCTTCATCCGACAGCAACGCGACGGCGATGCAGCGGGTGTCGATCGGGCACAGCGTCAGCGTCTCGAAGGCCAGCATGTGACCGAACTGCCCCTTTTCGGGGGTGTCGCGCTCGACGTTCAGCACCAGGTTCTCGATCCGCACTCCCCATTGGCCGGGGCGATAGAGGCCGGGTTCGATCGAGGTGATCATGCCGGGCTCCATGGCCATGTTCGCGTCGGGCACGGCCTTGGAGATGCTTTGCGGGCCTTCATGGACGTTCATGAAGTAGCCGACGCCATGGCCGGTGCCGTGGCCGTAGTCCAGGCCATGGGCCCAGAGCGGGGCGCGGGCGATGGCGTCGAGCATCGGGCTCAGCGTGCCGCGCGGGAACACGGTGCGGGACAGGGCGATCGTGCCCTTGAGCACCAGCGTGTAGTCGCGGCGGTGGTCGTCGGTGATGGTGCCGATGGGCCAGACGCGGGTGATGTCGGTGGTGCCGCCGAGGTACTGGGCGCCGGAGTCGATCAGCAGCAGGCCGTCGCCGGCGATCTGGGAGAAGGCTTCCTCGGTGGCGCGGTAGTGGGGCATCGCGCCGTTGGGGTTGAAGCCCGCGATGGTCGGGAACGACAGGCCGACGAAGCCGGGGCGCTTGGCGCGCTCGGCGGTGAGCCGTTCGTCGATCGTCAGTTCGGAGATCTGCTCGCCGCGGGCCAGGGCGGCTTCGAACCAGGCGTAGAAGGCGCACATGGCGGCGCCGTCCTGGGCCATCGCCTCGCGGACGAACTGGGCTTCGGCGGCGTTCTTGCGGCTCTTGAGCAGGGTGCTGGGGTTGATGGCCTCGACGACGGTGGTCGTGGCAGGCAGGGCCTCGCGCAGGCCCAGCGTCACGCGGCGCGGGTCGATCAGCACCGTGGCGTCGGCGGGCAGGGCGCCGAGCGTCGCCCGCGCGTCGGCGTAGGGCGCGAGACGCACGCCGTCCGCGGCCAGGCGCTGCGTCAGGGCCGCGTCGATCTTGCCGGGTTGGACGAACAGCGTGGCGCCCTGGGCGTCGAGCAGCGCGTGGGCGAGGAAGACCGGGTTGTAGGTCACGTCCGAGCCGCGCAGGTTGAACAGCCAGGCGATGTCGTCGACGCTGGAGATCAGGTGGTGGGTGACGCCGTGGCGGGTCATGGCGTCGCGGACCTGGCGGAGCTTGTCTGCGCGGCTGACGGTGGCTTGCGGGGCGGCGTGCTCGTAGATCGGGGCGTCGGGCAGGCCGGGGCGTTCGTCCCAGGCGTGGTCGATCAGGTCGAGGCCGGTGTTGATCTGGATGCCCTTGGGGCCGAGGGTGGCGCGCAGTTGCTTGTCCACGGCGAGGCCGAGGACCTGGCCGTCGACGACCAGGGTTTGTCCGGGCTGCAGCGTTTCCGCGAGCCAGGCGATGTGTTGGGTGGAGGGGCCGGAGGCGATCTTGAACAGGGCGATGCCGCTGTCGGCGAGTTCGCGTTCGGCCTGGGTCCAGTAGCGGCTGTCGGCGAACAGTTGGGCGTCATCGAGGGTGACGACGAGGGTGCCCATGGAGCCGGTGAAGCCGGAGAGGACTTCGCGGGCCTGCCAGCGACGGGGCAGGTATTCGGAGAGGTGGGGGTCGGCCGAGGGCACCAGGATGGCGTGGGCGCCGGCGTTGCGCAGCGCGTCGCGCAGCTTCGAGATGCGCAGCTTGATCTGGGAGAGACGGGTGTCCATGGGCGGGCCTCGGCAGGGTTGGCAGGCAACGACGGGGGGCCACCTGATGAGCGACCCACGTCAAACCAACGATTGTAAGGATCCGCCCCAACGGCGGATGAGCGACCCGCCCACGGCCCCTTTCGGTGAACGAGCAACCCGCCCACGGCCCCTTTCGGTGGACGAGCGACCCGCCCACGGTCCCATTCGGTGGATGAGCGACCCGACCACGGTCCCATTCGGTGGATGAGCGACCCGACCACGGTCCCCTTTCGGAAGTATTAGGAGGAATTTGGCACCCGGGAGGGTGCCAAAGGGGGACATGGAGAAAGGGGACCGTGGTTGGGTTGCGAACGCTCGGTCGGAGCAATCAGAGTTCCGTGCGCAAAGCCCACAGCTCCGGGAACAGCACGACGTCGAGCATCTTTCGCAGATAGCTGACCCCACCGGTTCCCCCGGTCCCGCGCTTGAACCCGATGACGCGTTCCACGGTCGTGACGTGCCGGAACCGCCAAAGCCGGAACGCGTCCTCGAGGTCCACGAGTTCCTCGCCCATCTGGTAGAGGTCCCAGTGTTCCTTGGGGTGGCGATAGACCTCGAGCCAGGCCGCCTTGACGCCGTCGTCGGCGGTGTAGGGCTGGGTCCAATCGCGCTGCAGCCGCGCGGCAGGCACCTGGATGCCGCGCCGCTGCATCAACCGCAGGACTTCGTCGTACAGCGACGGAGCCTCGTAGGCCGTCTTCACTTCTTCCAGCAGGTCGGCCCGATGCGCATGCGGCTTGAGCATCGCGGCATTCTTGTTGCCGAGCATGAACTCGATGCGCCGGTACTGCGCGCTCTGGAAGCCGCTGCTGTTGGAGAGGTAGGGCCGGATGGCCGAGTACTCGGGCGGCGTCATCGTGCCGAGCACGTCCCAGGCGTGGACCAGCTGTTCCATGATCCGCGACACCCGCGCCAGCATCTTGAAGGCTTCGGGCAGTTGGTCGGCGGCGACGTTGGCGACGGCGCCGTGCAGCTCGTGCAGCATCAGCTTCATCCACAGCTCCGAGGTCTGGTGCTGGATGATGAAGAGCATCTCGTTGTGGTCGGGCGAGAGCGGATGTTGCGCGCTCAGCACCCGGTCCAGGTGCAGGTAGTCGCCGTAGCTCATGTCCTTGGAGAAGTCGAGCTGCGCGCCTTCCTCGCGGACGATGGCTTCGCCGCCGGGCGCGGGGGTGTCCGCGCCGGTGTCCGTCGTCGGTCCGTTGCCGGAGCCGTGTCCCATCGGGCAACTCATGTCACTGCCGCCTGCTTGTTGAAGCGCGCCTCGCGCCACTCGCCGGTGGCCAGCACCTGGTGCAGGTGCTCGACCGTGTCCCACACGTCGGCGAAACCGACGTACAGCGGCGTGAAGCCGAAGCGCAGGATGTGCGGCACCTGCTCGAGCCGGGCCGCGTCGCCGGCGCGGTAATCGCCGATCACGCCGCGCTCGATCAGTGCCTGCACGACCGCGTAGCTGGCGTCCTGCAGCGGCGCCTTCAGCGCCAGGCAGACCTGGCTGCCGCGCTGCGCCGCGTCACGCGGCGAGACGACGATCACGCCTTGCTCGCCGCAGCGCTGCTCCGCGAGCCGCGCGAACAGCTCGGTCAGCGCGATCGACTTCTCGCGCAAGGCCGCCATGCCGCCGAAGGGCTCGGCCGCCAGCAGCGTGTCGACGCCGCATTCCAGCGCCGCCGTCGACAGGATCGCCGGCGTGCCGCAGATGTAGCGCTTGATGCCCGGCGCGGGCGCGTAGTTCGAGGTGAACTGGAACGGCGCCGCATGTCCCAGCCAGCCCGACAGCGGCTGCCAGAAGCGGTCCGCGTGGCGCGGATGCGCCCAGACGAAGGCCGGCGCGCCGGGGCCGCCGTTGAGGTACTTGTAGCCGCAGCCGATCGCGAAGTCGGCGTCGGCGCCGTGGAGGTCGACGGGAATCGCGCCGGCGGAGTGCGCCAGGTCCCACACCGTCAGCGCGCCGGCGGCGTGCGCCGCGGCGGTGACCGCCTTCATGTCGTGCTTGCGGCCGGTCCGGTAGTTGACCTCGGTCAGCATCAGCACCGCGAGCCGATCATTCAGCAGGCCGGGGATCTCGTCGACGTGGTCGACCAGGCGCAGCGTCATGCCGTGCTGCTCGGCCAGGCTTTCGGCGATGTACAAGTCGGTGGGGAAGTTGCTGCGCTCCGACACGATCACCGTGCGCCGGCCGGCGCCGTCACCGTCCTTGACGATGCGCAGCGCCGCGCTCAGCACCTTGTACAGGTTCAGCGAGGTCGAGTCCGCGACGATCGTCTCGCCCGGCTTCGCGCCGATCAGCCGGCCGATCTTGTCGCCGATGCGCGCGGGCAGGTCCATCCAGCCGGCGGTGTTCCAGCTCTTGATGAGGTCGCGGCCCCATTCGTCGGCGATGACCTGCTGCACGCGGGCGGCGGTCGCCTTGGGCATCGCGCCCAGCGAGTTGCCGTCCAGGTAGAGCGTGCCCGCGGGCAGCGAGAACTGGTCCTTCAACGGCGCCAGCGGGTCGGCGGCGTCCAGGGCCAGGCAGTCTTGTCGTGTCGTCATGGGCGTTCCAGACAAAGCGATGAAATGAGGGAAGGGGATGGGAAGGGGGAGGCGGCGCGAGGACTCAGAGCGCCCGCAGCACCGCGCGCACCGGTGACGCGCAGGCGCCGGCAAGCTTGAGCGGCAGCGCGATCAGTTCGTAGTCGCCCTCGGGCACGTCGTCGAGGACCAGGTTCTCCAGCACCCGCAGGTCCAGGCGCAGCAGCCGCTGGTGGCTGTCCAGCGTCTTGCTGGTCGCGGGATCGACGGACGGCGTGTCCAGCCCGATCAGCTTGACGCCGCGCGCGGCCAGCCATTCGACGGTCTCGGGCGCGTAGGCGCTGAACTCCGGATTCCAGGTGGTGTCGGCACGCTCGTTGCAGCGCACCAGCACGCGCGGGGGCAGCTCGTGCGCGGCGTGCTCGAGGTGCTCGATGCGGATCAGCGGGCCGCAGCCGATCGCATGGATCACCCGGCAGGGGCCGAGGTAGGGATCGAGCGCCACCTCGGCCGCGCTGGCCACGCCGTCGGCGTAGTGCAGCGGCGCGTCGGCATGCGCGCCGACGTGCGGCGACATCGTGATCGCGCTCAGGTTCACCGGGCAGTCCGGCGACAGCCGCGCGGTCCACTTCAACGCATAGGGTTCGTCGCCGGGAAAGATCGGCGCGTCGCTCGCCACCACCGGCGAGATGTCCCACAGCGATCGCGGCGTGGATTGGCTTGTTGACTTCATCTGCTGCTCCTGCCGGCCCTCGGCGCGGCGGCGCGCACCTTAGCGCGGGGCCTGACGTCGTGGTGTCGGTTAATTCCAACAAGGCCCGACCGATTCCGCAAGCCGCGAGGGCCGACGACGCCGATGGGTTCAGGGTTATCCAGATCGTTGACACCTCAACTATCAAGGCCTAAAGTGATCCCGTCAAGCAGTCACCGTCCGGCGCGAGCCGGCGCCCCGGAATCATGCGTATCACCTGCATCGGCGGCGGCCCCGCCGGCCTGTACTTCGCGCTGCTGATGAAGCGGCAGGACCCCGCCCATCAGGTGACGGTGCTGGAGCGCAATCGCGCCGGCGACACCTTCGGCTGGGGCGTCGTGTTCTCCGACCAGACGCTGGCCGCGCTGCGCGAGGCCGATCCGAAGACGGCCGAGCGGATCCTGCAGTCGTTCAATCACTGGGACGACATCGCGGTGCACATCGACGGCCGGACGATGGTCTCGGGCGGGCATGGTTTCTGCGGCATCGGCCGGCGCCAGCTGCTGGACATCCTGCGCGAGCGTTGCGAGGAACTGGGCGTCGAGATCCGCTACGAGACCGACGTGACCGACGACGCCGGCATCGACGCCGACCTGATCATCGCGGCCGACGGGCTCAACAGCCGGCTGCGCCAGAAGTACACCGCGACCTACCAGCCCGACATCGACCTGCGCCAGTGTCGGTTCGTGTGGCTGGGCACGACCAAGCTGTTCGACGCCTTCACCTTCGATTTCCAGAAGACCGAGTGGGGCTGGTTCCAGGCGCATGCCTACCGCTTCGACCAGACGCATTCGACCTTCATCGTCGAGGCGCCGGAGCCGGTCTGGAAGGCCGCGGGCCTGGAGGACATGAGCAAGGAGGAGGGCATCGCCTTCTGCGAGCGACTCTTCGCCAAGGTGCTCGACGGGCACCCGCTGATCTCCAACGCGTCGCACCTGCGCGGCTCGGCGCAGTGGATCCGTTTCCCGCGGGTCGTGTGCAAGCGCTGGGTGCATCACAACGGCCGCGCGCCGGTGGTGCTGATGGGCGACGCGGCCCATACCGCGCATTTCTCGATCGGCTCGGGCACGAAGCTCGCGCTCGAGGACGCGATCGCGCTGGCCCGCGACATCGAGCGCCATGGCGGCGGTGTCGAGAGCCTGTCCGCCGCGCTCGAGGAGTACGAGGCCACGCGCTCGATCGAGGTGCTGCGCATCCAGAATGCCGCGCGCAATTCCACCGAGTGGTTCGAGAACGTCGAACGCCACGCGCGCCTCGCGCCGGAGCAGTTCGCCTACTCGCTGCTGACGCGCTCGCAGCGCATCTCGCACGAGAACCTGCGGCTGCGCGACGCCCGCTACGTCGGCGAGTACGAGGCCTGGCTGTCCCGCCGCGCGGGCCTGGACCGGCCGGCGCCGCCGATGTTCACGCCGTTCACGCTGCGCGGCGTGACGCTGAAGAACCGGGTCGTCGTCTCGCCGATGGCGCAGTACTCCTGCGAGGACGGCCAGCCGGGCGACTACCACCTGGCGCACCTGGGCGCCCGCGCGATGGGCGGCGCGGGGCTGGTGTTCGTCGAGATGACCTGCGTCTCGCCCGACGCGCGCATCACGCCGGGATGCCCGGGGCTGTGGAGCGACGAGCAGCGCGACGGCTGGAAGCGGATCGTCGACCACGTGCACCGGTCCTCGACCGCGAAGATCGCGATGCAGCTCGGACACGCCGGCGCGAAGGGCTCGACCCGCGTCGCCTGGGACGGCATCGACCAGCCGCTGGACGAGGGCAACTGGCCGCTGATCTCGGCCTCGCCGCAGCAGTACCTGGACGGTGTCAGCCAGTGGTCCCGCGCGATGACGCGCGAGGACATGGACCGCGTCCAGGCCGATTTCATCGCTGCCACCCGGCGCGCCGCCGAGGCCGGTTTCGACTGGCTGGAACTGCACTGCGCGCACGGCTACCTGCTGTCGAGTTTCCTGTCCCCACTGACGAACCAGCGCACCGACGCGTACGGCGGCTCGCTGGAGAACCGGCTGCGCTATCCGCTCGAGGTCTTCGCCGCGATGCGCGCCGTCTGGCCGCAGGACCGGCCGATGTCGGTGCGGATCTCCGCCAACGACTGGGTCAGCGGCGGCACGACCACCGACGACGCCGTCGCGATGGCCGAGGCCTTCAAGGCCGCCGGCGCCGATTTGATCGACGTGTCCTCGGGCCAGGTCAGCAAGCGGGAGAAACCCGTCTACGGCCGCATGTGGCAGACGCCGTTCAGCGAGAGCGTGCGCAACCGCGCCGGCATCGCGACGATCGCGGTGGGTGCGATCTCGGAGGCGGACCATGTCAACAGCATCGTCGCGGCCGGCCGCGCGGACCTGTGCGCGATCGCGCGGCCGCACCTGGCCAACCCGGCCTGGACGCTGACCGAGGCCGCGCGGATCGGTTACCTGTCCGGCCCCGGCCTGGACTGGCCGGCGCAGTACCTGTCGGGCAAGAGCCAGATGGAGCGCGAGTTCGAACGTCAGCGCGCCTTGGGCGGCGGCGCGGCCGCGCAGGAGCAGGCCAACCGCGCGCTGGGCGTGTGAGCGGCGCGGGCGAACGGCACATCGGCAAGGGAACGACATGAGCGACAAGTACCCCCTCGAGGGCCTGCATGCGGTGGTGACCGGCGGCGGCTCCGGCATCGGCGCCGCGATCGCCCAGGCGCTGATCGCCGACGGCGCGCGCGTCACGCTGATGGGTCGGCGCCTGGACAAGCTCCAGGAGCAGCGCGACCGGCTGAGCGTCGACGGCGGCCCCTCGGTCGAGCTGCAGGCCTGCGACGTCGGCGACGAGGCCAGCGTGCGCCAGGCCTTCGCGGCGGCGGTCGCCGCGGCCGGGCCGGTCGACCTGCTGGTCAACAACGCCGGCCAGGTCGAGACCGCGCCGCTGGGCAAGACCTCGCTGGCGACCTGGCAGCGTCTGCTCGACGTCAACCTCACCGGCAGCTTCCTGTGCAGCCGCGAGGTGCTGCCGGCGATGACCGAGCGCCGCTTCGGCCGCATCGTCAACGTCGCCAGCACCGCGGCGCTCAAGGGTTATGCCTACGTCGCCGCGTACTGCGCGGCCAAGCACGGCGTGCTGGGCCTGACGCGCGCGCTGGCGCTGGAGGTGGCGCGCAAGGGCGTGACCGTCAACGCGGTCTGCCCCGGCTACACCGAGACCGACATCGTTGCCGGCGCGATCGACACGATCGTCGCCAAGACCGGCCGCACGCCGGACGATGCGCGCGCGGAGCTGGCCGCGGTCAATCCGCAGGGGCGCCTGGTCGATCCCGCCGAGGTGGCGGCGACGGTCGCGTGGCTGGCGCGGCGCGACAGCGGGTCCCTCACCGGACAGGCGATCGCGGTGGCCGGCGGGGAGGTGATGTGATGCTGGATTCCGACCAGGACCTGGGCCCCGACCTCGAGTCGCGGCTGCGCGACGGCGACCACCAGGCGCTGCGGCTGTGGCTGCGGCTGCTGGCCTGCACCACGCGGATCGAGGACCAGATCCGCCAGCGCCTGCGCAACGACTTCGGCACGACGCTGCCGCGCTTCGACCTGCTGGCGCAGCTCGAGCGCAGCCCCGACGGGCTGACGATGCGCGAGCTGTCGCAGCGGCTGATGGTCACCGGCGGCAACGTCACCGGCGTCACCGACCAGCTCGAGGCCGAGGGCTTCGTGCTGCGCGAGCCGCATCCGTCGGACCGGCGCAGCGTGACGGTGCGGCTGACGCCGGCCGGCCGCCGCCAGTTCAAGCGCATGGCGGCCACGCACGAGGGCTGGATCGTCGAGCTGCTGGCCGGCTGGTCGCCCGAACAGAAGACGGCGGTGTACGAGCTGCTCGCGGGGCTGAAGGGCCACCTCGCGCAGCTGGACGCGGCCCGCAAATGAGCCGGCGATCGATCGCGCGGGGTGTCGCGCCCGGCACGACCGATCGCCGATGAACCGATCAGGACCGGATCACGCCCGGCCAACGACAGGATCACAGGAGTACCGATGGACAGTCACCTCATCACCGGCAACCGCCGCAGCCTCGAAGGCTTCGCCCCGGCGCACTTCAGCTGGCGCCAGGAAGGCGCGGTCGGCGTGATCACGCTGAACCGCCCCGAGCGCAAGAACCCGCTGACCTTCGCGTCCTACGCCGAGCTGCGCGACCTGTTCCGCACGCTGGCCTACGTCGACGAGGTGAACGCCATCGTCGTGCAGGGCGCGGGCGGCAACTTCTGCTCCGGCGGCGACGTGCACGAGATCATCGGCCCGCTGACGGCGATGTCGATGCCGGACTTGCTGGCCTTCACCCGCATGACCGGCGACCTGGTCAAGGCGATGCGCGCCTGCCCGCAGCCGGTGGTCGCCGCGATCGACGGCGTGTGCGCCGGCGCCGGCGCGATCATGGCGATGGCCTCGGACCTGCGCGTGGGCACCGCGCGCAGCAAGACCGCCTTCCTGTTCACCCGGGTCGGCCTGGCCGGCTGCGACATGGGCGCCTGCGCGCTGCTGCCGCGCATCGTCGGGCAGGGCCGCGCGTCGGACCTGCTCTACACCGGGCGCAGCCTGGGCGGCGAGGAAGCGCACCACTGGGGCTTCCTCAACCGCCTGGCCGAGCCGGACGCGCTGGAGGCGCAAGCCGTGGCCTGGGCCGCGGAGATCGCCGCCGGGCCGAACTTCGCGCATGCGATGACCAAGCGGATGCTGCACCAGGAGTGGACGATGGGCGTGGACGAGGCCATCGAGGCCGAGGCGCAGGCCCAGGCGATCTGCATGATGACGCAGGACTTCCACCGCGCGTATCACGCGTTCGTCGCGAAGCAGCGTCCCGAGTTCAAGGGCGATTGAGGACGGCCATGCAGCACCTGAAACACCTGGACTGGCCGTTCTTCGACGACAGGCACCGCGCGCTGGCCAGCGCGCTCGACGCCTGGTGCGCGACGCACCTGGCGCATGGCGCGGTCGACCATGAGGACGTGGATGCCAGCTGCAAGGCGCTGGTGAAGGCGCTGGGCGCCGGCGGCTGGCTCACGCACGCGGTGGCGGGCGAGGGCGAGGCCATCGACACCCGCGCGATCTGCCTGCTGCGCGAGACGCTGGCGCGGCATGATGGCCTGGCCGATTTCGCGTTCGCGATGCAGGGCCTGGGCTCGGGCGCGATCTCGCTGATGGGCACGCCGGCGCAGCGCGAGGCCTACCTGCCGCGGGTGGCGCGCGGCGAGGCGCTGGCGGCCTTCGCGCTGTCGGAGCCGGAGGCGGGCTCCGACGTCGCGGCGATGCGATGCGCCGCGCGGCCGGACGGCGATGACTACGTGCTCGACGGCGAGAAGACCTGGATCTCCAACGGCGGGATCGCCGACTTCTACGTCGTCTTCGCCCGCACCGGCGAGCAGCCCGGATCGCGCGGCATCAGCGCCTTCATCGTCGACGCCGGCCTGCCGGGGTTCGAGATCGCGGAGCGCATCGACGTGATCGCGCCGCATCCGCTGGCGCGGCTGCGTTTCACGAACTGCCGCGTGCCCCGGACCGCGATGGTCGGCGCGCCGGGCGAGGGCTTCAAGGTGGCGATGCGCACGCTGGACGTGTTCCGCACCTCGGTGGCGGCGGCTTCGCTGGGCTTCGCCCGCCGGGCGCTGGAGGAGGGCCTGCATCAGGCCCGCGAGCGCGAGATGTTCGGCGCCACGCTGGCCGACCTGCCGCTGACGCAGGCCAAGCTGGCCGACATGGCCTGCACCGTCGACAGCAGCGCGCTGCTGGTCTACCGCGCCGCCTGGGAACGCGACCAGGGCCGCACGATCACCCGCGAGGCCGCGATGGCCAAGCTGATGGCCACCGAGGGCGCGCAGCGCGTCATCGACGCGGCGGTGCAGCTGCACGGCGGACGCGGCGTGCGGCGTGGCGAGATCGTCGAGTCGCTGTACCGCGAGATCCGCGCGCTGCGCATCTACGAGGGCGCCAGCGAGGTCCAGCAGTTGATCATCGGACGCGACCTGTTGAAGAACGGATAAGGACGCCCTCATGCACCGCACCGCCCACCAGGACACCTTCGCCCGCGACCACCTCCCGCCGCGGGAGCAGTGGCCGGAGTTGATCTTCGAATTGCCGGAGCTGCAGTTCCCCGAGCGGATGAACTGCGCGCATGAGCTGCTCGATCGCTGGGTCGAGCAGGGGCACGGCGGGCGGCCTTGCGTGATCGGCGGCGACGGCCGCGGCGGCGAGGTGCATTGGACCTACGCGGAGCTGCAGGCGCAGGCCAACCGCATCGCCCATGTGCTGGTGAACGAGATGGGCGTGGTGCCCGGCAACCGCGTGCTGCTGCGCGGCGCCAACACGCCGCAGATGGCGGCCTGCTGGTTCGCGGTGATGAAGGTCGGCGCGATCGCGGTGGCGACGATGCCGCTGCTGCGCGCGAAGGAGTTGGCGCAGGTCATCGACAAGGCGCGGGTGTCGCACGCGCTGTGCGACGCGGCGCTGGCCGAGGAGCTGGACGCGGCCCGCGCGCGCTTCCCGGTGCTGGAACGGGTCTGCCTGTTCCGCAGCCAGGCGCCCGAGGGCCTGGAGGCGCGGGCCGGGCGGCAGCCGTCGACCTTCGACAACGTCGACACCGCGTCCGACGACTGCGCGCTGATCGCGTTCACCTCGGGCACGACCGGCCAGCCCAAGGGCACGATGCACTTCCACCGCGACGTGATCGCGATTTGCCGCTGCTGGCCGGTGCACTGCCTGCGCGCCAACGCCGACGACGTCTTCATCGGCAGCCCGCCGCTGGCCTTCACCTTCGGGCTGGGCGGGCTGCTGCTGTTCCCGCTGAGCGTGGGCGCGTCGACGGTGCTGCTGGAGAAGGCCTCGCCGGAGGCGCTGCTGCCGGCGATCGCCCGGTACCGCGCGACCGTGTGCTTCACCGCGCCGACCTCGTACCGCGCGATGGCGGCGCAGGCGGGTTCGCACGACCTGTCGTCGCTGCGCAAGTGCGTCAGCGCCGGCGAGGCGCTGCCCGCGGCCACGCGCCAGCTGTGGAAGGACACGACCGGCCTGGAGATGATCGACGGCATCGGCGCGACCGAGATGCTGCACATCTTCGTCTCGCACACCGAGGCCACGGCGCGCCCCGGCGCGACCGGCAAGGCGGTGCCGGGCTACCGCGCGCGCGTCGTCGACGAGGACGGGCGCGATGTCCCACCGGGCACCGTCGGCAAGCTCGCGGTGCTGGGGCCGACCGGCTGTCGCTACCTGGCCGACGACCGGCAGCAGAAGTACGTGAAGCACGGCTGGAACCTGACCGGCGACGCCTACCTGATCGATGCCGACGGCTACTTCGTCTACCAGGCGCGCACCGACGACATGATCATTTCCGGCGGCTACAACATCGCCGGACCGGAGGTCGAGTCGGCGCTGCTCGCGCATCCCGACGTCGCCGAATGCGCGGTGATCGGCGTGCCCGACGAGGAACGCGGCCAGCTGGTCAAGGCCTTCGTCGTGCTCAAGCCGGGCGTGTCCGCGGACGTCGACGAGGCCGCGCGGGCCAAGGCGATGCAGGACTTCGTCAAGGCCACGATCGCCCCGTACAAGTACCCCCGTGCGATAGAGTTCCGCGCCAGCCTGCCCCGCACCGAAACCGGCAAGCTGCAGCGTTTCCGCCTGCGCGAGCAGTGATCCCCCCGACCGCGCCTTGCCGTACGGGCGCGACCTTCCGACCCGCCCCGTCCGGGGCCTTCTGGAGCGTCCGATGAACGCCAACGATTCGAAGCAGTCGCCGCAGTACGAGCCGTCCTCCCCCCGCCGCGCGCGCACCGCGCCGGCCATCGCCGCGGTCGCCGCCCTGGCGGCCTCGGCGATGCTGGCCTTGCCGGCGCGGGCCGCCGACAAGCTCAAGGTCGGCATGCTGAGCACGCTGTCGGGCGCGGGCGCCGGCCTGGGCGTGGACATCCGCGACGGTTTCGCGTTGGCGGTCAAGCACGGCGGCGGAAAGCTCGGCGGGCTGCCGGTGGAGACCGTCATCGCCGACGACCAGCAGAACCCCGAGGTGGCCAAGCAGTCGGCCGAGCGGCTGCTCAAGCGCGACAAGGTCGACGTGATGACCGGCATCGTGTTCTCCAACGTAATGCTGGCGGTCGGCCCCGGCGTGTTCGCCGCCCAGGTGCCCTATGTCAGCGCCAACGCCGGGCCGTCGCAGTACGCCGGCGAGCAGTGCAACCCGTACTTCTTCAACGTCGCCTGGCAGAACGACAACCTGCACGAGGCCATCGGCAAGACGGTGATGGACAAGGGCTTCAAGAAGGTCGTGGTGCTGGCGCCCAACTACCCGGCGGGCAAGGACGCGGTGGCCGGCTTCAAGCGCTACTACAAGGGCGCCGTCGCCGACGAGATCTACACCAAGCTCGGCCAGCTGGACTACGCGGCCGAGCTGGCGCAGGCGCGCGCCGCCAAGCCCGACGCGATGTACATCTTCCTGCCCGGCGGCATGGGCATCAACTTCATCAAGCAGTTCGTCGGCGCGGGCCTGTCCAAGGACATCACGCTGTTCGGGCCCGGCTTCTCCGCCGACGAGGACGTCATCAAGGCCGTCGGCGAGCCGATGCTGGGCATGTTCAACAGCTCGCACTGGGCGCACGACCTGGACAACCCGGCCAACAAGCGTTTCGTCGCGGACTTCGTCAAGGAGTACGGCCGCCTGCCGTCGCTGTACGCGAGCCAGGGCTACGACGCCGCGCTGCTGATCGGCGCGGCGGTGCGCGACGTCAAGGGCAAGGTCGAGGACAAGCCCGCGCTGCTCAAGGCGCTGAAGGCGGCGAAGTTCGACTCGGTCCGCGGGCCGTTCCGCTTCAACCACAACCAGTACCCGGTGCAGGACTACTACCTGCGCGTGATCACCAAGGACCCGCAGGGCCGCGTGACCAACCGGACGCTGGGCAAGATCTTCGAGCAGCACGCGGACGCCTACGCGCCGCAGTGCAAGATGAAGTGACGGCCGTGACCCTCGACGCACGACGGAGCGCGCCGCGATGAACCTGATCCTGGTCGCCGAGCAGGCCCTGAACGGGCTGCAGTTCGGGCTGATGCTGTTCCTGCTGGCGGCCGGGCTGACGCTGGTGTTCGGGATCATGGACCTGATCAACCTGGCGCACGGCTCGCTGTACATGGTCGGCGCCTACCTGGCCGCGGCGGCGATCGCGGCGGGCGCGTCCTTCCTGGCGGCGGTGCTGGCGGCGGTCGCGGGCACGGCGGTGCTGGGCATGGCGCTGGAGGTGACGCTGCTGCGCCGGCTCTACCAGCGCGACCACCTCAGCCAGGTGCTGGCGACCTTCGCGCTGATCCTGATGCTCAACGAGGGCGTGCGCATGATCTGGGGCGAGCAGCCGCTGATGCTGAACACGCCGGCCGCGCTGTCCGGCCCGGTGGAGCTGCTGCCCGGGCTGATGTACCCGGCCTACCGGCTGCTGATCATCGGCGTCGGCGCGGGCGTGGCGCTGGCGCTGTACCTGCTGGTGACCCGCACCCGCTGGGGCATGTGGGTGCGCGCCGGCGCGTCCAACCGCGCGATGACGACGGCGATGGGCGTGCCCGCCGACCGGCTCTTCACGGCGGTGTTCGGCCTCGGCGCGGCGCTGTGCGCGCTGGCGGGCTCGCTGCTGGGGCCGCTGCTGGCGGTGCAGGTCGGCATGGGCGAGAGCATCCTGATCCTGGCCTTCGTCGTGATCGTCATCGGCGGCATCGGCTCGATCCGCGGCGCGCTGGTCGGCGCGCTGCTGGTGGGGCTGGTGGACACCGGCTCGCGCACGCTGCTGCCGGCGGCGCTGCGGCAGGTGGCCTCGCCCGAGATCGCGTCCAGCGTCGGGCCGGCGGTCGCGTCGATCCTGATCTACGTGTTGATGGCGGCGGTGCTGTTCTGGAAACCGCGCGGCCTGTTCCCCGCGAGAGGCTGACCCCCATGCGCGCTCCCTTCACGATGCTCCATCACCGCGCGCTGGGCCCCTGGGCCTGGGCGCTGCTCGTCGCGCTGGCCGCGCTGCCGCCGGTGCTGCAGGCGACGGGGCTGGCGTTCTACACCGTCGTCGCCACGCGCGTGCTGATCTTCGCGATCGCGGCGGCGAGCCTGAACCTGATCCTCGGTTTCGGCGGGCTGGTCAGCTTCGGCCACGCGGCCTTCGTCGGGCTGGGCGCCTACACGGTGGCGGCGCTGATGGACGCGGGCATCGGCTCTGCCTGGATCGCCTGGCCGGCGGCGATGCTGGTCTCCGGCCTCGCGGCCGCGGTGATCGGCGCCATCAGCCTGCGCACGCGCGGCGTCTACTTCATCATGATCACGCTGGCCTTCGCGCAGATGTTCCATTACCTGGCCGTGTCGCTGAAGGCCTGGGGCGGCGACGACGGCCTGCCGATGGCGTCGCGCTCGGCGATGACCGGGCTGCCGGTGAACCTGGCCGACGACGCGTCGTTCTACTGGGTCGCGCTGGCGGCGTTCGCGCTGGTCTTCGCGGGCCTGCGGCGGCTGGTGAACTCGCCGCTGGGCTGGCTGCTGCAGGCCACGCGCGAGAACGAGACCCGCGTCGCCGCCACCGGCGGACGCGCCTTCACGGTGCAGTGGACGGCCTTCGTCGTGGCGGGCGCGGTCGCCGGACTCGCCGGCGCGCTGCTGGCCAACCTCAACGGCATGGTGTCGCCGCACCTGATGCACTGGTCGCAATCGGGGCAGCTGATGGTGATGGTGATCCTCGGCGGCGCGGGCGCGCTCTGGGGCGGGCCGCTCGGCGCGCTGGTGTTCCTGCTGCTGGAGGAGATGCTCTCCGGCGTGACGATCCATTGGCAGTTCGCGCTCGGCGCGATCCTGCTGGCGGTGGTGCTGTTCGCGCCGCGCGGACTGGCGGGACTGTCCCGGCGAGGCGCCCATGCGTGACGCCGCCACCCTCGCGCCGGACGACGCCGCGATGCTGTCGACCTCGGCTTCGGCTTCGGCTTCGGCATCCACCGCGCCGGCCATCTCGTCGCTGCCGGCGCTGTCGCTGCTCCAGGTCCACCGCCTGGTGAAGCGCTTCGGCGCGCTGACCGCGACCGACGAGGCCAGCTTCGACGTCCGCGCCGGCGAGACCCATGCGCTGATCGGCCCGAACGGCGCCGGCAAGACGACGCTGATCCACCAGATCTCCGGCGCGCTGGCGCCCGACGGCGGCGGCCTGTTCTTCGAGGGCGAGGACATCACCGCCTTGTCGATGCCGCGGCGCGTGCGCGAGGGCCTGGTGCGCTCCTTCCAGATCACCAGCATCTACCGGCGCTTCACCGTGCTGGACAACGTCGTGCTGGCGGTGCTGGCGCGGCGGCCGGCGGCGCCGTCGTGGTGGCGGCCGGCGCGCGCGGACGAGGCCGCCTACGCGGACGCCGAGGCGATGCTGGCGCTGGTCGGCCTGACGGCGATGGCCGATCGCGTCGCGGGCAGCCTCGCGCATGGCGAGCAACGCCAGCTCGAACTGGCGCTGGCGCTCGCGGCGCGGCCGCGGCTGTTGTTGCTCGACGAGCCGATGGCGGGCATGGGACCGGACGAGTCGGCGAGGATGGTCGAGCTGCTGTCGTCGCTCAAGGCGCAGCAGCTGACGCTGCTGCTGGTGGAGCACGACATGGACGCGGTGTTCCGGCTCGCCGACCGCGTGTCGGTGCTGGTCAGCGGCCGCGTGATCGCGACCGGCACGCCGGACGAGATTCGCCAGGATCCGGCGGTGAAGCAGGCTTACCTCGGCGAGGACGCGGAGGGGGACGCATGAGCGACGCGCTGCTCGAGATCGACGGCCTGCGCGCCGGGTATGGCGGCAGCCAGGTGCTGTTCGGGCTGGACCTGCGCATCGCGCCGGGCGAGGTCGCGACGCTGCTGGGCCGCAACGGCATGGGCAAGAGCACGACGCTGCGTTGCCTGACCGGCTGGCTGGCGCCCAGCGGCGGGCGCATCCGTTTCGCCGGCGAGGACGTCACCGGCTGGCGCGCCGACCGCATCGCGCGGCTGGGCCTGGCGATCGTGCCGGAAGGGCGGCAGGTGTTCCCCAACCTGAGCGTGCTGGAGCACCTGCGCGCGTTCGAGGCCAACCGCTGCCGCTCGGGCGCGCCGTGGACCGTCGAGCGCGTGTTCGCGCTGTTCCCGCGGCTGGAGGAACGCGCTTCCAACATGGGCTCGCAGCTCTCGGGCGGCGAGCAGCAGATGCTGGCGATCGGGCGCGCGCTGGTGACCAATCCGCGGCTGCTGGTGCTGGACGAGGCGACCGAGGGCCTGGCGCCACTGATCCGCGAGGACATCTGGCGCTGCCTGGACACGCTGCGCCAGGCGGGGCAGACGATCCTGGTCGTCGACAAGTACGTCAAGCGCCTGATCCGGCTGGCCGATCGCCACAGCATCCTGGAACGCGGCCAGGTGGTGTGGCGCGGGGACTCGGCGGCGCTGGCCGCCGACCACGGCCTGTGGCATCGCCACCTGGGCGTCTGAACGCCGCCACGAGGAGCCTGACGACATGACTGCCGCCTTCGAACGCGAGGTGCTCATCCGCTTCGGTCACTGCGACCCGGCGGGCATCGTCTTCTTCCCGCGTTACTACGAACTGCTGAACGCCTTCGTCGAGGACTGGTTCAACGAGGGCCTGGGCGTGCCGTACGCTGAGCTGCTCGGGCCGCGCCGCGTCGGGCTGCCGACGGTGCAGCTGCAGACCAGCTTCGAGCGCATCAGCCGCCAGGGCGACCGGCTCACGCAGCGGCTGTGGATCGAGCGCGTCGGTCGCAGCTCGCTGACCTTGCGCATCAGCTTCGACGGCGCGGACGGCACGCGGGTGAGCTTCGGCCAGGTGCTGGTGTGCACCTCGCTGGAGACGCACCAGTCGCAACCCTTTCCCGAGGACGTCCGCGCCGCGCTGGTGCGGGCGGTCCAGCAACAGCAATCCCATCAATCGTCCGAGCAGTAGAGGAGTCCCGACGATGAGCAACGAGAACGACAACACGAGCGCCGCCAAGCGGCTGCTGCAGCCCGAAGGCTGGCTGGCGCCGCGCGGGTATGCCAACGGCGTGGCCGCGACGGGGACGCAGGTCTTCGTGGCCGGGCAGATCGGCTGGAACGGGCAATGCCAGTTCGAGAGCGATGACTTCGTCGCTCAAGTTCGGCAGGCCTTGATGAACATCAAGGCGGTGCTGGCGGAAGCGGGGGCGGAGCCGGGGCACATCGCGCGGATGACGTGGTACCTGCTGGACAAGCGGGAGTACGTCGCCCGCGGCCGCGAGGTGGGGCAGGCCTACCGCGAGGTGCTGGGCAGCGAGTACGGGATCGCGATGACCGCCGTGCAGGTGGCGGGGCTGATCGAGGACCGTGCGAAGGTTGAAATCGAGGTGACGGCGGTGGTGCCGGCGCGGGACTAGGATCGTCCCCAGCCACCGTGTCGCGACACACGCATCCAGGCGATCAAGAACGGAAGAGAGACATCATGAGCCAAGCATCCAAGGCGGCGAAGGCCGCATTCCACTGGGACGATCCGCTGCTGCTGGAGCAGCAGCTGACCGACGACGAGCGCGCGGTGCGCGACGCGGCGCGGGCGTACTGCCAGGACCGGCTGGCGCCGCGGGTGGTGGAGGCGTTCCGGCACGAGAAGACGGACGTCGAGATCTTCCGCGAGATGGGCGAGCTGGGCCTGCTGGGCCCGACGATCCCCGAGGAGTACGGCGGCGCGGGGTTGAATTACGTCTGCTACGGGCTGATCGCGCGCGAGGTGGAGCGCGTGGACAGCGGCTACCGCTCGATGATGAGCGTGCAGAGCTCGCTGGTGATGGTGCCGATCAACGAGTTCGGTAACGAGGCCACGAAGCGCAAGTACCTGCCCAAGCTGGCCAGCGGCGAGTGGATCGGCTGCTTCGGGCTGACCGAGCCGAACCATGGCTCGGACCCGGGCTCGATGGTGACGCGGGCGCGCAAGGTCGACGGCGGGTATTCGCTGAGCGGCAGCAAGATGTGGATCACCAACAGCCCGATCGCGGACGTGTTCGTGGTCTGGGCGAAGGACGACGGCGGGCAGATCCGCGGTTTCGTGCTGGAGAAGGGCTGGAAGGGCCTGAGCGCGCCGGCGATCCACGGCAAGGTGGGCCTGCGGGCGTCGATCACCGGCGAGATCGTGATGGACGAGGTGTTCTGTCCCGAGGAGAACGCCTTCCCCGAGGTGCGCGGGCTCAAGGGGCCGTTCACGTGCCTGAACAGCGCGCGCTACGGCATCGCGTGGGGGGCGCTGGGGGCGGCGGAGTCGTGCTGGCACACGGCGCGGCAGTACACGCTGGACCGCAAGCAATTCGGCAAGCCGCTGGCGGCCAACCAGCTGGTGCAGAAGAAGCTGGCGGACATGCAGACCGAGATCACGCTGGGCCTGCAGGGGTGCCTGCGGCTGGGGCGGATGAAGGACGAGGGCACGGCGGCGGTGGAGATCACGTCGATCATGAAGCGCAACAGCTGCGGCAAGTCGCTGGAGATCGCGCGCACGGCGCGGGACATGCTGGGCGGCAACGGCATCAGCGACGAGTTCGGCGTGGCGCGGCACCTGGTCAACCTGGAGGTGGTCAACACCTACGAGGGCACGCATGACATCCACGCGTTGATCCTGGGCCGCGCGCAGACGGGGATCGCGGCGTTCTGAGCGCCGAGACGAGCCGCCACAGATCCGAGTCATTGATCGGGTGGATCGGCAGTGCAATGCTGCCGATCTTCCGCTCCTGCTCACCGGTCTCTTCAAGCCGCGTCGTCAGGTTTGTCCCTACCCGATCATCCTCAACTCGCCTCTATTGCCTCGCGGCAGTAGCATCGCACCCCATGAAGTCCTCGGCCGCCCGCAAGTACATCACCGTGCATACGATCCGGCGCGCGAACAAGCGCCTGATGACGCGTGATCGGGATCATGAGCCGTCACCCATCGTGCGGGCAGCGTTGCCTTGCCGGGAGGACATCGTGAAGGCAGCGAACAACGCACTCGAGCGATGGTTGGCGAAAGCCAAGGTCATCGCTTGAATGCTGCACCAGACCTTCCAGTCCTTCGTACAGAACCCCAAGGATCTCGCAGGCCTGATCGCCTACGCGCTCTACAAGGCCGACAAGGTCGAGTTCATGAAGACGCATCCCGATGCGGATGTGCATGGGTTTGTGCTCAGCATGAACCTGCCCTCGCAGATCGATACCTATCGAACGCGGGCGGAGATCATGCTCGAGGACATGGCCGAGGAGTCCTTGTCTGACGCACTGGCGGACGCGGAAGC
The DNA here is from genome assembly GCF_029840635.1 of Mitsuaria sp. GD03876. Classification (GTDB taxonomy): domain Bacteria; phylum Pseudomonadota; class Gammaproteobacteria; order Burkholderiales; family Burkholderiaceae_C; genus Roseateles. The sequence goes on along the minus strand of NZ_JAOCCU010000053.1, from coordinate 10,311 downwards.
CGATCATCTGCGACGCTTGAGGCGCATCGAACGTACGCTGGGTTTCTGGTCAGGCGTATGGTCCAACGTGATCGCCAATCTGATCGCCGCCGGTATTTCAATCCTGCTGGTTGTGATGGTGCTGGGCAGCAAGCTGAATTTTTGGTCGAGCCTTCTGAGGTACCTGGCGGAGTAGGGGGAGATTCCGGGGCGTGTGCGTTCCGGCGCCGGGCTTGGAATCTGTCCTGAACGCGACAGCCACGAGGATCGTCCGGGAGGACGATCCGCCGCGAACCGGGCCCGCCCGACGGCCCGGCGCGGCCAGGAGACGCGTTCATGGACGACATCACCGCCCAGATCCCCTCGCTCAAGGGCCAGGTCAGCGACGCCGAATGGCAGCTGCGCGTGGACCTCGCGGCCTGCTACCGGCTCGTCGCGCGCTACGGCTGGAGCGACCTGATCTTCACCCACATCAGCGCGCGCCTGCCCGGCGACGCCCATGAGTTCCTCATCAATCCCTACGGCCTGATGTTCGACGAGATCACCGCGTCGAGCCTGATCAAGGTCGACGCGCAGGGCAACAAGCTGCAGGAAACGCCGTTCCCGGTGAACCAGGCCGGCTTCATCATCCATTCGGCGATCCACGCCGCGCGCCCCGACGTGGGCTGCGTGCTGCACACCCACACACGGGCCGGCGTCGCGGTGTCGGCGCAGCAGGGCGGGGTGCTGCCGATCTCGCAGCAGTCGACCTTCGTGCTGGCCTCGCTGGCGTACCACGACTACGAAGGCGTCGCGATCCGTCCCGACGAGCAGCCCCGGCTGCAAGGCGACCTCGGCGACAAGATCTTCTATTGCCTGCGCAACCACGGGCTGCTGACCGTGGGCAGGACGATCGCCGACGCGTTCCTGTCGATGTACACCTTCGAGAGCGCCTGCCAGATCCAGATCGCCGCGCAGGCCGGCGGCGTCGCGCTGACGCCGGTGGACGACGCCATCATCCGCGGCACCGCCGAGTCGATGCGGGTGCAGACCGGCGGCCTGGGCGGCGCCTTCGTGTGGCCGACGCTGCTGCGGCAGGCGCGGCGGCAGTGCGCGGGATTCGACGTCTGAGCGGCCGCGAGGCCGCATCGAATCGACGCCGGATCCTTAACCTGCAGGAACGAAAGAATGGCCCGCCGCTAAATTCTGGACGGCCGTCTCCCGCCTAGCATGAGGCGACCCTGGCGCACGACCGGGGCTTCACAGGAGACACGATGAACCGCAGATCCGTCCTCGCGGCGCTGGCCCTCGCCGCCCTGTCGGCGAGCGCGCTGGCGCAGTCCTATCCCGACCGGCCGGTGCGCCTGGTCGTTCCCTACGCCCCCGGCGGCAGCGCCGACATCGTCGCCCGGCTGATCTCCGACGAATGGGGCAAGGCGCTCGGCAAGCCGCTGGTCGTCGAGAACAAGGCGGGCGCCGGCGGCAACCTCGGCGTGGCCGAGGTCGCGAAGTCGGCCGGCGACGGCTACACGATCGGGTTGCAGACCGTCTCCCTGGCCATCAACCCGTCGCTGACGGCGCGGATGCCCTACGACACGCTCAAGGACCTCGCGCCGATCGGCATGGTGGCGAATTCCCAGCACGTCCTGGTCGTCAACGAGCGCGTGCCGGCCAAGGACCTCAAGGCGCTGATCGCGCTGGCCCGGAGCCAGCCCGGCAAGCTGTCCTATGCGTCGGCCGGTACCGGCAGCACCTTCCACATGTCGGCGGAGCTGTTCAAGGCGGTCGCCGGCGTGAGCATTGTCCACATCCCGTATCGCGGCGGCGGCCCGGCGCTCAGCGACACCATCGGCGGCCAGGTCGACATGGCCTTCCCGGTGCTGTCCGCCGCGCAAGGCCACGTGCAGGCCGGCAAGCTGCGCGCGCTCGGCGTGACCGGGCCCAAGCGCTCGCCGCTGTTGCCCGACGTGCCCACCATCGCCGAGGCCGGCTTGCCCGGCTACTCGTTCGAGACCTGGTTCATGGTCTTCGCGCCGTCGGCCACGCCCAAGCCGGTGCTGGAGAAGCTGCATGCGACGCTCAACACCGTGCTCGCGTCGCCTGTGGTGAAGGAGCGGATGGCCAAGGAGGGCTTCGAGGCCAGTCCCTCGACGATCGCCCAGGCCCGCGCGCGGCTCGAGAAGGAGCTGCCGCAATGGGCCAAGCTCGTGAAGGAGCGCGGCATCACGGCGGATTGAGGCAGGGCGCCTCGACCGGGCCTCGGCCCGCTACGGCTTCACCACCGCGAGGATCGCGATCGCGCACAGCCCCGCGATCGCCATGGCAGGGGCGAGGCGCAACCATCCCGGCCCCGCCTCGCCGGCCTGGTCGAGCGGCCGGCGCAGCGTGGCCGACAGCATCCCGTGCAGCCCCGACAGCAGCACCACGATCGGCAACTTCGCGTTGAGCCAGAGTGCGCCGAACCAGCCGCCCCAGGTCGCCAGGCCGATGCCCAGCGCCCAGGCCGCGAGCATCGCCGGCGTGGTCACGCGCCGGTCCCATTGCAAGACGGCGGTGCCGATGCGCTTCTCATGCGGCAGCAGCACCGCATCCCGCGCGGGCCGCATCGCCGCGGCGGCGACGCCGAGCAGCAGCAACCCGCCGACCCAGGTCAACACCGCCGCGAGGTGCAGCCCCTTGATCCAGAGGTAGCTCATGCCGACGCTCCGCGGCCGAGCGTCACCCAGCTGTAGATCCCGCCGAAGGGCACGACCGCGGCGAGCAGCAAGCGCCACGCCGTCGAAGCCTCGACCTCGCGCGCCGCCGCGGCCTGCGCGAGCCGCCAGCAGAAGGCCAGGAAGGCCATGCCGTGGATCGGCCCCATCACCGAGACCGCGAGCGGCAGGCCGGCCAGGTGCTTCAACGGCACCGCGACGAGCACCAGCGCCAGCAGCGTGAAGGCCTCGAGCAGGCAGAGCAGGCGAAGGGATGAATTCCGGGGGGCGGCAGCGGGCAAGGATCTCTCCATCGACGGGAACGACCGGAATTCTTCCGATCCTGGCTCCGCGAGGAAAGTGGCTGAATCGACAATCTTCGACGGTATTCGGACAGGCGGGCGCAGAATGCGCTCGCTCCCGACCTGTCGTCCATCGTCCCTGGAACCTGTCCTCATGCCTGCCCGACCCGTCCCTGTCCCGCCCTCCACGACGGCCGTCCCGCATCGCATCGCGGTCCTCGCGCTGCCCGGGCTCATCGCTTTCGATCTCACGCTGGCCTGCGAGGTCTTCGGCCGCGCCGAGCTGGCGGACGGCCGCAAGGCCTATGCCGTCATCGTCTGCGGCGAGCAGGCCGAGATCGATGTCGGCGGCTTCACCCTCGGCGTGCGTCGGCGGCTGTCGGCGCTGAAGCAGGCCGACACGATCGTGGTGCCCGGCATCGCGTCGCCGGAGATCCCGGTCAGCGCCGCCGTGCTGCGCGCGCTGCGGGCGGCGCAGGCGCGTGGCGCGCGGATCGCGTCGATCTGCTCGGGCGCCTTCGTGCTGGCGCAGGCAGGGCTGCTCGACGGCCGTCGCGCGACGACGCACTGGGCCGCGGCGTCGTTGATGGCGGCGCTGCATCCGGCGGTCGACCTGGACCCCTCGGTGCTCTTCGTCGACGACGGCCAGGTGCTCACCTCGGCGGGCGCGGCCGCCGGCATCGACCTGTGCCTGCACATGGTTCGCGCGGACCTGGGGACCGCGGTGGCGGCTCGGGTGGCTCGGCTGTCGGTGGTGCCGCTACAGCGGGAGGGCGGCCAGGCGCAGTTCATCGAGGCGGCGGACCTGCCGCCGGACCGCGACCTGCAGCCGGTGATCGACTGGGCGCTGGCGAACCTGCATCGGCCGATCTCGATGGAGGACCTCGCGCGCGAGGGCTGCGTCAGCACGCGGACCTTGCATCGGCGTTTCCTGCAGCGTTTCGGCGTCGCGCCGGTGCGCTGGCTGATCGAGGCCCGCGTGCGTCGCGCGCAGGAGCTGCTGGAGACCGGCTCGCTGGCGATCGAGCAGATCGTGGCGGCGGTCGGCTTGGGATCGGCGGCCAACTTCCGGGCGCAGTTCCAGCGGATCGCCGGGGTCAGTCCGAGCGGCTATCGCAAGAGCTTCGGGCCGCGCGCCTGAGCGCCGGCGCGGGCCCGGATCCCCGCGCGGACCCTCGTCCTCGCCCCAGGCCTGGTCACGGGCCGGGGCTCAGACCGCATCAGAGCCACACCCGCGGACGACGGCCGAGGCTGGCGTCGACCAGCAGCTTGCGGGTCTTCTTGTCGAGCGCGTCGGCCGGCACATGGGCCAGCGCGAGCCGCGCGAACTCCGGCAGGCCGGAGAGTCCGGCCGCGATCCGCGCCTTCGCGCCGGCGCCGTCCTCGAGCACGAACCATTTCATCGTCGGCGAGAAGCGCACGCGCCGCACCTCGACCCAGCGCATCGTGCCGCGACCGCCGAGGCGGCGACCGAAGTCGAGCCTGTCGTCGTCGACTTCGTGACGGGCGAGGAAGTAGTCGAGGACCATCGGCAGCGCCATCAGGCCCAGCGCGACGAAGCACAGCGTGGTGCCGATCGTCGCCGCGGGATGCCGGCCGGTGGTGAAGGACACCGCGGCGAGCCAGAAGAAGAACGCCGCGCTGACCGTGCCGACGGCGAGCGTGGTGGCGGAGTGCCGCAGGGGAATGGACATCGTCGGGATTCGATCCGTGGAAACGGCGCGGGCGTGCCGGCCGCGAAGGCGCCGAGTATCCGCGACGTCGACGCCACGTCGGGCAGGCGAGGGCACCGGCATGCTGGCTGCAAGCGCTCGGGAACCGCCTTGGTCAAGCGGAATTTTTTCTGCCGCGAACGGCAGAAAATTGTCTGAAATCGCCGATCGCGGAAGATTTTTATCCGCTCACGGGAGATTTTTGTTCGGCGACGGCGGAGCGTCCGCTTCGGGACATCCCCAGCCCGTCCGGGCTCCCCTGGCCGCTAGCATCGGCCGCTATCACAAGACCAATCGCCGGCCGCCGTCGCGGCGCGGCGCCCCAGGGAGTCCCCGATGCATCCGATCGCCGTCGCGCGCCGCTGCGCGCTGTCGTTCAGCCTCGCGCTGGCCGGCCTGCACACCGTCGCGCTCGCGCAGCCCGCGCCCGCGCCGGCCTCGCTCGCCCCCGAGGTGTTCTTCAAGGACGCCGTCCTGCACGAGGCCCGGCTCTCCCCCAGCGGCAAGCGCCTGGCCGTCGCCGCCCCGGGCGCCGCCGGCCTGCGCGTCGGCCTGTACGTGTTCGAGCTCGGCGCCAAGATCGAGGCCCGCCGCGTCGTCCAGTTCAGCAACGACGACGTCGGCGCCTTCTACTGGGTCAACGACGACAAGCTCGTCTTCTCCGCCACCGACCGGCGCATCGCCTCGGGCACCCACTACCAGGCCAACGGCTTGTTCTCCGTCGCCGCGGACGGCTCCGGCGTGCGCCAGATCGTCCAGCGCGACAGCGATTCCGAAGGCGAGCGCAAGGCCTTCGGCGGCGCGCTGACCTTCAACCACCACCTGCTGCACGTGCCGTATCCCCACCCGGGCGAGCCCGGCAACCGCGTGCTGGTCGGCAAGTACGGCCTGAACCGCTCCAACAACACCGTCGCCTACACGCCGTACTGGCTCAACGTCGACACCGGCCGCGCGCTGCCCGCCGTCTTCGACGAGCCGCGCGGCGCCTACCGCTTCCTGTTCGACAGCCACGGCGAGGCCCGCGTCGTCCTCACCGAGCAGGAGAACGTGCGCACCGCCTTCTGGCGCGCGCCCGGCGAGAAGACCTGGACCGAGATCACCCGCGGCGACCTGCTGGGCCTGCCCTTCGTGCCGGTGGCCGTCGACGACGGCGGCCGGCTGTTCGTCGAGCGCCTCGAGGGACCGCAGCGCTACACCGTGCTGACGCGCTTCGACTTCCAGGCGCGCCAGCCCGAACCGCGCGCGCTGCTGAGCACGCCGGGCTTCGACCCCGAGCCCCAGGTGCTGCTCGACGCCGGCCGCACCGTCGGCCTGCGCTACCAGACCGATGCCTCCGCCACCGCCTGGTTCGATCCCGCGATGCGCGAGTTCCAGAAGCAGGTCGACGCCCGCTTCACCGACGGCGTCAACGACGTCGACTGCGCCCGCTGCGGCAAGCCCGACATGGTGGCCGTGGTGCGCAACCACTCGGACCGCGATCCCGGCACCTATTGGGTCTACCGCGCGGCCGCGCCCGAGGCCGAGCGCTGGTCGCCGCTGGGCGCGCAGCAGCCCGATGTCGATCCGCGCGCGATGGCCGGGCTGGAGCTGCACCGCATCAAGGCCCGCGACGGCGTCGAGGTGCCGGTCTGGCTGACCCTGCCCAAGGGCGTCGCGCCCGGCAAGCCCGCGCCGGCGGTGGTGCTGGTGCACGGCGGCCCGTTCCTTCGCGGCCGCACCTGGGAATGGGACGGCATGTCGCAGTTCCTCGCCTCGCGCGGCTACCTCGTCATCGAGCCCGAGTTCCGCGGCAGCCAGGGCTACGGCGACAAGCACTTCCGTTCCGGCTACCGGCAATGGGGCCAGGCGATGCAGGACGACGTGGCCGACGCGCTGCGCTGGGCCCAGTCGCAGAAGCTGGCCACCGACCGCGCCTGCATCGCCGGCGGCAGCTACGGCGGCTACAGCACGCTGATGGGCCTGGCCAAGGACGGCGACCTGTACCGCTGCGGCGTGGCCTGGTCGGGCGCCACCGACCTGATGCTCTGGATCAAGGGCGACCGCTGGGTCGACGACGACCTCGGCAGCTCCTACCGCAACTACCTCGCGCCGCAGGAGATCGGCGACCCGGTCAAGGACGCCGACATGCTCAAGGCCAATTCGCCGGTCTACCTGGCCGAGCGCATCCGCGCGCCGCTGATGCTGGTCTACGGCGAGCGCGACCGCCGCGTCCCGATCGAGCACGGCGAGCGCATGCGCGAGGCGCTGGTCAAGGCCGGCCGTCCGCCGGAATGGGTGACCTACCGCGGCGAGGCCCATGGCTTCGGCAACCTCGACAACAGCGTCGACTTCGCCAATCGCCTGCAGGGCTTCCTGGACAAGCACCTCAAGGGCGCGCCGGCCGCAGCCCAGGGCGGGCAGTAAGCCGCCCCGCGGACCGCCCCGGGCCGCGTCAGTCCGCCGCGCCCACGCAGTCCAGCATCGCCTCGATCAGCCGCGCGCCCTGCCGCTCCCGCAGGAAGTAGAGGTACTCCCGCACCAGCGGCATCGGTTCCTCGAAGGGCAGGGCGACCAGCTCGGGATGCCGGCCCGTCTCGTGCGCGGCGAAGATGCTCACGCCCAGCCCGCGCACGACGGCCTCGCGCAGCGCCTCGCGGCTGGCGATCTCCATCTGCCCCCGCGGCCGCACGCCGGCCGCGTCCAGCGCCCGCTCGCTGAGCGCGCGCGTCATCGAGCCGCGCTCGCGCACCAGCAGCGTCTGTCCGGCCAGCGCCGCCAGCGGCACCGCCGCCAGGCGCGCCAGCGCGTGCCCCCGCGGCAGCAACAGCACCAGCGGATCCGCGCCCAGCTCGACCCGGTGCAGCCGCGGGTCGTCCTCCAGGTGGCTCGACGTCGCCAGGTCGGCCTGGTAGGCCAGCAGCGCATCCACCATCTGCCGCGAGTTGCCCGCCGACACGCTCAACTCCACCTGCGGATGCCGCGCCCGGAAGCGCTGCGCCAGCGTCAGCGTGTAGTACGGCGCCGTCGCGCCCAGCCGCAGCAGCCCGCCCTGCAGCTCGGACGAGTTGCGCAGCGCGAATTCGATGTCCAGCTCCTGCTGCAGCAGCGCGTCGACCTGCGGCATCAGCCGCCGTCCGGCCTCGCTGAGCGTCAGCCGCCCGCCGCCGCGGTGGAACAGCTCCACCCCGTACTGCTCCTCCAGCGCCCGGACCTGCGTCGTCACCGTCGGCTGGGACAAGCCGAGCTGCTTGGCCGCGCCGGTGATGGAGCCCGTCCTCGCCACGGCGAAGAAGGCCTTGAGGTGGTTCACCAGCATGAGGACCCCGTCCCGGTCGCGTCCCCCAAATCCGCCAATACCGGCTTTCGGGAACTTTGGGCGTTTGACGCGCAGATGACATATGCCATTCCTACAGTGTCGCCCATCGATCGCCCCTCGCCGGCGCCGGAACACCCCGGCAAGCCGGTCCCCTCACCGACTCGTTGGAGCGCCCATGCGTCTCAAGTCCCTCTCGACCCTCGCCCACACCGCCGCCGCGCTGACGCTGGCCGCGATCGCCGCGATCACCAGCCCCGAGGCCCATGCCCAGGGCAAGACCGAGCTGCTGGTCTACAGCGCGCTCGAGGCCGACCAGATCAAGGCCTACAAGACCGCCTTCGAGCAGGACCACCCGTCCATCGAGCTCAAGTTCGTGCGCGAGTCCACCGGCATCGTCACCGCGCGGCTGCTGGCCGAGAAGGCCAACCCGCAGGCCGACGTCGTCTGGGGCCTGGCCGCCACCTCGCTGATGCTGCTGGACAAGGAAGGCATGCTGGCCGCCTACGCGCCCAAGGGCCTGGAGCAGGTGCGCGCCAACATGCGCGACCCGCGGCCCCAGCCGACCTGGGTCGGCATGGACCTGTGGTCCTCGGCCGTGTGCTTCAACACCGCCGAGGCCGGCAAGCGCAACCTGCCCAAGCCCGCCTCCTGGCTCGACCTGACCCAGCCGGTCTACAAGGGCCTGCTGACGATGCCGCATCCCGCCTCCAGCGGCACCGGCTACCTGATGGTGTCGGCCTGGCTGCAGATGATGGGCGAGGCCAAGGGCTGGGCCTTCATGGACGCGCTGCACCAGAACATCGGCGTCTACACGCACTCCGGCTCCAAGCCCTGCCGCCAGGCCGGCGCGGGCGAGTTCCCGGTCGGCCTGTCCTTCGAGTACCGCGCCAACAAGACCAAGAAGGAAGGCGCGCCCATCGACATCGTCTTCCCCAAGGAGGGCCTGGGCTGGGACGTCGAGGCCACCGCGGTGATGAAGACCACGAAGAAGCTCGACGCCGCCAAGGCGCTGGCCGACTGGTCCGTCACCCGCAAGGCCAACGAGCTGTACGCGAAGAACTTCGCCGTGCTGGCGCTGCCCTCGGTGCAGGAGCAGCTCGAGTACGTGCCCTCCGACCTCGACAAGCTGCTGGCGAAGAACGACTTCAACTGGGCCGCCGCCAACCGCGACCGCATCCTGGCCGAGTGGTCGCGCCGCTACGAGGCCAAGGCCGAGAAGAAGTAAGCCACCCAGCGACAGGCACGGGCTCCTCATGCTGCATCTGCGTCAGATCACCAAGCGTTTCGGCCTCCAGACGGTGCTGCAAGGCATCGACCTGGACCTGCAGGCTGGCGAGTTCGTGTCCTTGCTCGGCCCCTCGGGCTGCGGCAAGACCACGCTGCTGCGCATCGTCTGCGGCATCGAGACGCCCGAGCTCGGCCAGGTGCTGATGCAGGGCCAGGACATCACCGGCTGGCCCGCGTCGCGGCGGCGCTTCGGCGTGGTGTTCCAGTCCTATGCGCTGTTCCCCAACATGACGGCGCTGGAGAACGTCCGCTACGGCCTGACCGAGCTGCCCAGGCGCGAGGCCGTCGAGCGCGCGGACGAGATGCTGGCGCTGGTGGGCCTGACGGAGCAGGCGGGCAAGTTCCCGTCGCAGCTCTCCGGCGGGCAGCAGCAGCGCGTGGCGCTGGCCCGCGCGCTGGCGCCCCGGCCGAAGCTGCTGCTGCTGGACGAGCCGCTGTCGGCGCTGGACGCGCAGGTGCGCCAGGAGCTGCGCGCGGAGATCCGCGCGCTGCAGCAGCGGCTGGGCATCACCACGCTGATGGTGACGCATGACCAGGACGAGGCGCTGGCGATGTCCGACCGGGTGGTGCTGCTGGCCAAGGGCCAGATCGCGCAGCAGGGCGCGCCGCGCCAGCTCTACGACACGCCGGCCAGCGCGCTGGTGGCCGGCTTCGTCGGCCGGATGAACTGGATGGACGCGCAGGTGGTCGCCGAGGGCCGCGTGCGCATCGGCACGACGCTGGTGGACTGCGACACCCGTGTCTACAAGACCGGCAGCGTGGTGCGGGTGGGCGTCCGGCCGGAGGCGCTGCGGCTGCTGGACGGCGAGGGCGCGATGATCCGCGCCCGCATCGACGCGCTGCAGTTCCAGGGCGCGATCACGCAGGTGCTGCTGCGCTGCGACGCGCTGGGCGGCGAGCTGACGCTGGACCTGCCCAGCGCCGAGGCTGCCGGCCTGACCGAGGGCGAGGTCCGCGGCCTGCGGCTGCCGCCCGCGGCGGTGCAACTGTTCGACGCGCCGCTGTCGATGCGGAGGGCGGCGTGAGCGTCGGGGACATCCCCGGCGGGGAAGGTCCTGCGCGTC
>NZ_JAOCCU010000052.1 GCF_029840635.1 Mitsuaria sp. GD03876 | reverse complement strand
CGGCAACAGGCGTCGTCGCGGGAGCCGGCACCGGCTGCGGAACGGGGGGCAGGACTTGCGCCGGGGCCGGGGCAAGCGGCGGCTCGAGGGCGGGGGCCGGAGCCGGCGCGATGGGCGCGGGGGCGGGCGTGGGAGCGGCCGGAGCCGGCGGGGCTTCGGGAGCCGGCGCGGGCGCGGGATCGGCGCTGCCGAAGCCGAGTTTTTTCTTGAGGAAGCTGAACATGGAGGGGGTCGAGTGGGACTCGCGCGCCGAACTTTTTGATGCCGTGATCGGCGGGGCTTGCATTGTCTTCGAAAACTTTGCTATAGTCGCTGTCTTCGCAAGGCGCTTTAGCTCAGCCGGTTAGAGCGACGGAATCATAATCCGCAGGTCCGGGGTTCGAATCCCTGAAGCGCCACCAGATACGAAACCCCGCAGCATGCAAATGCTGCGGGGTTTTCCATTTGGGCGCTCGATTTCGCCAGGGCCCTGCGAGCGGACCGACCGACCATGGCGGCCTCCCTGCCCTATCCGCGCGACGCGAGATAACGCCCCGGCGGCTCGCCCAGCGCCTTGCGGAACATCACGACGAAGTTGCTGGCGTTCTCGTAGCCCAACCCATCCGCGACGTCCTGCACCGTCGCCCCTTTCGCCAGCCATTGCAGCGCCAGCAGCAGATGCAATTGCCGCCGCCAGCGGCCGAAGCTCATCCCGGTCTCGCGCACGATCAACCGCGACAGCGTGCGGGCGCTCAGGTCCATCCGGGCGGCGCAAGCGTCGATGCTCCCGCGCTCGGCGGGATTGGCCATCATCCAGTCGACCAGCGGTCGCAGCCGCCCTTGCGCGGGCATCGGCAAATGGAGCGTTCCCGCTGGCGCCAGCGCCAGCTCGTCCAGCAGCAGCGCCACCAGCCGCGGCGCCATGCCGTCCTCCGGATAGCGCATCGGCAAGGCCGCCGACCGGATGACCAGCTCGCGCAGCAGCGGTGTCGCCGCGAGCGTGCAGCACTGCGCCGGCAATGCGTCGGCGGCCGCGGGATCGACGTAGACGATGTAGCACTCCACCCGGCCCGCCGTCTCCATCCGGTGCGACACGCCCGCCGGCACCCAGAGGCCCTGCCCCGGCGGCACCAGCCAGAAGCCGCCCTCGACCTCGCAGGTGAGCACGCCGCGCATCCACAGCAGGAACTGCCCCTTGCGATGCGCATGGAAGACGGTCCCCTGGCCATGCGCCTTGCCCGGGCCAACCCGGCCTCCGCCGCCATCGCCATCACCATCGCCATCGCTGTCCTCGACCTCCCAGTCCGCCGCCTCCAGCCCCACGACCCCCAGCGTCACCACGGGACGCGGCACGAGATCGGGCTCCTCCCAATCGATGGGCGAATCGTTCGAGTAGATCGGCATGAGGGCGGGTGCGGGCGAAGGACGCTGGACGGACGCGGCGATGGCAGGAATTCAACAGATCTTGGCATGACCGCTCCTTGTTGCCTGGCCGCCCCCTTCCTATCGTCCTGCCCGTACCAGCAAGGAAGGTGTACGGGAACCATGAACAGCAGCAAGAAGATCCTGATCTGCGGCGCCGGCATTGCCGGACCGGCGTGCGCGCATTGGCTGCATCGCCAGGGCCACCAGGTCGTCGTCGTCGAGAAGGCCAGGTCGTTCCGCGACGGCGGGCAGAACATCGACATCAAGGGCGCCGGACAACGCGTGCTCCAGCGCATGGGGCTCGAGGACGCGGTCCTCGCGCGCAACACGCGCGAATGCGGCCAGCGGTGGCTGGACGAGCGCGGCCGCCTCTTCGCCGAGTTCCCCCGGGGCAGCGTCGGCGGCCTGACCAGCGACTTCGAGATCCTGCGCGGCGACTTCGCGCGACTGCTCTTCGACAGCACGCGCGCGCACTGCGAGTACCGCTTCGGCCGGTCCGTCCTCGCGCTCGAGGACCTGGACGACGGCGTGCGCGTCACCTTCGACGACGGCGGCACCGAGACCTTCGAGCTCGTGATCTGCGCCGACGGCATGCACTCGTCGACGCGCGCGCTGCGTCTGGCCGGGCAGACGCGGATGCGCGACCTCGGCGCGCACATGGCGTTCTTCAACATCCCCCGGCGCGCGCAGGACGACCTCTGGGCCCGGTCGGTCAACGGCATCGGCGGCACGATGATCTTCCTGCGCCCGGGCGGCGAGGCCGTGACCACGGTGCTGATCACCTTCCCCAACCCGCCGTCCGATCCGAAAGAGACGGGAGGCGCGACGGGGCGATCCCCCAAGACGCTATTGCGCGCGGCGCTGGTCGGGCGTGGCAGCATCGCGGACCGGTTGCTCGAGGAACTGGACGCCGTGGAGGACCTTTACTTCGGCCCGATGAGCCAGGTGCAGGCCTCGACCTGGTCCCAAGGCCGGATGGTGCTGCTGGGCGACGCCGCCCATTGCCCCACGCCGTTCACCGGCAAGGGCACGGCACTGGCGCTGGTCGGCGCCTACGTGCTGGCGGGCGAACTCCATCGATGCGCGACGCATGAGGAGGCGTTCCGTTCCTACGAGGCGATGCTGCGGCCCTACGCCGAGCGCACGCAGCAGGAACTGAGCCCGCGCTTCATCCGCCTGATGCACCTGAAGTCGAGCTGGGGCATCGCGATGGCCCGTGGCGCGCTGCGCCTGCTCGCCAGCGCGCCGGTGCAACGCCTGCTCCAGCGAGGCGCCGACCGGCGCGCGCGCGACGTCGAAGAAGACTTCGCGCTGCCGCCCGGCTAGCCCGGCGGCAGCGCGTCCGGCTGGCTCAGCGCCAGCGCGCTCCGCTCACTCGCAACTCAAGGTCGCGTAGTTCTTCCCCGCCCCGGCCACGCCGGGCAGCTTCTGCTTCACGCAGGCCGGCGCGTGCACCGTGTAGGCATACGGGATCCCGACGGGGAAGTTGGCCGTCGTCGTCCAGTCGCTGGCGTCGCGCGACGGGCTCGAGCCGCTGGCCACCCAGGTGATGCCGTAGGTCGCGAAGTCGGCCGGGCCGCGCACGTTGTTGTTGCGCAGCTCCCAGTAGCCGATCGACGGGCTGTCGCGCGACGTGACCGGGTTCTGCGCGTTTTCGAAGTAGTTGCCTTCGATCAGCGCGTACCCGCCCATCCGGATGTTGGCGCCCGAGGTCAGCACCTTCGAATAGAGGTTGTTGTACAGGTGCGTGTAGCCGCCGCGCTGCAGCGGCAGGCGCGAGCCGACGTTGCTGTACACGTTGTGGTGGAAGGTGATGTAGCGGTCGCTGGCGTCGCTGTCGCTGGAGCCGATCAGCCCGACCTTGTGGTGGTCGTGCAGGTGGTTGTAGGAGTAGGTGATGTGATGCGCGCCGGCCTTGCTGTCGATGAGGCCGTCGAACTCCAGGTCGCCGGCGCCGGAGCACTCGGCGGTCGAGCTGAACAGCGTGTTGTGGTCGATCCAGACGTAGCCCGGGAACTTGCCGCTCTGCCCTTCGATGCCGATGGCGTCGATGGAGCCGGGCAGCAGGCCGATCGTCATGTTGCGGATGATGATGTTGGTCGCCGCGGCCTTGATCGCGAGACCGAAGTTCGCCGCCGAGCCGTTGACGCCCTCGATCGTGACGTTGCTCTTGTTCTTGATCTCGACGACGGCGCCGGCCGGTTTCTTCCACTGCGCGCAGGGATCGGGGATGGTGCCGAAGTCGAAGGTCCCCGCGTAGCGGATCACCAGGCCGCCGGTGCCGCTGTAGGCGTCGATCGCCGCCTGCATCTGCGCCGCGGTGGTGACGGTGACCGGCGTCGCGGCGCCGCCGCCGCTGACCTGGCCGGCATAACCGCCGCTGTGGCCGGCGGGCGCTGGCGACGGCGCGGGAGCGGGCGATGGGGCGGGGGAAGGGGACGGCGCCGGGGAAGGCGCGGGGGCTGGCGAGCCCGTCGGGCCGACCGCGCATTTCTCCTTCACGCCGGGGTTCGGATCGGCGCCGCCGAAGGTCGCGGCGGTGCAGGCGACGTTGCCGCTCAGGGTCTTGAGGACCCACTTGTCCTTGACGCCGAAGGACACCTGGCGGGCGGTGTCGCCGACCTTGCAGGTGCCGCCTTCGTCGGCGCACTTGGAGAAGCCGGACGGCCAGTCGACCGCGTGCGCCACGCCCAGCGGCGCGACGGCGCCGACGACGACGGCCATCGCCGCCAGGGCGGGACGCGGCGCGCGCAAGGCGCCGGACTGCGGCGGCCGCGGCGCGACCAATTCAGCGGATGCGTCGAAACGGGTGCTCTTCATCGAAAGTCTCCCAATGTCGTTGGCGCGATCCGGCGCGGGCATGGCTGCGCCCTCACCCGGTCGCGGTGAATCGAAAAATGCGGGAACCCAACTGCCGATCCCTCCGTCGCGCGCGACCCGGATCGCAGGATCCGCGTCGGGGACGGTGGCCGTGGGCAGCGGCCAGTGCCGACACGCCAGCGCGCAGGCGCGGCCATGTCGACAACGGGCGCAGACTAACGACTGGCTCTGTTTTCGGAAAGGCGTTTTACATTTAACGGTCTGGCGTTACGACCTGCGGGAGCGACCGGAATCCGTCGCCGGGGCCCGACGCCGCGCGTTCAGCGCGCGGCGTCCGCCTTCATCTCCGCCGTCTCGCGCCACCCGCCGCCGAGCGCCCGGACCAGCGCCACCGTCGCGCGGCGCTGGCGCGTGGCCAGGTCCACCGCGCTGCGCCGCGCCTGCAGGCCCGCCGTCTGCGAGGTCACGACCTCCAGATAGGCCGCCGCGCCCGCGCGGTACCGGTTCGTCGCCAGCGCCAGCGAGCGCTCCGCCGCGTCGACCGACTTCTTCTCCGCCTCCAGCGCCTCGCCATACCGGTCGAGCAGCACCAGTTGGTCCTCGACCTGCTGGAACGCCGCCAGCACCGTGCCGCGGTAGCGCTGTGCGGACTCGTCGAGCGCCGCCGTCGCGCGCGCTTCCTCCGCCTTGCGGCGGCCGCCGTCCAGCAGGTTCAGCGCCAGCGTCGGGCCGATCGCCCAGAACAGATTGGGCGCCTCGATGAAGCGGCCGAAATCGCTGCTCTGGAATCCGCCCTGCGCGCTCAGCACCACCGAGGGGAAGAACGCCGTCTTCGCCGCGCCCAGCGTCGCCGTCGCGGCCACCACGCGCTGGCGCGCCGCCGCGATGTCGGGACGCCGCTCCAGCAACGTCGACGGCAGGCCCGGCGGCACCACGGGCATCGCCAGGTCCCGCGCCGTCGACGGCTCGATCCGGAACGTCGATGCGTTCGCGCCGACCAGCGCGGCGATCGCGTGCTCCAGCACCGCGCGCTGCGCCTGCGACTGGCGCCGCTGGGAGCGCGCCGATTCCAGCTGGCCCTCGGCCCGCGCCTGGTCCAGGCCCGAGGCGATGCCCGCGTCGTGCCGCCGCGAGATCAGGTCGAACGCTCGCGCATAGGCCTCCTCGGCATCGGCGAGCAACGCGTTGTCGCGGTCCAGGCCGCGCAGTTGCAGCATCGAATCGGCCAGCTGCGCCTGCAGCGCCAGCCGCGCCGCGGCCAGGTCCGCCGCGGCCGCGCGTTCGGACGCCACGCCCGCGCGCACCTGCTGCGAGACGCGGCCCCACAGGTCGACCTCGTAGCTCAGGTCCAGGCCCAGCGTCGCGCTGTTGTACCAATCGGGCGACGTCGGCCCGAGCACCCGCAGCGGACGCTTCTCCGACTGCCGGTCCCGCTGCCCGTTGAGCGAGGTGTTCAGCGTCGGCGACTGCGCGGCGCGCAGCGTGTCGGTCGCCGCCCTCGCCTGCTGGTAGCGCGCGAGCGCCGAGGCGAGATCGGGACTGTTCTCGACCAGCCGCTGCTGCAGCGCGTCGAGTTCGGCATCGCCGTAGACCTGCCACCAGCCGTCGAGCGCGATCGGCGCCGCCGTCGAGGCGCCCGCCTCGACCCAGGGACCGCGCGCTTCCTTGAAAGCCGACGCCATCGGCACCTCGGGCAGTTGCTCCTTCGGGGCCTGCGCGCAACCGGCGACCAGCGCGGCCAACGCGAGCGCGACCAGGCCAGCCCGCCGCACTGCGCCAGGCACGGCGTTGGGCGCAGCGCCGGACACGGCATTCGGCATGGCGTCGGGTGCGAAAACGGGCACGGCGACGACCCCACCGGTCGCCGACACGCGGCGGCGCGGGATCACGGGCGCCCCTTCGCGGACGCGGCCGGGGCGTTCGGCGTCGCGGACGCCTGCGCGATGCGCACCACGTCGCCCTCGGCGATGCCGTCCGGCGGATTCGCGATGACGCGGTCCGCCGCGGTCAGGCCCGCGCCCAGCTCGATGCGCGTGCCCATGTCGCGCGCGATCGTGACCTTGCGCAGCCGCACCCGGTTGCCGGCGTCGACGGTGGCGACCTGCACCCCGTCCTTGTTGATGATCACCGCGCCTGGCGGCAGCGACACGCCGCCCGCCCCATTCGTGCCCGCCTGCGCGCCGCCCGAGGCGCCGTTGCCGTCGAAGCGCACCGTCGCGAAGCCGCCCGGCAGCAGCTCGTCCTTGTCGTTGTCGACGGCCAGCTGCACCAGCATCGCGCCGCTGGCCGTGTTGATCGACTGCGCCAGCGACTGCACCGTCGCCGCGAAACGCCGGCCCGGCCGCTCCGGCACCGTCAGCACCGCCTTGTCGCCCACGCGCACCTGCGCGACCTGGCGCTGCGGCACGTTGACGTAGACCCGCAGCCGCCGCATGTCGGAGACGACGAACAGCTCGCTGCCCGGCGCGCCGCCGATGTTGATCAGCGCGCCCACGTCGGTGTTGCGCGCGGTCACGACGCCGTCGAATGGCGCGGTCAGCCGTGTGAAGCGCTTGAGCGCCTCGATGCGGTCGACATTGGCCTGCAGCGCCGCGACCTGCGACTGCTTGGCGGTCATGTCGCCGGTGCGCTCGTCGACTTCCTGCTTCGACACCGAGTCCGACGCCAGCAGTCCCTGCCAGCGCTTGGCGGTGCTCGCCGCCAGCGCCGCGTTGCTGCGCGCGGTCGCGAGCTCCGCCTTGGCCTGCATCAGCTGCTGGTCGAGGTCGGGCGTCTCGAGCTCCGCCAGCAGCTGCCCGGCCTGGACCTTGCCGCCGATGTCGACGTTCCAGCGCTTCAGGTAGCCGCTGACGCGCGCGTAGATCGGCGCGCGCGACCAGGCCTCGATGCGCGCGGGCAGTTCCAGGCCGCCTTCGGCCAGCGGCTGCGGCGCGACCAGCGCGACGCTGGGCTGGCCGCGCTCGGCGGCCGTGGTCTGCAGTTGCTCGGCGTTGGACTTGCGGGCCCACAGGCCCGCCGCCACCACGGCGATCGCGAGCACCGCCGCGACGGTCGCGGCCAGCTTGAAGCGCGGCGGACGGGACGCCGGGACGGCGGAAGGGGCATCAGTTCGCATGGGAAGGATCTCCGGCCCCGGGCAGCGCGGTCGCGGCGCCGGCGGTCAAGTCGTTCGATTCAGGGGAAGCCGCGTCCGCGGCCTCGCGGTGGTGACGGTGGTGGCGATGCACGAGGCTGAAGACCACCGGCACGAAGACCAGCGTCGCGAAGGTCGCGAACACCAGGCCGCCGATCACCGCGCGTCCGAGCGGCGCGTTCTGCTCGCCGCCCTCGCCCAGGCCCAGCGCCATCGGCAGCATGCCGATGACCATCGCCAGCGCCGTCATCAGCACCGGGCGGAAGCGCACGAAGCCGGCCTCCAGCGCCGCGGTGGTGGCGTCGCCCAGGACCTCCAGCCGTTCCCGCGCGAAGCTGATCACCAGCACGCTGTTGGCCGTGGCCACGCCCATGCACATGATCGCCCCGGTCAGCGCGGGCACCGACAGCGTGGTCCCGGTCGCGAAGAGCATCCACACGATGCCCGCCAGCGCCGCCGGCAGCGCCGACACGATCACCGCCGGGTCCAGCCAGGACTGGAAGTTCACGACGATCAGCAGGTAGATCAGCACCACCGCGCCCAGCAGCCCGAACAGCAGGCCCGAGAACGCGCGGTCCATCGTCCGCACCTGGCCCAGCAGCTGCACGTTGGACCCCTTGGGCACCTCGCCCTTGAGCTCGGCCAGCACGCGGCGGATGTCGCCGGCCACCGCGCCGAGGTCGCGGTCCTGCGTCGTCGCATGGATCTGCACCATCGTCTGCACGTCGTACTGGCTGATCAGCGCCGGACCGGTCGCGCGCTGGAAGCTGGCCAGCCCGCCCAGCGTCGCGCCGCCCGCGGCCGCGCCGTTGCCGATCGGCAGGTTGCCCAGCGCGGCCAGCGAATCGAGCTGGTGCTGCGGCGTCTGCATCACGATCGAGTAGCTGACGCCGTTCTGCGGATTCAGCCAGAAGGTCGGCGCGACCTGGCTGCTGCCGGCCAGGTTCACCACCAGGCTGTTGGCCACGTCGCGCGTGGTCAGGCCCAGCAGCTGCGCCTGCGTGCGGTCGACGTCGACGTTGAACACCGGCGCCTGGTTGGACTGCTGGATGCGCGCGTCCGCCACGCCCGGGATCGCCTTGATCCGCTTGAGCAGCCGCTGCGCGTAGGCGAAGTTGGCGTCGACGTCGCGGCCCCGCACCTGCACGTCGATCGGCGCGGGCGCGCCGAAGTTCAGGATCTGGCTGACGATGTCGGCCGGCGGGAACGAGAAGGTCGTGTCCGGGAACTCGCGCGGCAGCACCTCGCGCAGCTGGCGCACGTAGTCGGCCGTCGGCGCGTGGCCTTCCTTCAGCGCGATCTGGAAGTCGCCGTCGGAGGTGCCCAGCACGCCGGTGTTGTTGTAGGTCAGGTTGATCGACGACGGCGGCAGGCCGATGTTGTCGACCATCGTCTCGATCCGGTCCGACGGGATCACGCGGCGGATCGCCTGCTCGATCCGCGCGAAGCGCGCGGCGGTCTCCTCGACCCGCGTGCCCACCGGCACCCGCGCGTGCATCAGGATCTGGCCGGAATCGACCTGCGGGAAGAAGTTGCTGCCGATGAAGGGCACCAGCGCGAAGGACACCAGCACCACCGCCGCGAAGCCGATCAGGAAGGGCTTGCGGCTGCCCAGCGCCGTCTCGAGCAGCTGGCGGTAGCTCTCGCGCACGCGCTCGAAGCGGGCCTCGAAGTTGCGCTGGAAACGCACCAGCGGATTGCGCGACGGCGGCTGCGCCAGGTGGCCATGGCCGTCGGTCAGCGGCGCGTGCGGCCGCAGCAGGTATTTCGCCATCGTCGGCACCAGCGTGCGCGACAGGATGAAGGAGCACACCATCGCGAAGATCACCGCCTCGGCCATCGGCACGAACAGGAAACGCGACACGCCTTCCAGGAAGAACATCGGGATGAACACGATGCAGATGCACAGCAGCGAGACGAAGGCCGGCGTCACGATCTGGCGCGCGCCGTCCATGATCGCGTCCTCGACGCCCTTGCCGTGCTCCAGGTGCCAGTTGATGTTCTCGATCGTCACCGTCGCGTCGTCGACCAGGATGCCCACCGCCAGCGCCAGGCCACCGAGCGTCATCAGGTTCAGCGTCTCGCCGATCGCCGCCAGGCCCAGGATCGAGCCCAGGATCGACAGCGGGATCGACACCGCGATGATCACCGTCGAGCGCCAGCTGCCCAGGAACAGCAGGATCATCGCGCTGGTCAGCGCGGCGGCGATGGCCCCTTCGATCGCCACGCCCTTGATGGCGGCGCGCACGAACACCGACTGGTCGTTGATCGGCTTGACCTCGAGCTCGTCGGGCAGCGAGGGCCGCAGCTCGGCCAGCCGGGCGCGCACGCCGTCGACGATCGCCAGCGTCGACGCGGCGCCGTTCTTCAGCACCGACATCAGCACCGAGCGCCCGCCGTCCACGTGGACGATGTTGGTCTGCGGCGCGTTGCCGTCGTGCACGTCGGCGACGTCGCGCAGGTAGATCGTCGAGCCGCCCGCCACCTTCACCGGCAGCCGGCCCAGGTCCTCGATCGCGGACGGGGCGCTGTTGAGCTGCAGCGTGTACTCCAGCTCGCCGATCTTCTGCGTGCCGATCGGGGTGAGCACGTTCTGCGTGGCCAGCGCGCTGGCGACGTCCTGCGCGGACAGCCCGCGCGCCTGCAGCGCCGCCGGGTTGACGTCGATCTGCACCTGGCGCTGCTTGCCGCCGTACGGCAGCGGGATCGCGGCGCCGGGCACCGTCACCAGCGGCGTGCGGATCGTGTTGAAGCCCAGGTCGAACAGCTGCTGCTCCGACAGGCCCTTGCCCGACAGCGCCAGCTGCAGGATCGGCACCGTCGCGGCGTTGTAGTTCAGGATCAGCGGCGGCGTCGTGCCAGCCGGCATCTGCCGCACCGCCACCTGCGCGATCGCGGTGACCTGCGCGTTCGCCACCGAGATGTTCACCCCCGGCTGGAAGAAGATCTTCACCACCGAGACGCCGGGATAGGTGTTGGCCTCGATGTGCTCGATGTCGTTGACGGTGGTCGTCAGCGAGCGCTGGAACAGCGTCGAGATCCGCCCCGCCATCTGGTCCGGCGGCAGCCCGGTGTACTGCCAGGCCACCGCGATCACCGGCACCCGGATCTCCGGGAAGATGTCGGTCGGCGTGCGCATCGCCGCCAGCGGTCCCAGGATCAGCAGCAACAGCGCCAGCACGAAGAAGGTGTATGGGCGTCGTAGCGCGATGCGCACCGCTTCCATCAGCATGGCCGGCTCCCCACGATCGTCGTCATCGTCGTTCTCTAGGTTCTGGAAATCGGTGAATCCGGACGCGGATTTTCTGTGTCGCCCGAGTCACCCATGTTGCTGCACGGTAATGACCGTACGCGTACGGGCGAACCATGGGGAACCATGGGGAAGTTCCCTTGGCGCACCTGCCGACCGTCGATTCCTGCCGCTCTTCGCCCGGTTTACAAATTCGCGGGAAAGTCCCGGCCTTTGCGCGCATTCATCGACAGTTGAAACCGTCTGTCGCTCCTTAATATGCGGCCCCAGCGGACAGCCCGGCTTCCTTGCCGGAGCAGACAAATCCGGTCCGCCAGAAAGACATCGGGCAGTTCATGAAGTCGATCGGGTCGTTGGGATCCGCGCCGCGGCGCGGGCTTGTCTGGGTGATGCAGGCGGCGATGCCGCTGATGGCGGCGGCCGCGGCGATCGCGCTGTCGCTGGGCGCGTCGCACGCGTACGCCGAGCCGGCGATCGGCCCGGCCGCCGTGCCTGCCCGGCCGGCCGTGGCGCCCGCGCTCGTGGAGACGACCCGCTCGCCGTCCCCTTCGCCTTCTCCGTCCCCGTTCGCCGTCGACTTCCGCGGCGAGCCCGCCTCGCCCGAGGCCCGCGCGATGGCGGTGTCCGCCTTCGACCACGCCGACGCCCAGGGCCGGCCGTTCGCCGTCGTCGACAAGAAGGAAGCCAAGCTCTTCGTCTTCTTCGCCGACGGCCGGCTGGCCGGCGCCGCCCCGGCGCTGCTGGGCCTGGCGCGCGGCGACAGCGTCGCGCCGGGTGTCGGCGCGATGGTGACCAGCGGCATTCCGCCGGCGCTGCGCACCACGCCCGCCGGCCGCTACGACAGCCAGCCCGGTCCCAACCTGAAGGGCGAGACCGTCATCTGGGTCGACTACGACGCCGCGTTCGCGATCCATCGCCTGCGGCCCAGCCCCGCCCGCGAGCGCCGCGCCGAGCGCCTGGCCTCGGCGTCGCCGGACGACAACCGGATCTCGCTGGGCTGCGTGGTCGTCGCCGGCGAGTTCTTCGACCGCGTCGTCACGCCGGTGCTGGGCCACGGGGCCGGCGTCGTGTACGTGCTGCCGGAGCCGGCGCCCGCCGCCGTCGCCCAGGCCGCCGCGGCCGGCCGGCTCTGAGCCGCCTTCAAGGCGCCCCCAGGCCTCCCAGGCGCATCCGGCCCTC
This sequence comes from Mitsuaria sp. GD03876, assembly GCF_029840635.1. GTDB lineage: Bacteria > Pseudomonadota > Gammaproteobacteria > Burkholderiales > Burkholderiaceae_C > Roseateles. The sequence goes on along the minus strand of NZ_JAOCCU010000052.1, from coordinate 30,474 downwards.
GCGGCCACCGCCCGGCCGGTCCAACCCCGGGCCCGGGCGCCGGAGCGCTCGCCGCTACACTTGCGCCCTTGCGCATTTCCGCAGCCACTGGATCTACACCATGTACCGCTGTGCACCGCCCGCTTCGCCCCGCCGTCGTTCGCTGACGGCGATGGCCGCCAGCACCGCCCTGCTCTCCGTCGCCGCCGTCCTGGCCGGTGTCGCGTCGATCGCGACGCCCACCGCCGCGCAGGCGCAGATCGTTCCCGGCCACCGCTACTTCCCGCAGCGCGCGCTGCGCGGCGAGCTCGTCATCGGCGTCATGCCGGACGCCAAGCTCAACGGCAAGCCGGTGCGCCTCGCCCCCGGCGCGCGGATCCGCAACGCGGTCGACCTGGTCGCCACCCCGGGCTCGCTCTACGACCAGAAGCTCACCGTCCTGTACACGACGGACATCAGCGGCCTGCTGCTGGACATCTGGGTCCTCAACGAGGTCGAGCTGGCCAACAAGTCCTGGCCGAGCACGCCCGAGCAGGCCTCCAAGCTGGTCTTCGACCAGGCCAGCCAGGTCTGGCGCAAGCCCTGATCCCTTGATGTCCGGCCCGCGCGCCCCGGGAGGGCGGCCGCGGGCCTTCGCGCCATTGCCGCGACCGTTTTCCCGGAGTTCCCCATGAGCAAGAAAGTCTTCATCAAGACCTTCGGCTGCCAGATGAACGAGTACGACTCGGACAAGATGGCCGACGTGCTGCGCGCCGCCGAGGGCTACGAGCCCACCACCGACGTCGAGCAGGCCGACCTGGTGCTGTTCAACACCTGCTCGGTGCGCGAGAAGGCCCAGGAGAAGGTGTTCTCCGACCTCGGCCGCATCAAGCACCTCAAGGCCAAGGGCGTGATGATCGGCGTCGGCGGCTGCGTCGCCAGCCAGGAAGGCGCCGCGATCATCGAGCGCGCGCCCTACGTCGACGTCGTCTTCGGCCCGCAGACGCTGCACCGGCTGCCCCAGATGCTGGCCCAGCGCCAGCAGCTCCTGAAGCCGCAGGTCGACATCTCCTTCCCCGAGATCGAGAAGTTCGACAACCTGCCGCCGGCCAAGGTCGAGGGCGCCTCGGCCTTCGTCTCGATCATGGAGGGCTGCTCCAAGTACTGCTCCTATTGCGTGGTGCCCTACACCCGCGGCGAGGAGGTCAGCCGGCCGTTCGAGGACGTGCTCGAGGAAGTCGCCGGCCTGGCCGACCAGGGCGTCAAGGAAGTGACGCTGCTGGGCCAGAACGTCAATGCCTATCGGGGCGCGATGGGCGACTCGGACGAGATCGCCGACTTCGCGCTGCTGCTCGAGTACGTGGCCGAGATCCCCGGCATCGAGCGCATCCGCTACACGACCAGCCATCCCAACGAGTTCAGCCAGCGCCTGATCGACGCCTACGGCAAGATCCCGCAGCTGGTGAACCATGTGCACCTGCCGGTGCAGCACGGCTCGGACCGCATCCTGATGGCGATGAAGCGCGGCTACACCGCGCTGCAGTTCAAGAGCATCGTGCGCAAGCTGCGCGCGGTGCGCCCGGACATCCGCGTCGCCTCGGACTTCATCGTCGGGTTCCCCGGCGAGACCGACGAGGACCACGAGAAGACGATGCAGCTGGTGCGCGACGTCGCCTTCGACGCCTCGTTCAGCTTCATCTTCAGCCCGCGTCCCGGCACGCCGGCGGCCAACCTGGCCGACGCCACGCCCCACGAGGTCAAGGTGCGCCGGCTGCAGGAGCTGCAGGCCGAGATCGAGGCCACCGCCGTCCGCTACAACGAGAGCATGGTCGGCAAGACGGTGCCGGTGCTGGTGTCGGGCCACGCCCGCAAGGACGCCACCGAGCTGATGGGCCGCACCGAGTGCAACCGCATCGTCAACTTCAAGGGCCACGAGCGGCTGATGCACCAGATCATCCCGCTGCGCATCACCGAGGCCTTCGCGCATTCGCTGCGCGGCGAGGTGCCGGTCGCCGAGGCCTGAGCGCCGGGGGCCGGGGCCCGCGGTCGGGCCGGCGTGTGGGCCGGCGTATGGGCGTCGGGCCCTATCGCTTGTAGCTCACGCCCCACTGGGCGACGGTGACGCCGACCAGCATCAGGCCGTAGCCGGCCATGGTGCCGTCGCGGCCGGTCAGCATCAGCGCCGCGGCGATGCCCAGCGTCCCGCCCAGGCCGCCCCAGGCGGCCAGCGTCCGCCACGACAGGCCGGCGACGGTCTTGCGCCAGATCATCTTGAGCGCCAGCGCCATCAGCGCGGCCACGCCCCAGGCGGGCAGGAACAGGTTGCCGAGGTGCCAGACGGCGTCGAGTGGATCCACGAGTCGGTTCGCTCCGGGCGAGAGGAAAAATGGACGGAAATCGCGGTGAAAGCGCCGTTCTTGACGTTTCCCCGGGCGATGAGCGCGCCGCCAAGACCCGTGCGGCGCACGGACCGGGGCGGAATTTTATAATCGCGCCATGTCCGTCTTCGCCCTCGGTCTGAACCACACGTCCGCGCCGCTCGACCTGCGCGGACGTTTCGCGTTCACGCTCGAGCAACTGGCGCCGACGCTGCTGCGTTTCCAGGACCAGATGGACGCCGGGCGCCGCCGCGCCAGCGCCGTCGCGGCCGAGGCCGCCATCCTCTCCACCTGCAACCGCACCGAGCTCTACGTCGCCGGGGACGCCGACATGATCCGCCCCGCCGTCGACTGGCTGGCCCAGACGGGCGGCGTCGGCAGCGCGACGCTGATGGACCATTCCTATGTCGTCGAGGGCGGCGGCGCCGCGGCGCGGCACGCGTTCCGCGTCGCCAGCGGGCTGGACTCGATGGTGCTGGGCGAACCGCAGATCCTGGGCCAGCTCAAGCAGGCGGTGCGCGAGGCCGACTCCGCCGGCACCCTCGGCACGACGCTGCACCAGCTGTTCCAGCGCAGCTTCTCGGTGGCCAAGGAGGTGCGCAGTTCCACCGAGATCGGCAGCCACTCGATCAGCATGGCCGCCGCGTCGGTCCGGCTGGCCGCGCAGCTGTTCGAGAACCTGGCCGACCTGCGGGTGCTGCTCGTGGGCGCGGGCGAGATGATCGAGCTGGTCGGCACGCATTTCGCGGCCAAGGGCCCGAAGTCGATCGCCGTGGCCAACCGGACGCTGGAGCGCGGCGAGAAGCTCGCCACCCACCTCGGCGCCGAGGCCTTCCGCCTGGCGGACCTGCCGGGCCGCTTGCATGAATTCGACGCGGTGATCTCCTGCACCGCGTCCAGCCTGCCGCTGATCGGCCTGGGCGCCGTCGAGCGCGCGCTGAAGAAGCGCCGCCACAAGCCGATGTTCATGGTCGACCTGGCCGTCCCGCGCGACATCGAGCAGGAGGTCGCCCAGCTCGACGACGTCTATCTCTACACCGTCGACGACCTGTCGCAACTGGTGCAGACCGCCGGCGAGAAGCGCCAGGCCGCCGTCCAGCAGGCCGAGGCCATCATCGAGACCGGCGTCCAGAGCTTCGTGCACTGGCTGGACCAGCGCCACACGGTGCCGCTGATCCAGGCCCTGCACCAGCAGGCCGACAGCTGGCGCCAGGCCGAGATCCAGCGCGCCCGCAAGCTGCTCGCCAAGGGCGAGGACATCGACGGCGTGCTGGACGCGCTGGCGCGCGGGCTGACGCAGAAGATGCTGCACGGCGCGATGGCCGAGCTCAACGGCAGCGACGGCGAACAGCGCCTGCGCATGGCGCAGACGGTCTCGCGGCTGTTCCTGCGCGGCAGCGCGAAGATGCCGGGCCTGCGCGCCGGCACGCTCGGCGACGAGGCGGACTCCTAGCGACGGTGGTCGCCTCCTGGCGCCGCCCTTGCCGGGCCCCGCGCCGCTGCTCCCGCGACCGCCCGGGTCGCCCCGGTCGTCCCGATCGCCCGCCCTTCCGCCGCCTGTCCGATTCCCCATGAAAGACGCCCTGCGCCACCAGTTCGACCGCCTCGGCTTCCGCCTGGCCGAACTCGACACCACGCTCGCCGACGGCAGCATCGCCGCCGACATGAAGCGCTACCGCGCGCTGACCCGCGAGCAGGCGGAAGTCGCCTCGCTGGTCGAGCGCTACCGCCGCTACCTCCAGCGCGAGCAGGACCTGGCCGCGGGGCGCGAGCTGCTCGACAGCGGCGACGCCGAGATGGCGGAGATGGCGCGCGAGGAGATCGCGTCGGCCCAGGCCGACCTGGCGCGGCTCGACCAGGAACTGCAGCTCGCGCTGATCCCCAAGGATCCGGACGACGTTCGGCCGGCCTTCCTCGAGATCCGCGCCGGCACCGGCGGCGACGAGTCGGCGCTGTTCGCCGGCGACCTGACCCGCATGTACACCCGCTTCGCGGAAGCCCAGGGCTGGCGCTGCGAGATCCTGTCGGCCAATGAATCGGACCTCGGCGGCTACAAGGAAATCGTGCTGCGCCTGGAGGGCGACGGCGTGTACGGGCAGCTGAAGTTCGAATCGGGCGGCCACCGCGTGCAGCGCGTGCCGGCGACCGAGTCGCAGGGCCGCATCCACACCAGCGCCTGCACCGTCGCGGTGATGGCGGAGCCGGACGAGGCCGAGGAGATCCAGCTCAATCCGGCCGACCTGCGCATCGACACCTTCCGCGCCAGCGGCGCGGGCGGGCAGCACGTCAACAAGACCGACAGCGCGATCCGCATCACCCATTTGCCGACCGGCCTGGTCGCCGAGTGCCAGGACGACCGCAGCCAGCATCGCAACAAGGCCAAGGCGATGGCGGTGCTGGCGGCCCGGCTGCGGGACAAGGACCGCAACGAGCGCGCCGCCAAGGAGGCCGCGCAGCGCAAGAGCCTGATCGGCAGCGGCGACCGCAGCGACCGCATCCGCACCTACAACTTCCCGCAGGGCCGGCTGACCGACCACCGCATCAACCTGACGCTGTACAAGCTCGGCGCGATCATGGACGGCGACCTCGAGGACGTGCTCCAGGGCCTGCAGCAGGCGCAGGCGGCGGAGCAGCTCGCGGCGCTGGAAGGCGGCGCGGCATGAGCGCGGCCGATGCCGCCGCCGGCGTTCCCCTGACCGTCGCCGGCGCCGAGCGCGCCGCGGTCGCCGCCGGCCTGCCGCGCGCCGAGGCCCGTTACCTGCTGCAGGCGCTGCTGGGGGTCTCGCGCGCCTGGCTGATCGGGCACGATGCCGACGTCCTGGACGCCACGGCGGTCGAGCGCTTCCATCACTGGCTGGCGCGGCGCCTGGACGGCGTGCCGCTGGCCTACCTGAGCGGCGACAAGGCGTTCTTCGGCCTGACCTTGCGCGTCACGCCCGACACGCTCGTCCCCCGTCCCGACACCGAGGTGCTGGTCGAGTGGGCGCTGGAACGGCTGGAGCGGCGCGAGGCCCAGCGGGTGGCGCGGGTGGTCGACCTGGGCACCGGCACCGGCGCGATCGCGCTGGCGATCAAGTCCCGGCGGCCGGACGCGGAGGTCCGGATGGTGGACGCCAGCCCGGGCGCGCTGGCGGTCGCCCTGGACAACGCCGGCCGGCTGGGTTTGGCGGTCGAGGGCCACCTGGGCAGTTGGTTCGAGCCGCTGGCCGGTCAAGTGGCGTTTGACCTGATCGTCAGCAACCCGCCTTACGTTTCCGGCGACGACCACCACCTGGAAGCGCTCCGGCACGAACCCCGGATGGCGCTGACGCCGGAAGGCGACGGCCTGGCCGACCTGCGTCACCTCGTCGCCGAGGCGCCGGCATGGCTGCGCCCCGATGGCTGGCTGCTGCTGGAGCATGGCTGGGACCAGGCGGAGACGGTGACCGCCCTGCTGCGCGAACGCGGTTTCGCGGACGTGGAGAACCGCCGCGACCTCGGCGGCCAACCTCGGGTGAGCGGCGGCCGCTGGCCCGCCTGACCGCCCCCCGCGATCGACTGTGTCCTCCCTCACACACTGTTTCCACACTGCGAGAACCAGCGCCGGGATTCCACAACAGTGCCGGTTTCCCCCCGCAACTCGATCTGGCGCCGTAACCGGCTCGGGCGTAGCATGGTTCGACCTGGTGCCGGTTTCAGGACAGTGTCCGAAGCCGGTGTTGTCGTCAGTCTGGGAGACCTGTCATGCGCGCCGCCCCCTTGATCCTGCGCCTTGCCGTGGTCCTGGCCGGCAGTGTCTGCATGGCCGGTGCCGCGTGGGCTCAGCAGGGCCTGCAACTGAAGAAGCCTGATCCGCACGCCTTCACCAGCTGGCAGGCCCGGCTGCAGGTGAGCCAGAGCCAGGACGACGAGGGTTTGTCCTTCGACGCCCGCCGAGGCAGCCGGCTGCTGGGGGCCAACCTGCTGGCGGACTATTACCTGACGGGATCCGGCCTGGGCGCCGGCACGCGCGGCGGCCTGCGGGCCACCGGCGGGCTGATGCTGGGCCCGATGTCGCTGCTGCAGAGCAGCGGCGGCCTGGCGCTGGGGCGTGCCGCGACGATCACGCCATCGCTGTCGGCGGGCCAGCGCAGCCTGAGCCTGCTGACCGGTCCGGAGCGCGAGCCCAACCTGTCGCTGTCCTACATCGGCCTGGGCTACACCAGCTACTCGCTGCGTGGCGGCTGGGGTTTCAGCGCCGATGTCGGCGTGATCGGCGGCGGCGCCCCGGGCCTGCGCCTGGGCAACAGCGCCCCGCAGGCGGACCTCGCGCCGGAGCTGCGCTACAAGCCGATCGTGCAGGTCGGCGTCAGCTACAGCTTCTGAGCCTCCGGCGCCCGGGCGCCTCCCGCCAATCCCTGAGGGCCCGCGCCAGCGCGGGCTTGCCCGCTGGCCGATAATCGCGGGATCGCGCGGACCCTGGGCACGACGCCTGCCGCGCTTTCCGCACACGCCTTCCCCCAGCTTTCAGAGGATTCCGCCATGAGCGACGTTCAGCAACGCATCGACGACCTGGTCAAGGGCCATCGCGTCATGCTCTTCATGAAGGGCACGGCCCAGTTCCCGATGTGCGGCTTCTCCGGCCGCGCGATCCAGATCCTGAAGGCCAGCGGCGCCGCCGAGCTGAAGACCTTCAACGTGCTCGAGGACGAGGGCGTCCGCCAGGGCATCAAGGAATACGCCAACTGGCCCACGATCCCGCAGCTCTACATCGACGGCGAGTTCGTCGGCGGCTCGGACATCATGATGGAGATGTACGAGAGCGGCGAACTGCAGCAGCTGCTGGCCAAGGCCTGATGACCGCCCCCGCGGCGCAGCGTCCGCGCCTGATCGTCGGCATCACCGGCGCGACCGGCGCCGCCTACGGGCTCCAGCTGCTGCGCCGCGCCCGCGCGCTGGGCGCGGAAACCCACCTGGTGCTGAGCCCGGCGGGCGTCCTGAACGCCCACCATGAACTGGGCCTGACCCGGGACGCGCTCGAGCGCGAGGCCGACTTCGCCTATGCGCCCGGCGACATCGGCGCCTGCGTGGCCAGCGGCAGCTTCCCGACCGCCGCGATGGTGGTCGCGCCCTGCTCGATGCGCACGCTGGCCGCGGTCGCCCATGGCCTGTCGGACAACCTGATGACCCGCGCCGCCGACGTCACGCTCAAGGAGCGCCGCCGGCTGATCCTGATGGTCCGCGAGACGCCCTTCAACCTCGCCCATCTGCGCAACATGACCGCCGTCACCGAGATGGGCGGGATCATTTTCCCGCCGCTGCCCGCGCTGTACCTGCATCCGACCTCGATCGAGGCGATGGTCGCCGAGACCGTCGAGCGGGTGCTGGAGCTGGCGCAGTTGCCGGGCGCCGCGCCGCAGGCGTGGCAGGGACTGCGTCCGAACGCCTGATCGCGCCGGGGCGCGAGGGGCTCGCGCCTTCGATGGCCGCTCCGGGCTGACCCGGCGCCGCCTCAGGCCTGGCCGGGCATCAGCCAGCTCTTGCGGGCGCCCATGACCATGTTCGGATACTCCGGCCGCCCGCGGCTGCCGTTGTAGCGGCCCAGCGCCAGGAACAGGTTGCCCTTCTCGATGTCGAGGTAGTGCCGCAGGATTACGCAGCCGAAGCGCAGGTTGGTCTGCATGTGGAACAGGCGCGAGACCTGCCCGTCGCCGATCGACCGCGTCCAGAACGGCATCACCTGCATGTAGCCGCGCGCGCCGGCCACGCTGATGGCGTACTTGCGGAAGCCGCTTTCCACCTGCACCAGCCCGAGCACCAGCGCCGGCTCCAGGCCCGCCCGCGCGCTCTCGTACCAGAGCGTCTCCAGAAACTCGATCCGCGTCTGCGCCTCGCTCTTCTTGCGCTTCATGCGCTCGCTCATCTCGCCGAGCCAGCGCAGGTAGGTCAGCCGCGGCTCGATCGTGTCGAAGCGCGGCTTGGGCGGTGCGTCCGAGGCGATCGCGGCGGACAGCGCCGAACGCACGGCGTCGGCCAGCGGTTCCTCGACTTGCGCGCCGGCCAGGGCCGGGCGCGGCAGGCAGGCCGCGGCGCCGGCCAGCAGCAACGCGCGGCGCGTGGTCGGGGAGATCGTCTTGGGGCCAGGAACGGTCACGGGAACAGCGGGATCGGGATCGATCGACATGAAATGGCGAGGCGCGGCAGCATAACGGCGCCGCGCCCCGTCGTCAGCGGGACAGCCAGCGCTCCAGCGGCAAACGTCGCGGTCCGAGCGCCTGCGCGACCAGCAAGCCGCCGATCCAGTAGGCCAGCGCCAGCCCGGCGGCGACCGCCGTGCCCGGCTGCCAAGCCAGTCCGACGCCGCCGAACAGCACGAAGCTCAGCACCGAGCTGAACAGGTAGAGCGTCAGCGTGTGCCGGCCCAGCGGCGCGAGCAGGCCAAGCCAGCGGGGATCGCGCCGCAGCCACAGCACCAGCGCGGGCACGGCTGCGCTCAGCAGCAGCATCGTCGGGTAGAGGTAGAAGATCGCGAAACGGCTCGTCAACGCGGCGTCGCCGTCGCGCAGCCCCGGCCAGAGCAGCGAGCCGAAGGCGACGTTCACCGCCACCGCCGGCCACAGCCAGCGGCGCGACCAGCGCCGCAAGGCCGGCTCCCAGCGCGGATGCGAGAACAGCCGCAGCCGCGCGGCCATCAGCCCCGCGGTCATCAGGAACAGCGGCACCGGCAGGCCCAGCAGCACGAAGGTGATCGTGGTGGCGAGGAAATGACTGGCGTTGCGCAGCGTCCAGAGTCCCCAGGACGCCGGCGTCGACAGCGGCACCGAGGCCTCGTTGGACAACGGCATCGTCGACAGGACCACCGTCAGCGCGATCACCGCCAGTTCCAGCCCCACCAGCACGCGCAGCCGCAGCTTGAGTCGGGTCATCGAATAACCGGCCCACATCGCCAGCACCGAGCCCGCGACCGCGTAGAGCGTCAGGATGTCGCCCATGTAGAGCAACGTGCCGTGCAGCAGGCCCAGCACCAGCAGCTTGCCGAGCCGGCGACGCCGCTTGGCCAGCGCCTCGACGCCGCGCGACTGGGACAGCCCCTGGCTGTAGCCGAACAGGAAGGCCAGCATCGCGATGCCCTTGCCCGCCACCAGCGCATGCAGGCACCACGACAGGACCAGCGCGACCGCGCTATCGGCCGGCGCGGGCGGGCTGAGCGGTCCGCCGTCCGGCAAGGCCGGATAACCGACCCAGTTGATCGCGACGACCGGCAGCAACGCCAGCGCGCGAAGCGCGTCCACCGCCGCGACGCGCTGCGGCGGACGAGCCGGGCTCACGCCAGGCGTTGCTTCAGGTGGGCGACGACGTCGGCCGGTGCCAGCTTGGTCGCGGCCGCGTCGCGGCGGCCCTGGTACTCGACCTGGCCTTCCTTCAGGCCGCGGTCGGAGATCACCACGCGGTGCGGCACGCCGACCAGCTCCCAGTCCGCGAACATCGCGCCGGGGCGCTCGCCGCGGTCGTCCAGCAGCACGTCGATGCCCAGGTCGAGCAGCTCGTCGTACAGCGACGTCGCGGCCGCCTTCACGTCCTCGTTGCGATCCATGCCGATCGGGCAGATCACGACGGTGAACGGCGCGATCGCGTCCGGCCAGACGATGCCGCGCTCGTCATGGTTCTGCTCGATCGCCGCGCCCAGGATCCGGGTCACGCCGATGCCGTAGCAGCCCATCTCCATCAGCTGGGGCTTGCCGTTCTCGTCCAGGTAGGTCGCCTCCATCGCGGCCGAGTACTTCGTGCCGAGATAGAAGACATGGCCCACCTCGATGCCGCGCTGGATCGCGAGCACGCCCTTGCCGTCGGGCGACGGATCGCCCTCGACGACATTGCGGATGTCGGCGACCAGGTCGGGCTCGGGCAGGTCGCGGCCCCAGTTCGCGCCGGTGAAGTGGAAGTCCGCCTCGTTGGCGCCGCAGACGAAGTCGGCCATGTTCGCGACGGTGCGGTCGGCGATGACCTTGAGCGGCTGCTTCAGCCCGATCGGGCCCAGGTAGCCGGGCTTGCAGCCGAAGTGGGCGTCGATCTCGGCGGCGGTCGCGAAGCGGAAGCCGCCCTTCAGGCCCTCGATCTTGCCGACCTTCACCTCGTTGAGGTCGTGGTCGCCGCGCACCAGCAGCAGCCAGACCTGCGACTTGACGATGGTGCCGTGCTCGTCGACCTCGTCGGTGGCCAGCACCAGCGACTTCACCGTCTGCGACAGCGGCAGCTTCAGCAGCTCGGCCACGTCGGCGCAGGTTGCCTTGCCAGGCGTCGGCGTCTTCGCCAGCGCCTGCGTCGCCGCGCCGCGCGTGGCGATCAGCGACAGCGCCTCGGCCAGCTCGATGTTGGCGGCGTAGTCGCTGGTGGGGCAGTAGATGATCGCGTCCTCGCCGGTCTCGGCGATGACCTGGAACTCATGCGAGCGGTCGCCGCCGATCGCGCCGGTGTCGGCCGCGACGGCGCGGTACTGCAGGCCCAGGCGATCGAAGATCCTGCCGTAGGCGGCGTACATGTTGTCGTAGCTGCGGCCGGCCGCGTCCTTGTCGCGGTCGAACGAGTACGCGTCCTTCATCGTGAACTCGCGCCCGCGCATGATGCCGAAGCGGGGCCGGCGCTCGTCGCGGAACTTCGTCTGGATGTGATAGAAGTTTTTCGGCAGCTGCTTGTAGCTGCGCAGTTCCTGGCGCGCGATGTCGGTGATGACCTCCTCGGAGGTCGGCTGGATGATGAAGTCGCGGCCATGCCGATCCTTCACCCGCAGCAGCTCGGGGCCCATCTTGTCGAAGCGGCCGGTCTCCTGCCACAGCTCGGCCGGCTGCACGACCGGCATCAGCAGCTCGACCGCGCCGGCGCGGTTCATCTCGCCGCGGATGATGTTCTCCACCTTGCGGATCACGCGCAGGCCCATCGGCATGTAGTTGTAGATGCCGGCGCCCAGGCGCTTGATCATGCCGGCCCGCATCATCAGCTTGTGACTGACGATTTCCGCGTCGGCGGGGGCTTCCTTGAGCGTGGAGATGAAGAACTGGGAGGCTTTCATGGGCGCAGAAAATAAAAGTCCGCGGCCAGCCGATGCCGCCGCGGAAAAACCGTTCACCACCGAGGGTTAGCGATGATCGCGCCGGGCTGTAGCCCCGGTGCAATAATCAATCCAACGAATGATTTGAGGTTGATTATGCTCGACCGTGAAGGCTTCCGGCCCAACGTCGGCATCATCCTGCTCAACCACAAGAACGAGGTGTTCTGGGGCAAGCGCATACGCACCCATTCTTGGCAGTTCCCCCAAGGGGGCATCAAGCATGGAGAAACGCCCGAGCAGGCGATGTTTCGAGAGCTGCATGAGGAAGTGGGCCTCACTGCAGACCACGTGCGCATCATCGCGCGCACGCGCGACTGGTTGCGCTACGAAGTGCCGGACCATTTCATCCGGCGCGACGCACGCGGACATTACCGTGGACAAAAGCAGATCTGGTTCCTGCTGCAGATGATGGGTCGCGACAGCGACATGAACCTGCGCGCCACCGATCATCCCGAGTTCGACGCCTGGCGCTGGAATGAATACTGGGTTCCGCTGGAGGCGGTGATCGAGTTCAAGCGCGGCGTCTACCAGATGGCGCTGACGGAACTGGCGCGTTTCCTGCCGCGGCTCAACCACCACAACCGCTACCTGCGTGCGGGGATGCGTCCGCCGCCACGCGGCGATCGGCACGGCGGGCATGGCGACCCGGACGGCTTCCGCCATGAACGCGGCGACCACCGGCCGCATCCCGAAGGCCATGGCGCGCACGAGGCCCCGGCCCCGGACGTCGTCCACGACGGCCCGCCGGACCCGGCGAAGGACTGATCGTCCGCTGAAACGACAAGGGCACCCGCGGGTGCCCTTGTTCATGCGCCGCGCCGCTCAGCGCAGCACGAGGTTGTCGCGGTGGATCAGTTCCGGCTCGGCCGCGTAGCCGAGCACGCGCTCGATGTCGAACGACGGCTTGCGCGCGATGAGCCGCGCTTCCGCGCTGCCGTAGTTGGTCAGGCCGCGCGCGAGCTCCTTGCCGCCCAGGTCGACGACGGCGATCACGTCGCCGCGATGGAATTCGCCGGAGACCTCCTGCACGCCGATCGGCAGCAGGCTCTTGCCCTCCTCGCGCAACTTGATCGCCGCGCCCGCGTCGACGATGACCTTCCCGCGCAGCTGCAGGTGATCGACCATCCACTGCTTGCGCGCCGCGAGCTTGGCGGTCGACGCCAGCAGCGCGGTGCCGATCGATTCGCCGGCGGCCAGGCGCAGCAGCACGTCGGGCTCGCGGCCCCAGGCGATGACGGTGTTGGCGCCGCTGCTGGCCGCGCGCTTGGCGGCCAGGATCTTGGTGATCATCCCGCCGCGCCCGATGCTGGATCCGGCGCCACCGGCCATTTCCTCGAGCTCCGGCTTGCCCGCCGTCGCGCGGTCGATGAAGCGGGCGTTCGGGTCCCTGCGCGGATCGGCCGAGTACAGGCCCTTCTGGTCGGTCAGGATCACCAGCGCGTCGGCCTCGACCAGGTTGGCGACCAGCGCGCCCAGCGTGTCGTTGTCGCCGAACTTGATCTCGTCGTTGACGACGGTGTCGTTCTCGTTGATCACCGGCAGCACGCGATGCTGCAGCAGCGCCAGCAAGGTCGAGCGCGCGTTCAGGTAGCGCTCGCGATCGGCCAGGTCGGCATGGGTCAGCAGCACCTGCGCGCTGGTGAGGCCCTGCTCGCGCAGCTTGGTCTCGTACATCTGGGCCAGGCCCATCTGGCCGACGGCCGCCGCCGCCTGCAGTTCATGCAGTTCCTTCGGGCGGCTGGCCCAGCCCAGCCGCTTCATGCCCTCGGCGATCGCGCCGCTGGACACCATCACCAGCTCGCGCCCCTCGCGCGCCAGCTCGGCCAGTTGGCGGCACCAGTTGCCGATGGCTTCGGCGTCGACGCCGCGGCCCTCGTTGGTCACCAGGCTCGATCCGACCTTCACGACGATGCGTCGCGCGTCCTTCAGGACACCGGGGAGTTCGTCGTTCAGCTGGGCGTTGCTCATGCGCGAAGGATCGGGGAGTCGAGGGATTCAGCCGGAAGTCAGGGCAGCGGATCGAAGCGCGGGTCGCGCTCGGGCGGCTTCTCGGCCTTGTCCGCCTTGTCGGCCTTCGCCGCCTTGACGGCCTTGGCCTTCGAGGCGCGCGTCTTGCGCGTCTCCTGGAACGCCTTGGGCGGGTCGATGGTCGGCTCGTCGAAGCGGGCGTCGGGATCCTCGACCGGCGGCGCCTGGATCGCGGCGACGTGGTCGTAGATGGCGCGGATCAGCGGCTCGCAGCCCTCACGGGTCAGCGCGGAGATCTCGAACACCGGGCCCTTCCACTTGTAGCGCTTCACGAAGTCCTTGACGCGGGTGGCGCGCTCCTCGACGGGGACCATGTCGAGCTTGTTCAGCACCAGCCAGCGCGGCTTCTCGTACAGCGCCTCGTCGTACTTCTTCAGCTCCTTGACGATGGCCTTGGCCTCGGCGACCGGGTCGACGTCCGGATTGAACGGCGCGAGGTCGACCACGTGCAGCAGCACGCGGGTGCGCTGCAGGTGGCGCAGGAACTGGTGGCCAAGGCCGGCGCCTTCCGCGGCGCCTTCGATCAGCCCGGGAATGTCGGCGATGACGAAGCTCTTCTCCGGCGCGACGCGCACGACACCCAGGTTCGGGTACAGCGTGGTGAACGGATAGTCGGCGATCTTCGGCCGGGCGTTGGAGACCGCCGCGATCAGCGTGGACTTGCCGGCATTGGGCTGGCCCAGCAGGCCGACGTCGGCCAGCACGCGCAGCTCCATCTTGACCTTCTTGACCTCGCCGGGCCAACCGGGCGTCTTCTGGCGCGGCGCGCGGTTCGTGCTCGTCTTGAAGTGCAGGTTGCCGAAGCCGCCGTCGCCGCCCTTGGCCAGCAGCACCGGCACGTCCGGCTCCAGCAGCTCGGCGATGACCTCGTCGGTCTCGAGGTCACGAACGATCGTGCCCACCGGCACCTTCAGCAGGATGTCCTCGGCGGCGGCGCCGAACTGGTCCGAGCCGCGGCCGGCTTCGCCGTTGCGGGCCTCGTGGCGGCGCGCGTAGCGGTAGTCGATCAGCGTGTTCAGGTTGCGGTCGGCCACCGCGAAGACGCTGCCGCCGCGGCCGCCGTCGCCGCCGTCCGGGCCGCCGAAGGGAATGAACTTCTCGCGGCGGAAGCTGGCGCAACCCGCGCCGCCGTTGCCGGCGGCGATATCAATGGTGGCTTCGTCAACGAACTTCATGGATGGCCTTCAGTCCCGGAGCGGGGCTATCGTAATTCACGCCCCCGCGCTCCCGCGCGGGGTCATGCTTTGAATCGGAGCGAGTCAGGTTTCGCCGGGACTCGCGGTCGGCGCGGATGCGCGGGAGATCGGCATCCGGAAAAAGCAAAGCCCCGGGCGAAGCCGGGGCTCTGGGTCCGCCGGACGCGGAGACCGGGGTCTCCGCGTCGCGGCGTCAGGACATCAACAAGCTCAGATCGCCGTGACGACGACCGTGGAGCGGTTGTTTTCGCCCTTGACAGCGAAGGACACGGTGCCGTCGATCAGCGCGAACAGCGTGTGGTCCTTGCCCATGCCCACGTTGGTGCCGGCGTGGAACTTCGTGCCGCGTTGGCGGACGATGATCGAACCCGCCGAGACGGTCTGGCCGCCGAACACCTTGACGCCCAGCATCTTGGGCTTCGAGTCGCGGCCGTTTCGAGTTGAGCCGCCGCCTTTTTTCTGTGCCATGGATTACTCCTTGATCAGATTGCGTGAGAGTCGAGGATCAGCCGTTGACCGCGCTGATTTCCAGCTCGGTGAACGTCTGGCGATGGCCTTGGCTCTTCTTGTAGTGCTTGCGACGACGCAGCTTGAAGATGCGCACCTTGTCGTGCTTGCCATGAGCCACCACGGTGGCCTTGACGCTCGCGCCCGCAACCAAGGGAGTCCCGATCTTCAGGTCGCCGCCGTTTCCGACAGCCAGCACCTGGTCGATCACGATCTCTTGGCCAACTTCCGCAGCAATCTGTTCTACCTTGATCTTTTCGCCAGCAGCAACCTTGTATTGCTTGCCACCGGTTTTTATGACCGCGTACATATCAGCCCTTTCACATGAAGGCGCCGGGGAGGATTCCGCCGATCGCCCAAGAAAAAACACCGCACCGAAATGCAGAGCCCGCGAATGTAGCACAGGACCCCTCCCCCATGCAAACCCTGAGGCGGCGCGAGCCCCGTGGCCATCGGCGCTGGCGGGCGTCGGGCGTGGAATCCGGCACGGCGGCGACGCGGTTCGGCGGCTCCCCGCGACCGGCGCGCGCGCCTTCCTATAATCCGCGCTTCCCCTCACAGTGAGTCCAGAGTGCAGCCCATTGCCTCTACCCCCGTTTCCGAGGTCCTCGAGGCGCTGAACGCGCAGATGAACGAAGTCGATGCCGTGATCGCGCAACGGCTGCGCTCGGACGTCGCGCTGATCAACCAGATCTCCGCCTACATCATTCACGCGGGTGGCAAGCGCATGCGGCCCAAGCTGGTGCTGATGTTCGCCAACGCGCTGGGCGCCGACTCCCCCGCCAGCCGCGAACTCGCGGCGGTGGTCGAGTTCATCCACACCGCCACGCTGCTGCACGACGACGTCGTGGACGAGTCCGCGCTGCGCCGCGGCAAGCAGACCGCCAACGCGCTGTTCGGCAACGCGGCGAGCGTGCTGGTCGGCGACTTCCTGTATTCGCGCGCCTTCCAGATGATGGTGTCGGTGGACCGGATGCGGGTGCTCGAGGTGCTGGCCGACGCCACCAACGTGATCGCCGAAGGCGAGGTCCTGCAGTTGATGAACATGCACGACCCCGACGTCGCGGTCGAGAGCTACCTGCGGGTGATCCGCTACAAGACCGCCAAGCTGTTCGAGGCCAGCGCACGCCTGGGCGCGGTGCTGGCCGACGCGCCGCCCGCGCTCGAGGACGCCTGCGCCGGCTACGGCCGGGCGCTGGGCACCGCGTTCCAGCTGATCGACGACGCGCTGGACTACGAAGGCACCAGCGAGTCGCTGGGCAAGAACGTGGGCGACGACCTGCGCGAAGGCAAGCCGACGCTGCCGCTGCTGATCGCGATGGAGCGAGGCACCGACGGCGACCGCGCGCTGATCCGCCATGCCATCGAGCACGGCGAGGTCGAGCGCCTGCAGGACATCGTCGCGATCGTGCGCCGCACCGGCGCGCTGGAAGCGACGCGCGAGGCCGCCCGCGCGGAGGTCGCACAGGCGGTTCAACATTTGTCGTCGCTGCCCCTTTCCAAGTGGAAAGAAAGCCTGCTAGAATTTGCGGCTCAGTCGGTAGAGAGAAGTTCTTGAAACAACGCTCGATCGAGTGACCGAAAAACGGGGTGTAGCTTAGCCTGGTAGAGCGCTACGTTCGGGACGTAGAGGCCGGAGGTTCGAATCCTCTCACCCCGACCAGGACATCGAAAACGCCGCGAATCGCAAGGTTCGCGGCGTTTTTCTTTGCGCGTTCGGCGCGCGGGGTCAGGCCTTGCGCCGCGCGCGACGGGGCCAGTGTGGAGGTCTCGCACATTTCGCCCTCAATTTCCAGTGACCAAGGCCGAAATTGCACGAAGCGTCTGACTTCGGTGAATGCCAGGGACGCCCCTGCCATCGGCCCTTCGTTCATGGGGGTAAAGTGAGGGGCTGACCCGGCGTCCGTGCCGGGGTCCGGCAAGACCCAACCCGATGGCGATATCCGTGGACACCACTTTGGCCGAACCTCCTCAGTCCGCCCTGTCCGGCGTTGCCCGCGTGCTCGTGCATGCCGGCAAGCTCAAGCCGCAGGCCGCCGAGGACCTGGTCAAGCTGGCCCGGGAGAAGAAGACCAGCTTCGTCACCGCCGTGATCGCGTCCGGCGGCGTGTCGCCGACGGACCTGGCCCACACCTTGTCGCACGCGCTGGCGCTGCCGCTGCTGGACCTGAACGCGATCGACTCGCACAAGCTCCCGCAGAACATCATCGACGCCAAGCTGGCGACGCAGTACCAGGTCGTGGTGCTGGCCCGGCGGGGCAACCGGCTGTTCATCGGCGGCGCGGACCCGACCGAGCAGGAGGTCGTCGAGCGCATCAAGTTCGCGACCCAGCTGACGCCGGAATGGATCATCGTCGAGCACGACAAGCTCACGAAGCTGCTCGGCATCTCGGCCGCGTCGACCGCCGAGGCGCTGGAGGCGATCTCGGGCGAGGACTTCGACTTCGACATCGCCGAGGAGGAGACCGCCGCGCCCGAGGAGACGCAGGAGATCACCGACGTCGAGGACGCGCCGGTGGTGCGCTTCCTGCAGAAGATGCTGGTGGACGCCATCAACATGCGGGCGTCCGACCTCCACTTCGAGCCCTACGAGTACCACTACCGCGTCCGCTTCCGGGTCGACGGCGAACTGCGCGAGATCACGCAGCCGCCGATCGCGATCAAGGACAAGCTGTCGTCGCGCATCAAGGTGATCTCGCGGCTGGACATCTCCGAGCGCCGCGTCCCGCAGGACGGGCGCATGAAGCTGAAGTTCGGCTCCAAGGCGATCGACTTCCGGGTCTCGACGCTGCCCACGCTGTTCGGCGAGAAGATCGTGATCCGGATCCTGGATCCGTCCTCGGCCAAGCTCGGCATCGAGGCGCTGGGCTACGAGAAGATCGAGAAGGATCGGCTGCTGCAGTGCATCCACCGTCCTTACGGGATGATCCTGGTCACCGGGCCGACGGGTTCGGGCAAGACGGTGTCGCTGTACACCTGCCTGAACATCCTGAACCAGCCGGGGACCAACATCTCGACGGTCGAGGATCCGGCGGAAATCAACCTGCCCGGCATCAACCAGGTCAACGTCAACGACAAGGCCGGCCTGACCTTCGCGGCGGCGCTGAAGGCTTTCCTGCGCCAGGATCCCGACATCATCATGGTCGGCGAAATCCGGGACCTGGAGACCGCCGACATCGCGATCAAGGCCGCGCAGACCGGCCACATGGTGATGTCGACGCTGCACACCAACGATGCGCCGACGACGCTGACGCGCCTGTTGAACATGGGCGTGGCGCCGTTCAACATCGCGTCCAGCGTGCTGCTGATCACCGCGCAGCGCCTGGTGCGGCGGCTGTGCGAGAACTGCAAGGTGCCGGCCGAGTATCCGCGCGACGCGCTGCTGCGCGGCGGCTTCACCGAGTCGGACCTGGACGGCAGCTGGAAGCCGTACCGGGCGGTCGGCTGCTCGAATTGCAACAATGGTTATCGGGGACGTGTCGGTCTTTACCAAGTGATGCCCATCAGCGAGGCGATCCAGCGGATCATCCTCTCCGAGGGAACGGCCATGGACATTGCCGAGCAGGCTCGGGCGGACGGCGTCCGCGACCTGCGGCAGTCCGGGCTGGTGAAGGCCCGGCTGGGCGTCACGACACTGGAAGAGGTGCTGGCGGCCACCAACGAATGAGCCCTGTCGCATGACGCGGCGCCCGCGGGTGCCGCGTTCGTGCGTCTGGCGTCGGGCCACCGGGACCGTTCGAACGAGTCAAAGATTGGGAGCGCCGCGCTCGCGGCGCGACGGCAGGAGGCGATATGGCAACGACCACCGCGGGCGCCAAGGGCGCAGCCAAGGGCATCAAGGAATTCATCTTCGAGTGGGAAGGCAAGGACCGCAACGGCAAGATCGTTCGCGGTGAGATGCGCGCCGGCGGCGAGGCAGTCGTCAGCGCGTCGCTGCGGCGCCAGGGCATCCTGGTCACGAAGGTGAAGAAGCGCCGGGGTTCTTCCGGCAGCTCGATCAAGCAGAAGGACATCGCGGTCTTCACGCGCCAGCTCGCGACGATGATGCGCGCCGGCGTGCCGCTGCTGCAGGCTTTCGACATCGTCGCCCGGGGCAGTCCGAATCCCCGCCTGACCAAGCTGCTGAACGACATCCGCCAGGACGTCGAGACTGGTACTTCGCTGTCCTCGGCGTTCCGCAAGCATCCGCTGCACTTCGACGCGCTGTACTGCAACCTGGTCGAGGCCGGCGAGCAGGGCGGCATCCTGGAGGCGCTGCTGGACCGGCTGGCGATCTACCAGGAGAAGACGGTCGCGCTGAAGAGCAAGATCAAGTCGGCGCTGACCTACCCGATCGCGGTGCTGATCGTGGCCTTCGTCGTGACGGCGGTGATCATGATCTTCGTGATTCCGGCGTTCAAGACGGTGTTCAAGTCCTTCGGTGCCGACCTGCCGGCGCCGACGCTGTTCGTGATGGCGGTCTCGGAGATCTTCGTCGCCTATTGGTGGCTGATCTTCGGCGTCATCGGCGGCGGCCTGTACTTCTTCTTCCAGAGCTGGAAGCGCTCCGAGAAGATGCAGAAGTTCATGGACCGGCTGCTGCTCAAGATCCCGGTGTTCGGGGCCCTGTTGTACAAGTCCGCGGTGGCGCGCTGGACCCGTACGCTGGCGACGATGTTCGCCGCGGGCGTGCCGTTGGTGGAGGCGCTGGACTCGGTGGGCGGCGCCTCGGGCAACGCGGTGTTCGTCGAGGCCACGGAGAAGATCCAGCGCGACGTGTCGACCGGCGCCTCGCTGACGACGTCGATGCAGACGACCGGCGTCTTCCCAATCATGGTGTTGCAGATGTCCTCGATCGGCGAGGAATCGGGCGCGCTGGACCACATGCTGGGCAAGGCGGCGGACTTCTATGAAGAAGAGGTGGACGACGCGGTGAAGGCGCTGTCCAGCCTCATGGAGCCGATCATCATCGTGTTCCTCGGCACGTTGATCGGGGGCATCGTGATCTCGATGTACCTCCCGATCTTCAAGCTGGGCGCGGTGGTGTAAGAGTGCTGGACCCGACCCTGCTGGAGGCCTTGCTGTCGCCCGCGTACCTCGGCCTGATCGGCCTGTGCGTGGGCAGCTTCCTGAACGTCGTCATCTATCGCCTGCCGGTCATGATGGGACGAGCCTGGTTGGCCGATTGCGCCGACCAACTGGCCCAGGAAGACGATCTGCGCGCGCACGCCGGCCTCGACGCGACCCAGGCCCAACGCCTGGCCGCGACGGCGGTGCCGCTGCGCGAGGCGCTTGAGCGCCAGCCGGCGTTCTCGCTGATCCGCCCGGCCTCGCGCTGCCCGCATTGCGGCCATCGGCTGAAGTGGCACGAGAACCTGCCGCTGCTGGGCTGGCTGCGGCTGCGGGGCAAGTGCGCGTCGTGCCGGGCGCCGATCTCCGCGCGCTACCCATTCGTCGAGCTGCTGACCGGCCTGCTGTTCGCCGGCATCGCCTGGCGGCTCGGTCCACAGCCGGCGACCTTGCTGTACTGCGGTTTCGCCGCGGCGTTGGTGGCGCTCGCGGGCATCGACTGGGATACCACGCTGCTGCCCGACAGCATCAACCAGCCACTGCTGTGGGCGGGCCTGATCGCGGCCTACGCGGGCTGGATTCCGGTCTCCCTGCCGGACGCGCTGATCGGCGCGCTGGCGGGCTACCTGTCGCTGTGGTCGATCTACTGGGCCTTCAAGCTGGCGACCGGCAAGGAAGGCATGGGCTACGGCGACTTCAAGCTGCTGGCCGCGCTGGGCGCCTGGCTGGGCTGGCAGATGGTGCTGCCGGTGGCGCTGTCGGCGTCGCTGATCGGCGCGGTCGTCGGCATCGGCCTCAAGGTCAGCGGCGGGCTGCGCGAGGGTCGGTATGTCCCCTTCGGCCCGTTCCTGGCCGGCGGCGGCCTGGCGGTGCTGCTGATCGGGACCGCGCAGGTCGCGGTCTGGCTGGGACTGCAGCCGGGCTGAGCCGGCCTCGGAGCGGATCGTGCGCATCGGCCTGACCGGCGGCATCGGCAGCGGCAAGAGCACCGTCGCGGCGGCGCTGGTCGAGTTCGGCGGCGCGCTGCTGGTGGACACGGACGCGATCTCGCGCGGCCTCACGTTGCCGGGCGGCGCAGCGATGCCCGCGATCGCGGCGCGTTTCGGCGCGGCCTTCGTCGCGTCGGACGGCGCGCTGGACCGGGGCGCGATGCGCGAACTGGCGTTCCGGGATCCGGAGGCCAAGCGCGCGCTCGAGGGCATCCTGCATCCGATGATCGGTGCCGAGACGGCGCGCCAGGCGGCGCTTGCCGCGCCGAGGCAACGGATCGTGTTCGACGTGCCGCTGCTGGTCGAGTCCGGCCGCTGGCGGCGACAGGTCGATCGCGTGCTGGTCGTCGACTGCGGCGAGGACACGCAGGTCGCGCGCGTGATGGCGCGTTCGGGCCTGAGCGAAGCGGCGGCGCGGGCCATCCTCGCGCAGCAGGCGACCCGCACTCAGCGGCGCGCGGCCGCGGACGCGGTCATCCACAACGACGGCCTCACGCTGCCGCAACTCCGCGATGAGGTCCGGGCGCTGCTGACCAGTCCCTTGTTCTGACCACCCCTCACCCGATCGGGGTGATGCGCTGGCGTGCTGTGGAACAATGGCCCCTTGCCGCAAAGGGATGGTCGATTTGGTCCTCTACGAATACCCGTTCAACGAGAGCATCCGCACGATGCTCAGGCTCGAACACCTGTTCGATCGGCTGGGACAGTTGATGGCGCGCGACACCGCGATGGACCACCACTTCGCGCTGGCCACCATCTTCGAGGTGATGGATGTCGCCTCGCGGGCCGACCTGAAGGCGGACCTGCTGAAGGACCTGGACCGTCACCGCACGCAATTCAATGGGTACCGCGGCAATCCGGCGGTCTCGGAAGCGTTGTTGGACGAGGTGGTCGGCCGCATCGACGCGGCGTTCGACAAGCTCAACCAGTTGCCCGGCAAGGCGGGCCACGCGCTCACGACGAATGAGTGGCTGATGAGCATCCGGAGCCGGATCTCGATTCCGGGCGGCACCTGTGAATTCGACCTTCCCGCGTACTACGCGTGGCAGCAGCTGCTGCCGGTGCGCCGCCGCAACGACCTGATGCAGTGGGCGCAGACGCTGATGCCGATGGCCGAGGCGCTGAACGTGCTGCTGGGGTTGTTGCGGGACAGCGGCTCGCCGCACAAGGTGGCGGCGCATGGGGGCCAGTACCAGCAGAGCCTGCCGCCGGGCCGGAGTTTCCAGCTGCTGCGCATGAAGATCGATCCGAGCCTGGGGCTGATCCCCGAGATCAGCGGACATCGCCTGATGGTGTCGATCCGGCTGATGCGTCAGGACGAGGATGGCCGCTTGAAACCGGCGCCGGTGGACGCCACTTTTGAACTGACCCTGTGTTCCTGACAAGCCGTACCGTCATGACCGAACGATTCATTCCTGCCACGCCGGCGCCCCGCATCGTCCCCTGCCCCACCTGTGGTGGCGACAGTCTCTTCTCCCCGAGCAACCTGTGGCGCCCTTTCTGCAGCGAGCGTTGCCGCCAGATCGACCTGGGCCACTGGTCCGACGAGTCGTTCCGCGTCGCTGCCCCTCCGACGACTGAGAACGAGGACGACGCCTCGAAGTAAGAGAAGGCGCCCCCACCTGGATCGACCCGACCGGGGGCCCTCTTCGGAGGTATTAGGAGGAATTTGGCACCCGGGAGGGTGCCAAAGGGGGACATGGAGAAGAGGGCCCCCGGTTGGGTCGATCGTGCTCGGTGATCTCAGGACGGGAGCAACTCCCGCCGCACCAAGTCCAGCCGAGCAAGCTCAGGCGTCGTGAACAGATGGGTGTTCCACCCGAGTTCATTCGCTTTCGCGATGTTGGCCGGATGGTCATCGAGGAACAGCACCTCCTCCGCCTTCGCCCCGAACTGTTCGAGCGCCAGGTCGAAGATTTCCTTCGACGGCTTGGACTGCTTGACCCGTCCCGAGAACACCCCCGACACGAACCACTCCTTCAGCGGGAAGGTCTGCTCGAGGAAATCGGCGTAGGGCTCGGGCATGTTGGACAAGAAGTGCAGCGTGTGCCCTTGCGCCTTGAGCTCGCCGATCAACGCGGCGGTGCCTTCGATGAGCTTGAGCTCCGACGGCACGGCGTCCATCACCGCGACGATCTCCTCGCGCGGCCAGCCGGTGCGGGCATGGATGCGGTCGGCGGTGGTCGGGGCGTCGATCAGCCCTTGGTCGAACGCGCCCCAGTCGCCGCTGTAGGCCTGGAAGAAGTCCTTGGCGACTTCCGCGCCAACGTCCTCGTCGGCGACGCGATGGGCCCAGACGCGGGCCAGGAAGCTCGGCGGGTGCCAGTGGAACAGCACCGCGCCGAAGTCGAACACGATCTTCATCTGTTGGGATCTCTACTGCTTGAGGGGGAGGAAGGGATCAGCCGCGCACCTTCGCGAGCAGCCCGGCGGTGGAGCCGTCCAGGCCCGACGCGTCGCCGCTGCCCAGGCGCGGCAGCAGGCTGTTGCAGAGCGCCTTGCCGAGTTCCACGCCCCACTGGTCGAAGCTGTTGATGTTCCAGACGGCACCGCTGACGAACACGCGGTGCTCGTACAGCGCGATCAACGCGCCCAGCGAGGACGGCGTCAGCGCCTCCAGCAACAGCGTCGTGCTGGGCCGGTTGCCGGGGAAGCTGCGATGGCGGGCGAGCACATCGCGGTCGAGGTCCTGGGACGCGGTCGGCGCCGATTCGGCGCGCGCGGCTTCGGCGGTCTTGCCCTGCATCAGCGCCTGCGACTGCGCCAGGCAGTTCGCGAGCAGCTTCACGTGCTGGTCCTTGAGCTTGTCCAGCAGCTCGCCGCGCACGTGGTCGCCGAAGTTCGGCGTCTTCACCGCGATGAACTCCACCGGGATCACGTCGGTGCCCTGGTGCAGCATCTGGAAGTAGGCGTGCTGGCCGTTGGTGCCGGCCTCGCCCCAGACGACGGGGCTGGTGCCGAAGGCGAGCGGCTCGCCCTCGCGGTCGACGCCCTTGCCGTTGCTTTCCATCTCCAGTTGCTGGAGGTAGGCCGGCAGCCGGCGCAGGCCCTGGTGATAGGGCGCGACCGAGCGGCTGGTGAAGCCGTGGAAGTTGCGGTACCAGACGTCGATCAGCCCCAGCAGCACCGGCAGGTTGCGCTCCAGCGGCGCCTCGCGGAAGTGCCGGTCCATCGCATGCGCGCCGGCGAGCAGCGCGCGGAAGTTGTCGGCGCCGACGGCGATCGCGATCGGCAGGCCGATCACCGACCACAGCGAGTAGCGACCGCCGACCCAGTCCCAGAAGCCGAAGGTGGTGTCGATGCCGAACTCGGCGGCGGCCTTGGCGTTGCTGGTCGTCGCGGCGAAGTGCTTCGCGATGTCCGTGCCGCCGTTCTGCTGGAACCAGGCCTTCGCGGCCCTCGCGTTGGCCAGGGTTTCCTGCGTCGTGAAGGTCTTGGACGCGACGATGAACTGCGTCGTCCTCGGATCCAGCCCGCGCAGCACCGGGGCCAGGTCATGACCGTCGACGTTGGAGACGAAGTGCAGCTTCAGCCCGGCCGGCACGTACGACTGCAGCGCCTGGACGACCATCGCCGGCCCGAGGTCCGAGCCGCCGATGCCGATGTGCACGACGTCGGTGATGCCGCTGGCCGAGCGGTCGCGCACGCGCTCGGCGAAGGCCAGCATGCGCGCCAGCGAGGCCTGCACCTCGTCCGAGAACGGCCCCTGCCCCGCCGGCGCGCGCAGCGCCGTGTGCAGCACCGCGCGGCCTTCGGTCGCGTTGATCGGATCGCCGTTGAACAGCGCCTCGCGCTGCGCCGGCAGCTGCACGTCCCGGGCAAGTTGCAGCAGCAGTTCCAGCGCGCGGGCGTCGATGCGGTTCTTCGACAGGTCCGCGAACACCTCCGGCGCCTGCAGCGACCAGGCGCCGAAGCGCTCCGGGTCGGCCGCGAAGGCCTGGCGCACGTCGAACGCGCGGCCGGATTGCTGGAAATGGGTGTGCAAGGCCGCCCAGGTCGGGCTGCGGTCGCAACGCGGGAACTCGGTCATCGCAGGCTTTCGATCATCTGGTCCAGTTTGCCGGCGTCGGCGGCAAACAGGCGGATGCCTTCGGCCAGCTTCTCGGTGGCCATGGCGTCCTGGTTGAGGGCGAAGCGGAACGCCGCCTCGTTGAAGGAAACCTTGGGCAAATCCAGCGCCTTGGCGGCGTCGGCGTCCAGCGCGCGCACGAGCGGCACCTCGCTGGCCTGGAGCTGCGCCAGCAGGTCGGGGCTGATGGTCAGCAGGTCGCAGCCGGCCAGCGCCTGGATCTGGCCGATGTTGCGGAAGCTCGCGCCCATCACCTCGGTGGCGATGCCCTGCTTCTTGAAGTAGTTGTAGATCGCGGCGACCGACTTCACGCCGGGGTCGTTGACGCCGGCGCTGGCGGCCTCGTCCCAGGCCGCGCCGGCGGATTTCTTGTACCAGTCGTAGATCCGGCCGACGAAGGGCGAGATCAGCTGGATGCCGTTCTCGCCGCAGGCCACCGCCTGGCAGAAGGAGAACAGCAGCGTCAGGTTGGTGTGGATGCCTTCGAGCTCCAGCTCGCGCGCGGCCTGGATGCCTTCCCAGGTCGAGGCGATCTTGATCAGCACCCGGTCGCGGCCGATGCCGGCGTCCTCGTACATCTGGATCAGGCGGCGCGCGCGCGCCAGCGTGCCCACGGTGTCGAAGCTCAGGCGCGCGTCCACCTCGGTCGACACGCGGCCCGGCACGACCTTCAGGATCTCCAGGCCGAAGGCCACCAGCACCTTGTCCACGACCAGGTCCAGCGCGTCGGTCTTGCTGGCGGCGACGGTGTCCTCGAGCAGGTGGGCGTAGTCCGGCGACTGCACGGCCTTGAGGATCAGCGACGGGTTGGTCGTCGCGTCGCGCGGCGTGAACTGCGCCAGTTGCTTGAAGTTGCCGGTGTCGGCGACGACGGTGGTGAAGGCCTTGAGTTGTTCGAGCTGGTTCATGAGCGTGGCGGAAGTGAGGGAATCGGCTTTGCCCGCAGGCGGGAAACCCCGTATTAGACCCGCTCGTGCCGAGCGGTCCGGATGCCGGGTGGCACGTTGACCGGCCCAAGAAACTGGGGCATCATAATTCCGGTAACTTCGTTACATCAAGACATCGCCAACAACTCTTACGCCCGGATGCGGGCGCCGCGCCCATGTCCTTCGATCTCGTCTTTTTTGGTGGCACCGGTGACCTGACCTGGCGCAAGCTGATGCCCGCGCTCTTCCAGGCGTTCCGCCACGGCAAGCTGCCCGAGGGCGGCCGCATCCTGGCCGTCGCCCGCGACGAGCAGTCCGACGAGCGCTACCGCGAATGGCTCAAGGAGCGCTTCCAGGAGGTCGAGGCCGGCAAGCGGCCCAACGACGACGAGTTCGCCCGCTTCTCCGAGCTGGTGCATTACCGCCGCATGGACCTGTCCCAGCCGGAGCACTACGCGCGGCTCAAGGAATGGCTGGGCGAGCGCAACGCCGACACGGTCGTGTTCTATCTGGCCACCAGCCCCCACCTGTTCACGCAGATCTGCCAGCAGCTCGGCGCGGCCGGGCTGAACGGCCAGAACGTGCGCGTGGTGCTGGAGAAGCCGCTGGGCCACGACCTGGCCAGCGCGCAGGAGATCAACCGCGTCGTGCGCTCGGTGTTCGCCGAGACGCAGGCCTTCCGCATCGACCATTACCTGGGCAAGCCGTCGGTGCAGAACCTGATGGCGCTGCGCTTCGGCAACGCGCTGTTCGAGCCGCTGTGGCGCCGCGAGAGCATCGCCAACATCCAGATCACGCTGGCCGAGGGCCTGGGCGTCGGTACCCGCGGGCCCTTCTACGACGGCACCGGCGCGCTGCGCGACATGATCCAGAACCATGCGCTGCAGCTGCTGACGATGATCGCGATGGAGGCGCCGTCCAGCAACGACGCCGACGCGATCCGCGACGAGAAGCTCAAGGTGCTGCGCGCGCTCAAGCCCTTCACCGCGGAAAGCGTCGCTCGCGACGTCGTGCGCGGCCAGTACCGCGCCGGCAACGTCGACGGCAAGCAGGTCCCCGGCTACCTGGACGAGGGCAAGATCCCCGCGGACAGCCACACCGAGACCTTCGTCGCGCTCAAGACCGAGATCCAGAACTGGCGCTGGGCCGGCGTGCCCTTCTACCTGCGCACCGGCAAGCGGCTGGCCGCGCGCGACGCGCAGATCGTCATCAACTTCCGCCCGGTGCCGCATCCGATCTTCCCGGGCAGCAGCTGCCCGAACCGGCTGATCATCAAGCTGCAGCCCGAGGACGGCCTGGAGCTGCAGTTGATGGCCAACAAGGGCGGTTCCAGCAACGAGGCGCTGAGCCCCGTGTCGCTGGACCTGGACTTCGACAAGGCCTTCGCCCACACCCGCGTCGGCGCCTACGAGCGGCTGCTGCTGGACGCGATCGCCGGGCGCCTGAACCTGTTCGTGCGCAGCGACGAGCAGGAGCAGGCCTGGCGCTGGGTCGAGCCGATCCTGAACTTCTGGAAGCAGGACAGCACCGGTCCGCGTACCTACGTCGCCGGCAGCTGGGGTCCGCCGGCCTCGAGCGCGCTGGTGGCGCGCGACGGCCACTCCTGGATCGAGGAATGCTGACGCGATGAGCATGCTCGAACGCATCAAGGCGGCGCTCCCGGCGCTGCCGCCCGCCGAACAACGCGTGGCCAAGCTGTTGCTGGCGGATCCGCGCTCGTTCGCGAACCTGCCGGTCAGCGAACTGGCCGACCGCTCGCATGTCAGCAAGCCCACGGTGGTGCGCTTCTGCCGCAGCGTCGGCTACGACGGCCTGGCGGACTTCAAGCTCAAGCTCGCCGGCAGCGTCAACGAGGGCGTGCCCTTCGTCCATCGCGCCGTCGACGAGGACGACAAGCCCGGCGACCTGATCGTCAAGGTGGTCGACAACGCCGTCGCGGCGCTGCTGCACTACCGCAACGACGCCGCCAGCCATGCCTTCGAACGCGCCATCGCGGCGCTGGCGGAGACCGCGCGGCAGCGCCAGCGCATCGAGTTCTACGGCGTCGGCAACTCCGGCATCGTGGCGCAGGACGCGCAGCACAAGTTCTTCCGGCTCGGCGCCAACACCTTCGCCTGCGCCGACGGCCATGTGCAGCTGATGAGCGCGACGATGCTGGGCCCGGGCGACTGCGCGGTGATCATCTCCAACTCGGGCCGCAGCCGCGACCTGATGGACGCCGCCGAGATCGCCCGCAAGAAGGGCGCGACGACCATCATCATCACCGCCAGCGGTTCGCCGCTGGCCCAGATGGGTCAGTTGCCCGGCCAGGTGCTGCTGGCCGTCGACCACCCCGAGGACTACGACCGCTACAGCCCGATGGTGTCGCGGCTGCTGCACCTGATCGTGGTGGACGTGCTGACCACCGGCGTCGCGCTGCGGCTGGGCGAGAACCTCCGCCCGATGCTGCAGGAGATCAAGCGCAACCTGCGCACTAAGCGCTACGCGCAGTGAGCGTCGCGGCGAGCTCGTCAGGACGAGCCGCCTGATGAAAGGCAAACGGGCCGCGGTTCCATGAACCGCGGCCCGTTCTCATTGGGGACGCGTCGTCGCGCTCAGGCGAGCTCGGCGGGCGCGGCCGCGTCGGGCCAGAACAGGTGTTCCAGCGCATAGACCCGGGCCAGCTCGCGCAGCGCGCGCGGCGGCTGCAGCAGCGTCAGCTGCCAGCCGTCCTGGCCGCACAGCCGCAGCGCGCTCAGCAACAGGCTCAGCGCCGCCGAGTCGAAGTCGTTGAGCCCGCTCGCATCGAGGCTGACGCCGCGGCCGGCGGCATTGCCGACCTGCGCCAGCTCGGCGCGCAGCGCGCCTTCCAGTCGCGCCCACTCCTCGGGCACGTTGTCCAGGCGCAGCCGCGACGGCAGCTTCAGCATCGCCTCAGCCCTTCTTCGCGCCCGAGGCGGCCGATGCCGGACGCGCGTTGCGCTCGGCCAGCGACTTGATCAGGCCATCGATGCCCTTGGCGTTGATTTCCTGCGCGAAGCTGTTCTTGTACTGATCGGCCAGCCAGATGCCCAGCACGTTCACGTCGTAGATCTTCCAGCCGGCGTCGGTCTTCTCCAGGCGGTAGTCCAGCTGGATCGGATCGCCCTTGCCGCGGATCTCGGTGCGCACGATGACCTCGGTGTCCTCCGGCGCGGCGCGCATCGGCTTCATCGCGATGGTCTGGTCCTTCACCTGCGTCAGCGCGCCGGCATAGGTGCGCACCAGCAGCGTCTTGAACTCGTCCTGCAGGCGCTGCTTCTGCTCCGGCGTCGCCTGGCGCCAGAAGCGGCCCACGGCCGTCGCGGTGATGCGCTGGAAGTCGACATGCGGCATGACCTTGGTGTCGACCAGCTGCATGATCTTGCTGACGTCGCCGCCCTGGATGGACTTGTCGCCCTTGACGGCGTCCAGCGTCTCGATCGACAGCTGCTTGATCAGCTGATCGGGTGCGGATCCGTCGGCCGCGAACGAGGCCAGCGGGCTCAGCGCGGCGATCGAGACCAGCGCCTTCATCAGCAGTCGTTTGGTGGCATTCATGCTTGTCCTTTCTCTCTCTCTTTTCATGACACGGCTCCCTCGGCAACGCGGCAAGTCCGGTGCCGGTTCACCATCCGCCCGCGGGCAGACGCTACCGGTTGTTTCCGCGGTTCAGCGGTCGCCCTGGGGATTCACAGGCTTCTCGTCGGGCGTGATGACCTCGTAGTCATCCTCTTCTTCCTGTTCCTTGTGCGTCTTGACGTTGCGGCGCTGCAGGTAGGCGTCCCGGATGAACGTGTACTTGTCCAGCGCGATGCCGTCCAGCATGTCGGTCACGCGCAGCAGGTTGGCGCGGGTGTTGACCAGCTGCAGCGCGCTGATCGCGAACTTGTATTCGCCGTCGTCGAAGAGGTAGGCCGGCGAGTAATACACGTTGACCGGCAGCGTCACCGAGTCGCGCAGCGACGACGGGCCGAGCACCGGCCAGACGATGTACGGCCCGGTCTTGACGCCCCAGTAGCCGAGCGTGCGGCCCAGGTCCTCGGAGGTCTTCTCCAGGCCCGAGGGCGTGGCGATGTCGATCAGGCCGGCCAGGCCGAACACCGAGTTCACCGCCACCCGCATCGTCGTCGTCGCGCCGGTCTTGAAGCGGCCCTGCAGGAACAGGTTGACCGCCGACCAGGCGTCGGAGAAGTTGCCGAAGAAGTTGTCCACCGCCTGGCGCGCCGGCTGCGGCACGAGGTCCGAGTAGGCGGTCGCGACCGGCTTCAGGACGTTCTCGTCGAGCTTCTCGTTGAAGTTGAAGACCTTGC
>NZ_JAOCCU010000051.1 GCF_029840635.1 Mitsuaria sp. GD03876 | reverse complement strand
GCCGCAGGGCCACTGGCAGCAGGCCGCCGCCATCAAGGCCCGGCAGACGACGCCGATCGGCCTCGGCCTGGATTCGGCGGGCGTGCGCCAGCGCATGGTGCAGCGGCTGCGCCGCGACGGCCTGGCCGACGAGCGCGTGCTGCAGGCGCTGGCCAGCGTGCCGCGGCATGCCTTCGTCGACTCCGCGCTCGCCACCCAGGCGTACGAGGACACCAGCCTGCCGATCGGCCACGGCCAGACCATCTCCAAGCCGTCTGTCGTGGGCCGGATGATGGCGCTGATGCTGGCCGCGCCCGGCGCGCAGCAACGCGGCCACCTCGGCAAGGTGCTGGAGATCGGCACCGGCTGCGGCTACCAGGCGGCGCTGCTGGTGCAACTCTCGAAACAGGTGGTGTCGGTGGAGCGCCTGCGGCCGCTGCACGACAAGGCGCGCGCCAATCTCGCGGGTCAGCACCAGGTCCGGCTGGTCTACGGCGACGGCATGCTCGGCCACGCGCCGTCCGCGCCGTACGACAGCATCATCTCCGCCGCGGGCGGCGACAACATTCCCCAGGCCTGGCTGGACCAGCTCGCGCCCGGCGGGCGGCTGGTCGCGCCGATGACCGCGCCCAGCGGCCGCGGGCAAGTCCTGGTCCTCATCGACCATGTCCGCGACGCCGCGGGCTCGCGCTTCGTGCGCAGCCTGCATGAAGCGGTCCTGTTCGTGCCCCTAAAATCAGGGGTCCTGTAGCGCGGCCGCCTCACGGCGCCGCGCCTGGCCTTTCCGCAACGATCCACACGCGCGCATGCAACAACTCTTCCGTCTTCCGCTGCTTGGAGCCACCGTGGTGCTGATGGCGCTCGCGGGCTGCCAGAACACGCCGCACCGCGCCCCGGTGGAGGACCGCCCCGTCGGCAAGGGCTCGACCGCGCAATCCTCGATCCCCGGCACGGCCGTGACGCCGGCCCCCGAATCGAAACCGCTGCCCGGCGCCGAGAACGCCGGCAAACCCGGCTACTACACCGTCAAGCCGGGCGACACGCTGATCCGCATCGCGATGGACAACGGCCAGGGCTGGCGCGACGTCGTCCGCTGGAACGGCATGGAGAACCCCAACCTGATCGAGGTGGGTCAGGTCTTGCGCGTGGTCCCGCCGGGCGTGGACCCGACCGCGGTGACCACCAAGCCGCTGGCGACCTCCAAGGTCGAGACCCGTCCGCTGGATGGCAAGTCCCCGGCTCCGGCGACGACGACGGCCGCCGCCTCGGCGCCAGCCAGCGGCGCGACCGCGCCGGCGGTGCCGCTGGCCGCCAGGGACGACGACGACATCAGCTGGGGCTGGCCGTCGTCCGGCCCCGTGGCGGCCGGTTTCGACGAGGTCCGCAACAAGGGCCTGGCCTTCTCCGGCAAGGCCGGCGACCCCGTCTTCGCCGCCGCCGATGGCCGCGTGATGTACGCGGGCGCGGGGTTGCGCGGATACGGCAACATGATCATCATCAAGCACAGCACGAACTATCTGACGGCCTACGCGCATAACCAGACGCTGCTGGTGAAGGAAGACCAGGTGGTGCGCAAGGGACAGAAGATCGCCGAGATGGGTAGCAGCGACGCGGACGCGGTGAGGCTGCACTTCGAGGTGCGCAAGCAGGGCAAGCCGATCGATCCTTCCAGGCTGCTGCCCGCGCGCTGAGGCGCTCAAGGAGGCGCCGCGACATGAACTTGCAACGCGCCGCTTCCTCCGACGGGCATCTGCCTGAAGGCCTGGACCACCCCGGACATCCAGGCCGATTCCAATTGCCCCCCGAGCTCGCGGCCGACGGCGCCGCGGACCCGGCCGACGAGCGCGAGGCCGGCGCGTCGGCCGACGGCGCCGGCCAGGCCGCGCATCCCGCCGAGGACGGCGAATCCGACGACGAGGACGTCCGCGCGCTGCGCGACGCCGATGCCGGCGAAGGGCGCGCCAAGGCCCGCAAGGGCGACCTCGGTCCCGCCGACGGCGATGCGACCAACGCGCTGCAGGCCTACCTGCGCGACATTCGGCGCACGCCGCTGCTCACCCCTCAGGAAGAGTTCGACACCGCCGTGAAGGCGCGCGCCGGCGACTTCGAGGCCCGCCAGGCCATGATCGAGCACAACCTGCGCCTGGTCGTCAGCATCGCCAAGAACTACCTGGGCCGCGGCCTGCCGATGAGCGACCTCATCGAGGAAGGCAACCTCGGCCTGATGCACGCGATCGGCAAGTTCGAGCCCGAACGCGGTTTCCGTTTCTCGACCTACGCCAGCTGGTGGATCCGCCAGGCGGTGGAACGCGCGCTGATGCACCAAGCGCGGCTGGTGCGCCTGCCGGTGCATATCGTGCGCGAGCTGAATCAGGTGCTGAAGGCCCGGCGCGCGCTGGAAGCGGTGGCGGCGGAACGCGGCGGCGAAGGCGTCGTGCGCGCCGAGGACGTCGCCCAGGCGCTGGGCCGGCCGGTCGACGAGATCGCCGAGCTGCTCGCCTACGCGGAACTGCCGAGTTCGCTGGATTCGCCGGTCGATCGCAACGGCGACGGCGGCGAGTCGATGCTGGACCTCGTCGCGGACGAGCAGGCGGTCGATCCGGCGGGGCATCGGCTCAGCCATGAGCTCGAGGACCTGCTCAAGAGCGGCCTCGCCTCCCTGAGCGACCGCGAGCGCGAGGTGCTCGCCGGCCGCTACGGCCTGGCGGACCGCGAGCCGGAGACGCTGGACATCCTGGCGGTGCGGCTGGGGCTGACGCGCGAGCGCATCCGCCAGATCCAGATCGAGGCGCTGGCCAAGCTCAAGCGCAACATGATGCGCCAGGGCATCAGCCGGGATTCCATCTTCTAGACCCTGCGTCGATCGACCGGATCGACCGCTGTCGGTCGTCGTCGGTCGCGGTGGGTGGGCCAGCGGTCTTGCATGGCTCCCTCGCCCGCACCGCGGGAGAGGGCGGGGGGTGAGGGTCGTCATCGAGCGCCGCTGGGATAATGCGCGCCCATGACTGATGTATCGGAATGGCTGAAGGTCGAATCGCTGGACCTTGAAGCGCAGGGCGTCGCCCACAACAGCGAAGGCAAGGTCGTGTTCATCGAGGGCGCGTTGCCGGGCGAGGAAGTCCAGGTCACCGTCGGCCGCAAGAAGAACAACTGGGAGCAGGCCGCGCTGGTCGCGATGCGCCGGGAGAGTTCGCAGCGCGTGCGCCCCGTCTGCCCGCATTTCGGCCTGCATCCAGGCGCCTGCGGCGGCTGCAAGATGCAGCACCTGCACCCGGCCGCGCAGGTCGCGGTCAAGCAACGTGTCCTCGAGGACAACCTCTGGCACCTGGGCAAGGTCAAGGCCGAGGCGCTGCTGCGCCCGATCGAGGGCCCGGCCACCGGATACCGTTACCGCGCCCGGCTGTCGGTGCGCTACGTGCCGAAGAAGGGCCATGTGCTGGTGGGCTTCCACGAGCGCAAGAGCCGCTACATCGCCGACATGCAGGTCTGCAAGGTGCTGCCGGAACATGTCAGCGCGATGCTGATGCCGCTGCGCGAGCTGATCGGCGCGATGGATGCGCGCGACCGGCTGCCGCAGATCGAGCTGGCCATCGGCGACACCGATGGCACGCAGGTGATCGCGCTGGTGCTGCGCCACCTGGAGCCGCTCAGCGACGGCGACGTCGCCAAGCTGCGCGCGTTCGCGCAGGCGCATCCCGGCGTGCAGTGGTGGCTGCAGCCCAAGGGCCCGGAGACGGTGCACCTGCTCGACCAGGGCGGCCCCGAGCTGGCCTACACGCTGCCCGAGTTCGGCGTGCTGATGCCGTTCAAGCCGACCGACTTCACCCAGGTCAACCACCACATCAACACGGTGCTGGTCGGCCGCGCGCTGCGGCTGCTGGACGTGCAACCGGGCGAGCGCGTGATCGACTGGTTCTGCGGCCTGGGCAACTTCACGCTGCCGCTGGCGACGCAGGCGCGCGAGGTGCTCGGCATCGAGGGCAGCGAGGCGCTGGTGCAGCGCTCGCGCGAGAACGCGGCGCGCAACCGGCTCGAGCACAAGGCCAGCTTCGTGGCCCGCAACCTGTTCGAGATGACGCCGGAGCTGCTGGCCGCCGACGGCGTGTCCGACCGCTGGCTGATCGATCCGCCGCGCGAAGGCGCGTTCGCGCTGGTCAAGGCGCTGGCGGACCTGGTCAAGGATCCGTCGCGGGCGCCGGGCTGGACGCCGCCGGAACGCATCGTCTACGTCTCCTGCGCTCCGGCGACGCTGGCGCGCGACGCCGGCCTGCTGGTCCACGTGGCCGGCTATCGCTGCACGAGGGCGGGCACGGTGAACATGTTCCCGCACACGGCGCACGTGGAGTCGATCGCCGTCTTCGAGCGCGATTCTGCGGCGCAGGCCCGGATCGCGGCGGAGGCGGCGGCCGGCACGGATGTCGACGCCGCGGCCGACGCCTCGCCGTCTCCGAGCGCTGAGTTCATCGCTTAATGAGGCTGGCGCGGCCGGGACGAGGGCGCGTGACGCGCCGGTCGCCCAGGCCGCGCTCGTAGAATCGACCGCTTCGGTTTCTCCCGCCTCGGCAGGTTCTCAGATGTCCGGCAGCACTTTCGGCAGCTTGTTTCGCGTCACCAACTTCGGCGAGAGCCACGGTCCGGCCATCGGCTGCGTGATCGACGGCTGCCCGCCGGGGCTGGCGCTGTCGGTCGAGGACATCCAGCCCGAGCTCGACCGCCGCCGTCCCGGCACCTCGCGCCACGTGACGCAGCGCCAGGAACCGGACCAGGTCGAGATCCTGTCGGGCGTCTACGAGGGCCTGACCACCGGCACCCCGATCGCGCTGCTGATCCGCAATGTCGACCAGCGCAGCAAGGACTACGGGAACATCCTCGACACCTTCCGCCCCGGCCACGCCGATTACACCTACTGGCGCAAGTACGGCCTGCGCGATCCGCGCGGCGGCGGCCGCTCGTCGGCGCGGCTGACGGCGCCGATGGTGGCGGCCGGCGCGGTCGCCCGCAAATGGCTGCGCCAGGAACTGGGCATCCAGTTCCGCGGCTGCATGACGGCGCTGGGCGAGATCGACATCGCGTTCGAAGGCTGGGACCACGTCGGCCAGAACCCGTTCTTCGCCGCCAACGCGTCGCAGATCGAGGCGCTCGAGGCCTACATGGACGCGCTGCGCAAGGACGGCGACTCGGTCGGCGCCAAGCTGACGGTCGAGGCCACCGGCATGCCGGCCGGCCTGGGCCAGCCGCTGTTCGACAAGCTCGACGCCGACATCGCCTACGCGATGATGGGCATCAACGCGGTCAAGGGCGTCGAGATCGGCGCGGGCTTCGACAGCGTGCGCCAGCGCGGCAGCCAGCACGGCGACGCGCTGACGCCGGAAGGTTTCGTCGGCAACAACGCCGGCGGCGTGCTCGGCGGCATCTCCAGCGGCCAGGACCTGCGGGTCTCGATCGCGATCAAGCCCACCAGTTCGATCCGCACGCCCCGGCCGTCGATCAACCGCGCCGGCGAGCCGACCGTGGTCGAGACCTTCGGCCGCCACGATCCCTGCGTCGGCATCCGCGCGACGCCGATCGCCGAGGCGATGCTGGCGCTGGTCGTCATCGACCACGTGCTGATGGACCGCGCGCAGTGCGCGGACGTCGAGCTGCCCATCCCCGCCATCGCCGCCCAGCGCCCCGACGCGGGCTGAGTCGGCCCCAAGGCGGGCGGCCCCGCCCGCCGGCTGAGCTTCCAGCTATCGCTGTCGACCGCTCGACAGCCATTTACCAATGGCTGGCAATCGCTCATACCTGCCGTTTCGTCGCAATGACTAGCAATTCGTCGCTAGGCGTGTCGATTTCAGTAGCAAAGAAAAGCAGGCTATGACACGCAAACTGCAATTCGTCGCAGGTCGCTGACGCGCCAATTTGGGGATTCCTACACTCCGCCGCATTCAAGGATCATCGATCCGGTGATCCCGTGTCGAAGATGGGGGAGATCATGCGCAAGCAGTGGTGGTTGGGTGGCGTGGCGGTGGCCGTGCTGGCGGGCGGCGCCGGTGTCTACGCGACGAGCGGGAGCCAGGCATCCGCTCCGAAGAAGGATCCGGAGAAACCGGCGCTGGAGTTCCAGGCGAACGAGATCGTCAAGC
The DNA here is from genome assembly GCF_029840635.1 of Mitsuaria sp. GD03876. Classification (GTDB taxonomy): domain Bacteria; phylum Pseudomonadota; class Gammaproteobacteria; order Burkholderiales; family Burkholderiaceae_C; genus Roseateles. The sequence continues at coordinate 36,198 of NZ_JAOCCU010000051.1, read as the reverse complement.
CGACGCTCGCCGCGATGCCCGGCCTGATCGAGTTCTCCGGCCCGCTGGTGGCGCCCAACACGGTGATCGTGCGGGCCAAGGCCTCGGGCAGCCTGGACCGCCTGGCGGTCGCCGAAGGCAACCGGGTGCATGCCGGCCAGGTGCTGGGCCAGCTCGACCTGGAGGAGCTGCGCCACAAGGTCGCCGAGCGCAGCGCCAGCGTCGAATCGGCGCGCGCCATGTACGAGCAGTCCGAGCGCCAGTTCAAGGCCAACCAGGGCCTGGCCTCGCAGAACTTCATCGCGCCGACCGCGCTCGACAACTCCCGCGCCCAGCTCGAGTCCGCCCGCGGCCAGATGCTGTCGGCCCAGGCGCAACTGGGCACCAGCGAGGTGCTGCTGCGCCAGGCGGCGCTGGTGTCGCCGATCGACGGCATCGTCGCCAAGCGCCACACGCTGCCCGGCGAGAAGGTGGCCGCCGAGCAGCAGGTGCTGACCATCGTCGACCTGTCGCGGCTGGAACTGGCCGGCCTGGTCGGCACGCACGAGGTGGGCAAGCTCTCGCCCGGCATGTCGGTGCAGGTGAAGGTGGAGGGCAGCGACGCGCCGGTGACCGCGAAGATCGCGCGCATCGCGCCGGCCGCCGAGCCCGGCACCCGTTCGATCGGCGTGACGCTGTCGCTGGACAACCCCGGCGAGCGTTTCCGCGCCGGCCAGTACGCGGTCGCCCGCGTCGAGCTGCCCGACGACAAGCAGCGCCTGACGGTGCCGGTCACCGCGATCGGCAGCGTCTCGGGCCAGGAACACGTCTGGATGATCGACAAGGGCACGCTGGTGCGCCGCATCGTCACCACCGGCCGCCGCGACGCGCGCGAGGGCCGCGTCGAGATCCTCGCCGGCGTGACGCCGACGTCCCAGGTGCTGGGCGCGCGCTTCGACAACCTCAAGGAGGGCGAACGCGCCGAGATCCGCGCGCCCAAGGCGAGCGTGGCCAGCGCGATGGATGCCTCGGGCGCCAGCGCCGCGGCGCAGTAAGGGGACGCGACCATGTGGATGACCCGCGTCTCGATCCGCAACCCCGTCTTCGCCACGATGGTGATGGTCGCCTTGTGCGTGCTGGGGTTGGTGGCGTATTCCAAGCTGGGCGTCGAGCAGTCGCCCGACATTTCCTTCCCCGGCGCCCAGATCGACATCCAGTACCCCGGCGCCTCGCCCGAGGCGGTGGAGCGCGAGGTGGCCAAGCCGTTGGAGGAGGCGCTCAACACGATCGCCGGCGTCGAGCGGGTGCAGTCGCGCAGCTTCGAGGGCCGGGTGCAGACCTCGGTCGAGTTCTCGCTGAACGCCGACATGAACCGCGGCATGCAGGAGATCCGCGACCGCGTGGCGATGGCGCAGGCGCAGTTCCCGCGCGACGTGAAGCCGCCGATGGTGCAGCGCTTCCAGGGCGAGAACGCGCAGCCGATCATCGTGGCCGCGCTGCTGAGCCCCAACCGCACGCTGCGCGAGCTGTCGATGCTGGCCGACCTGACGATCTCCAAGCGGCTGGGCCGCGTCGAGGGCGTGGCCAAGGTCGACGTCGGCGGCATGGCGGTGCGCGAGGTGCGCATCGACCTCGATCCCACGCGGCTGCGCGCCTACAACATCACCCCGGCGGAGATCTCCAAGGCGCTCAACGCCGCCAACACCGACGCGCCGGTGGGCCTGATCTCCAACCGCTACGACGACGCGATGCTGCGCGTCGAGGGCAAGGTCAAGGACCCGAAGGAATTCGTCAACGTCGTCGTCGCGCGCCGCGGCGACCTGGCGCTGACGCTGGGCGACCTGGGCGTGCTCAGCGAGCGCGAGCGCGAGCTCGACTCCATCGCCCGCATCAACGGCCAGCCGGCGGTCAGCTTCAACATCTTCAAGCAGCAGGACGCCAACATCGTCCAGACCGGCGAGGCGGTGAAGGCCGCGGTCGAGGAGCTGCGCAAGACGCTGCCCAAGGACATGGAGCTGCGCCTGGTCTACGTCAACAGCGACTTCGTGAAGCACTCGCTGGACGGGCTGCGCCACACGCTGATCGAGGGCGCGCTGCTGACGGTGGCGATCGTGTTCCTGTTCCTGCACAGCTGGCGCTCGACCATCATCACCGGGCTGACGCTGCCGATCTCGGTGATCTCCAGCTTCATCGCGATCTACGCGTTCGGCTTCACGCTGAACTTCATGACGATGATGGCGCTGAGCCTGTGCATCGGGCTGCTGATCGACGACGCGATCGTGGTGCGAGAGAACATCGTGCGCCACGTCGGCATGGGCAAGGGCCACCACCAGGCGGCCGAGGACGGCACCAACGAGATCGGCCTGGCGGTGATGGCCACGACCTTCGCGATCTGCGCGGTGTTCGTGCCGGTCGCGTTCATGGGCGGCATCGTCGGCAAGTTCTTCTACCCGTTCGGCATCACCGTCGCGGTGGCGGTGCTGGTGTCGCTGTTCGTCAGCTTCACGCTGGATCCGATGCTGTCGTCGGTGTGGCCGGACCCGCCCAGCACCTACGTCAAGAAGGTGCCGGTGATCGGCCACCTGATCCGGCTGACCGACCGCGGCATGGACGTGCTGCACGCGGTCTACGAGAAGACGCTGCGCTGGGTGTTCTCTGGCCGGCGCTACCGGCTGTGGGTGCTGCCGGCGTTCGCGCGGCCCTTCGGCGCCGACGGCGCGCGCGACAAGACCGCGCCGCGCCGGCTGCGCTCGGCCACGATCACGCCGCGCGGCATCGTGACCGGCACGGGCGTGGCGAGCTTCGTGGCGGCCATCCTGCTGGTGCCGGCGGTGGGCAGCGAGTTCCAGCCGCAGGTCGACCAGGGCTTCACGCACCTGACGCTGCGCATGCCGGTGGCCACCAGCCTGGACCGCGGCGACGCCAAGGTGCGCCAGGTCGAGGAGATCCTGGCGAGGTTCCCGGAGGTCAAGACGGTCTCCACCGTCGTGGGCAGCAGCGGCGAGGGCATGGCCACCGGCCGCAACCAGGCCAACCTGGACATCGCGCTGGTGGACCGCAAGCTGCGCAAGCGCACCCAGACCCAGGTCGAGGACGCGATCCGCGCCGAGATCGCGCGCATCCCCGGCGTCGAGGTCAGCGTGGGCTTCAACCGCCCGGTGTGGGTGACGATCCTGGGCAGCGACCCGGAGGTGCTGACGCAGGTGGCCAAGGACTTCGCCGAGAAGGTCAAGAAGATCAAGGGCGCGGTCGACGTCGACACCACCGTCAAGCCGGGGCTGCCCGCGTTCGCGGTGAAGCTGAGCGACTCGGCGGTGCGCGAGCTGGGGCTCAACGCGGTGCAGGTGGCCTCGTCGCTGCGCGCCTATGTCAACGGCGAGGTCGCGACCTACTGGACCACGCCCGACGGCAACCAGGTCGAGGTGCTGCTGCGCCTGCCCAAGACCCAGCGCCAGAGCCTGGAGCAGATGCGCGGGCTGCCGGTGGCGTTCGCCAAGGACGGTTCGCCGATCGCGCTGGAGCAGGTCGCCACGATCGTGCCGGTGTTCAACCCCGAGGTGATCCGCCGCCAGAACCTGCAGCGCCGCGAGGCGGTGTATGCCGGCGTGCAGGGCCGCCCGGGCGGCGACGTCAACGCCGACGTGCAGAAGCTGATCAAGGAGACGCAGCTGCCCCCGGGCATCAGCTTCATGGTCGACGGCGACGGCAAGCAGCAGGCGGAAGCCTTCAACGGGCTGCTGATCGCGATGGGGCTGGCGCTGATCTTCATTTACATCGTGCTGGCCAGCCAGTTCGGCAGCTTCGTGCAGCCGATCGCGATCATGGCGTCGCTGCCGCTGGCGCTGATCGGCGTGATGCTGGCGCTGCTGCTGTGGAAGACGACGCTGAACGTGTTCTCGATGATCGGCCTGGTGATGCTGATGGGCCTGGTGACGAAGAACGCGATCCTGCTGGTGGACTTCGCCAACCACGCGCGCAAGGACCGCGAGCTGTCGGTGCCGCAGGCGCTGCTGGAAGCCGGCCTGATCCGGATGCGGCCGATCATCATGACGACCGCGGCGATGGTGTTCGGCATGCTGCCGATGGCGATCGCGCTCAACGAGGGCGGCGAGATCCAGGCGCCGATGGGCCGGGCGATCATCGGCGGCGTGATCACGTCGACGATCCTGACGCTGGTCGTGGTGCCGGTGATCTATTCCTACCTGGTGCGGGGCCGCAAGACCTTCGACGCGACCGACCCGGCGCCGCAAGGCCCGGAGGCGCATCACGCGCCGGTTGCTCCGGTCGCGCCGTCGCCGGAGGCCTTGTCGCCGATCAAGCCGATCCCGGGCGTCGCGGATTGAACTGACTCATTTGAGTAGGTCAGCGCGGTTCTTTGACCATTTGAGAGGATGGTGCGGCAAAGGGGGCTGGGAGACAGTGAGTGTGTTGTCAACGCGCTCGGAGGTTCCCTCTCATGTCCCCTTCGTCGATCCCGCCTTCTGGTCGTCCGTCGCCGCGCGTCTTCCGCGCACCCCTCGGGGTGGCGAGCCTGTCGCGGGTCGGTGTGCCGTCCGCGCCGGGAGGCGCCGCGAACGACGCCGACTTCCTCTCGCGCCAGCCGGACCAGGTCGAGCTTCGCTTTCGCGACCTGCGCATCGCCCCCTCGCTGCCGTGCCTGGCGCTGATGGGCTGCGTGGTGCCGGTCCTGGCGCTGGCCGTCGCGCTCGAGTCCTGGCTGGCCCTGGCCGGCGGCATCGGGCTGTTGATGATCCTGCTCGGGTGCGTGGGCGTCGGCATCGAATCGCTGCGCGGCCTGCGCCTGTCCTGCACGCCGCCGCTGCCCGGCTTCGCCGGCGACACGGTGATGCTGGCGCTGTCGGTCTCGGATCGCAGCGGCCGGGCCCGCCGCGACATCGCCGTGACCGTCGGCGACCTGCCGGTACCCAGCGCCGCCGGCTGGATCGATGTCGCGCCGCGCGCGACCGTGCCGGTGCTGATCCCGATGCCGGCGGTGGGCCGCGGCAGAAGGCCCGTCCCGCCGGTGCGGCTGGAGACGCGTCATCCCTTCGGCCTGGCGCGCGTCAGCGCCACCTGGGCACCGCGCCGCGAATGGCGCGTGTCGGGACGACCGGCGCCGTTCTGACCGCGCCGCGGTGGCCGGCATCGTCGTGACCACCGCCGTTCCGACCCAGGGCCCGCCGCGTCCGTGGCGGCCCCTTGGCCCCTTGGCCCCTTGGCCCCGCGGGGCCTCAGCTCCCCGGTTGCTCAGCAACTCTCCCGCATCACCAGCTGGAAGCCCAGATCCAGGCAGGGCTCCGGCACCGCCTCGTTGCGCATCAGCGCGATGAGCATCCTCGCCGCATGCAGGCCGATGTCGCCCCGCGGGGTGCGCACGGTGCTCAACGGCGGCAGCATCTGGTCCCCGCCGGTCAGGTCGTTGAAACCGACGACGGCCACCCGCTCCGGCACCTGCACGCCCAGCCGCAAGGCCTGCAGCAGCGCGCCCTGCGCGAGGTCGTCGTTGTTGAAGAAGATCGCGTCCACGTCGGGCGCCGACGCCAGCACCCGTTCGAACAGCGCGGCGCCCAGCGCGAAGGAGGAGGGCGCCGCGTCCATGAACTCCAGCGCCGGATCGTGGGCCGCGCCGAGCGCGGCACGATAGCCCGCGGCGCGCTGCAGCGTGCGCGGATCCAGCTGAGCGGCGGCGAACGCGATGCGGCGATAACCGCGTCGCATCAGCTCGGCGGTCATCGCGTGGCCGGCGGCCTGCTGCGAGAAGCCGACCGAATGCAGCCCGGCCTCGCCGCGGTTCTCCATCACATGCACGCAGGGAACGCCGCTGCCGTTGAGCAGCGCGCGGGCGGCTTCCGTGCGGTCGAAGCCGGTGACCAGCAAGCCGGCCGGCCGGTTCATCAGGTAAGTCCGCAGCAGCGCTTCCTCTTCCTCCGGGTGGTAGTGCGTGACGCCGATCAGGCTCTGGTAACCGGCGGCCAGCAACGTGCGCTGCGCCGCGTCGAGCAGGTCGACGAACAGCGCGTTCGACAGCAACGGGATCAGCACGACGACCTGGTTGCTGCGCGCGGACGCCAGCGCCCGCGCGGCCGGATCGGGCACGTAGCCGAGCTGCGCGACCGCGGCGGTCACGCGTTCCACGAGCTCCGCGGCGACGCTGCGTTCCCCGCGCAGCGCGCGCGACGCGGTGATCGGGCTGACGCCGGCGGCCAGGGCGACGTCTTGCAGGGTCGCGCGGCCGGTGGCGCGGCGGCGCTTGGAAGCGGGTGCGGAGGACATTGGCGGGAGGATAGCGCTGTCCTCCTGCGGGCGACGCCCGGAATGACCCCGAGGTCCGGCGCGCCGCCGAGCGGGCGCCGCGCGGTCGCGTGACAGCCGGATGACCCGCCGATCAGGGAAAGACCTGACCCTGTCCGTCACGAACTCAGAAAAAGGCGAAGCGATACTTCGCTTTGACAGAACCAAATACTTCTTCGCAAAGGCGACGCGATCGGCCGGTGAGCCGACGGGTCAGCGCCTGCGGCGATCCAGGGAGGATCCATGAATCGATGGGCTGTGGCGCCGCTGCGCGCCGGGCGGATGCTCGCGTGCGCCTTCGTCGGCGCTGTCATGGCGACCGGCGCGTTCGCGCAGATCAGCGTCTCGAGTTCCGGCAGCCCGGCCTACAGCCAGGCGATCGGCGTGCCCCCGGGCATCGGCGGCATGCAGCCCAACCTGAGCCTCATGTACGCCGGCGGCGGGGTCAACGGCCCGGTGGGGCATGGCTGGTCGCTGCAGGGCATCTCGATGATCACGCGCTGCCCGGCCACCCGCTACACCGATGGCCGGCCCGGCGGCGTCGTGTTCGGCCCGGGCGACAAGCTGTGCCTGGACGGCCAGCGCCTGATCCAGACGGATGCGTCGGGCAATGTCGTGGCGTTCCCGCAGGTCGACGATGTCAAGGGCCTGTCCAGCGGCTGGCGGGAGTACCGCACCGAGAAGGACAGCTTCGTGCGCGTGCGGGCCTACGGCCAGACCGGCAGCGACGCGGCCAACGGGCCGCAGTACTTCAAGGTCTGGACCAAGGCCGGCCAGATCTATGAATACGGCAACTCGCCGTCGGCGGACGTCAACACCAAGGCGTCGGTCGTCGCGCAGGGCAAGACGGCGGTGATGGTGTGGGCGGTGGCGCGCATCAGCGACGTCGTCGGCAACTACATCGACTTCAAGTACGAGAACGACGAGCGCGACTGGGGCAGCCACGCCTACAACGTCACCGGGCCGGGCCGCGAATGGAACATCCGCGAGATCCAGTACACCGGCAACGGCAGCCAGCTGCCCAGCAACAAGGTGGTCTTCCGTTACTCGAGTCGGACCAGCGACGCGGCGGAGTCCTACCAGCAGGGCTCGAAGAACGTCAGCGTGCGGCGCCTGGACGCGATCGACACCTACATCAACTCGCCGACGACCGCGCCGGCCGAGCCGGGCGCGGCGCCCGCGGGCGGGCTCTTCGTCAAGCGGGTGCGCATCGACTACGCCCAGGGCGGCCTGACCGGCCGCGCGCGCGTGGCGGCGATCTCCGAATGCGTCGGCGCCAACGCCAGCCAGTGCCTGCCGCCGGCGCGCTTCAACTACGCCACCGGCAGCGCGTACCGCGTGGCCTCGACCAGCTTCAACCTGCCGTCGACCAAGCTGTCCTCGATGGATGGCAAGTACGGCGTGATGGCGGGGGACTTCAACGGCGACGGCCGCACCGACCTGATCCGCTGGGCCGAGAACGCCGGCGAGACGCAGCTGCTGCAGAGCAACGGCGACGGCAGCTTCAGCAGCGTCGCGACCTCGCTGACGTCGATGGGCGCGCTCAACCGCGCCGACGGCTGCATCTCGTCCACGGTGGCCGACGTCAATGGCGACGGGCTGCCCGACGTGATCCGCGTGTTCAACGACCTGAACTCCAGCGGCGGCTCCTGCGGCCAGACGGCGCGCGCGGAGTTCCTCATCAACCAGGGCAGCGGCAGCTTCCAGACGCGGCAACTGCTGGACACCGGCAACGCGCAGATCGCGTTCAAGCGCCAGGTGTCGAATCCGCTGTCGCGGCAGTTCTGCGGCGATGTCGCCGCGGCGGGCAACGACGAGCGCTCGCGCGACCTGATCCTGGCGATCATCGGCCAGTGCGCGGGCAACACCTACTGGACCGGCTTTGGATGGACCGCCGGGGCGACCTACTACTTCATGGACGTCAACGGCGACGGGCGGATGGACATCATCACGTCGACGCTGCCGGCGCGCGCGCCCGCGGATCCGCGCGACGACCCGAACGCCGACGAGGACTATCCGATCTGCAACGCCTGCACCAAGGTCTACCTGGCGCAGGCCGACGGCCGCTTCGCGCTGACGCCCACCAACGTCGACAACATCGGGCTGTACTCGGATCCGGGGCGCTTCGGCGCGCTGAACTCGTGGACCTACGTGCGCGACACCAACGGCGACGGCCTGGCCGACCTGCTGTCGGCGGGCGCGCCGCGCAAGTACCGCAACTGGACCTCCAACGGCGACGGCAACTTCTCGGCGCAGGTCTATTCCGGCGGCAGCTCGTGCGCGGTGTCGCTGGACTTCAACGGCGACGGGCGCTCGGACTGCCTGCAGCCGGGCACCGGCGGCACGAACAACGCGCTGCGCGCGGGCTACTCGAGCACCGGACCGCTCTACGTCGCCAACTTCAACCTGACGGGCGCGTCGCAGGGCCTGAGCAGCAACGGCGGCAACTCGATCGGGCAGAACTACGGCGTCTACGCGATCGACGTCAACGGCGACGGGCGCGACGACCTGATCCGCTGGCACGACAACGCGTCGCTGAACCAGCTGTTCCTGTCCAACGGCGACGGCACCTTCGGCGAGGCGCCGATGAGCGCGCTGGGCGAGATGAACGGGATGATCCTGGGCCAGAGCGACGGGACCTATGACCTGCTGATGGGAGACTTCCGCGGGCTGGGCTCGGTGGAGTTCCTGCGGATCTCGCGCAACGCGCCGGACCTGAGCGACCTGAGCAAGAAGAACAAGCTCTTCGTCGCGTCGAACGTCGAGACGGCGGACCGGCTCGTCAGCTACGTGTCGCCGACGGGGCTCAAGACCACGGTGAACTACGAGGCGATGGCCAGCGGCCGCGTCGCCAACGACGCGGGCACCGGCTTCAAGGCCCAGTACCCGTTCACCGATGTGATGATGCCGGGCCAGATCGTGGGCTCGCTGGACCAGGAGTCGGGCGTGGGCGCGGAGACGGTGCGCACCGAGTTCGGCTACACCGGCATGAAGGCCGCGGTGGACGGGCGCGGGCTGCTGGGCTTCCGCCAGACGGTGCAGCAGAACGCCGCGCCCAATGGCGAGGCGCTGAGCGTGTGGACGGACTTCCTGCTGGAGGAACCGTACGCGGGCGTGGCCAAGCGCACGCAGACGCGCCGTGGCGCCTGGAACGCGCCGGGCGCGGCCCTGCTGAGCCAGACCGAGAACGTCTATTGCGACCGCACGTCGGGGACCAATCCGGATTCGGCCAGCGTGGATGCGCCGTGCGCGACGACGGCCAGGATCACGCGGCCCTACCTGCGCCGCAGCATCGAGTCGGGCTGGGACCTCAACGGCACGCCGCTGCCGGTGGTCACGACGCTCAACACCTACAACGACACGGGCGACCCGACGCAGATCGTGGTGACCACGCGCGGCACGGTGGCGGGGCAGGCGGACCAGGTGTCGACGAAGACGACGACCAACACCTACTGCGCGCCGGACACGGCGAACTGCGCCAACAAGATCGCGGGCGACAACTGGATCCTGGGGCGGCTGAGCCGCGCGACGGTGACCAACTCGGTGCCCAAGCTGATCGACGTGCTCAACGCGAGCGCGGGCACGTCCCCGACGGCGACGGCCACGACCGGCAGCCAGGCGGTCCAGCCGCCGATGAATCCGGCGGTGCTGTCGGCCATCCTGCAGCTGCTGCTGGATGACTGAGCGCGCGACGCGCCTGAACAGTCCCCGAACGGGAACCACGACAAGAACCGCACGTCCGAGCTGATCGGACCAGGGAGAGAGAGCATGCGTGCATTCCGGCTCGCGATGTCCGAGGGGTCGACCGGTGGTCAGGCGCGGCGCGCCTGGCGCGGGGCCCGCGTCGGGCTGACGGCGCTGATGGGGGCGGCGGGGCTGATGGGGTGGGGCGCCGCGCAGGCGGACCCGTCCTACAGCTACAGCCGCACGAGCGCGTTCACGTACAAGGCCAACGGCCTGCTCGAGAGCGAGACCGTCGAGCCGGACCAGCCCAACCTGTGCGTCACGACGAGCTACACCTACGGCGACGCGTACGGGAACAAGACGGCGACGACCACGGCCAACTGCGCGGGCGCGTCGACGACGGCGCAGTTCGCGCAACGCGGCGCGTCGGCGAGCTACCTGACGCAGACGGTGACCGTGGCGGGGGTGAGCGTGGTCGTGCCGGCGGGGACGTTCGCGACCAATGCGGCCAACGCGCTGAGCCAGGGCGAGACGCGGACCTACGACCCGCGCTTCGGCGCGGTGACGCGGCTGGTCGGTCCCAACGGCGAGGCGGTGGCGACGAGCTGGGCGGTCGACGACTTCGGCCGCAAGGTGCTGGAGACGCGCGCGGACGGCACGAGCACGGCGGTCTATTACTGCTGGCTGAAGGTCTTCAACCCGTCCACCGGGGCGATGGACCCGGCCACCAGCGGGAATGCGACCTCCAGCAGCGCGGGTTGCCATAACGGCACGTCGCCGCAGATCGGCGCGCCCATCGAGGGCGAAGTGCCGGCGGACGCGGTGCGCTTCGAGCACACGGTGGCGCTCAAGGGCGGCGCGGCGATCTCGGGCTACTCACGGGTGTACTTCGATCGCGCGGGTCGAAAGATCCGCAGCGTCGCGCAGGGCTTCGACGGCAACGACCAGCCCGGCGGCGCGCGGCTGATCGCGCAGGACGTCGACTACAACCGGTACGGCGTGGCGGTGATCTCGACGCAGCCGTACTTCCTCAACACGGGCTCGTCGACCACGGGCAACAGCGCCTACGGCCTGTCCAAGACCGAGTACGACGCGCTCGGTCGCGCCACGGCGGTCTACACGGTCGACACCAGCGTGACGGACCAGCAGACCGGCGGCAACGCCGGCGTGGTCGTGCTGCCGGGCAATCGCGGCGGTGCGCGGCAGATGGCGAAGTCCAGCGTCAGCTATGACGGGCTGACGACGGTTTCCACCGATGACCAGGGCCATACCAAGGTCGAGGAGAAGAACCTCGACGGGCAGGTCATCCGCACGCGCGATGCGATGAGCGCGGAGGTGGTGCATCAGTACGACGCCTTCGGCAACCTGGTGATCACGAAGGATCCGCTGGGCAACCGCATCACCGTCGACTTCGACGCGCGCGGCCGCAAGGTCGCGATGAACGATCCGGATGCCGGCGTCGTCGCGTACTGCTACGACGCGCTGGGGCAGCTCAAGGCGCAGCAGAGCTCCGTGATGCGCGGTGGCCACACGCCGGGCGCGTGCCCGGCCGTGGACGCCTCCACGACCGCGACGCCGGTGGCGGGCTGGACCACGATGGCCTACGACGCGCTGGGGCGCATGACCAGCCGCGCGGAGCCGGAGTACACGTCCTCGTGGAGCTACGACGGCTGCGCGATGGGCAAGGGCAAGCTGTGCCAGAGCAGCACCAGCCATGGCGTGACGCGCAAGGTCGCGTACGACGCGCTGGGCCGCGTGGAGAAGCAGCGCACCGACATCGCGGGCGACTTTAGCGCCGGCACGGCGATGAGCTACGACGCCAATGGGCGACTGCTCACGCAGACCTACCCGACGGGGGTGAAGCTCCGCTACCAGTACACCGCGCTGGGTTTCCTGCGCGCGGTGACGCTGGATACGCAGGTGAACGTCGGCGGCACGACGCTGGCGGCGGGCTCGGCGTTGTGGACCGCGAGCACGTTCAACGCATGGGGCAAGGCCGAGCAGTCGAGCTACGGCAACGGCATCAACAACCACGCGAACTTCCTGTCCGACACCGGACGGCTGGCCGGCCTGACGGCGGGCGGCGGCGCGAGCAATTCGGCCGTCAACCAGAGCTACAAGTGGGACAGCCTGGGCCTGCTGTTGCGTCGCGTGGACGCGCTGGGCGATGGCGGTGGCGTGGGGGCGCTGGATACCTTCGCTTATGACGCGCTGGGCCGGCTGACGCAATACGACGTGTCGGGCGGCGGCGCGGCGGGCACCAGCATCCGCACGGTGACGCTGCAATACAACGCGCTGGGCATGCTGCTGTCCAAGAGCGATGTCGGCAACTATGTCTACGGCGCGCAGGGCGTGGCCAACGGCAAACCGCACGCGGTGCAGGGCATCCAGAACCAGGGTCAGAACTTCGGCTACGACCTGAACGGCAACGCGACCTCAGCCACGGGCGGCAAGTGGCGCACGGTGACGTACACCAGCTTCAACATGGCTGACGCCATCACCGGCGCCGGTCCGACCAGCACCTGGAAGTACGACGAGAGCCACCAGCGGATCAAGGAGACCAAGTCCAACCGGATCACCTGGTACCTGCACCCGGACAACGCAGGCGGCTTGGGCTTCGAGCGCGAGGTCGCGTCCAATGGCACGCAGAGCAACCGGCATTACGTCAGCGCGGGTGGCCAGTCGATCGCGGTGCTGGTGACCAACGGTGCGTTGCCGACGCTGGATGCCGCGGCGATGGCGCCGGCGGACCTGGGCGTGGTGTCGGCGCTCAAGCTCGAGTACTGGCACAAGGACCAGCTTGGCAGCCTGATCGCGACAAGCGACCACGCGGGCAACGTGACGGCGCGTTACGCCTACGACCCCTTCGGCAAGCGCCGCTACACCAACACCGCCTACGACCCGTACGGCAACCTGGTGGTGGACTGGAAGCCCGACGGCAGCCCGGGCACCGATCGCGGCTTCACCGGCCACGAGCATCTGGACGACATGGGCATCGTCCACATGAACGGCCGGCTGTATGACCCGACCCTGGGTCGGATGATGCAACCCGACCCGTTCGTGCAGGAGATGCTCAACCTGCAGAACTATGACCGCTATGCGTACTGCTACAACAGCCCGCTGATCTGCACGGATCCGACGGGGTACTCCTTCCTGTCGAAGATCTGGAAGAAATTCAAGCCGATCATCATTGCCGTCGCGGTTGCCCTCATTGCACCGGAAGCATTGGGATATCTAACGAACTACTCTGCAAACTTCGTCGTCATGGGTACGACCGGTACGCTTGAGTTGACTTCTCTCGGTACAGCTGTTTCCGGGTTCGCTGCAGGCGCGATTTCTTCGGGAAATTTGAAGGGCGCTCTACAGGGAAGTTTGCGTGCAGGCTTGTTCAGCTTTGCTGGTGACGCGATTACTCAGACTGGATCGTTTGAGGGGAGCGCCAATGGCGGTTGGGGGGAAAACTCTTGGCAGGCTGTTGCGTTGCATGGAGTAGCTGGCTGTGTCACCTCGGTCGCAGAAGGCGGGAGGTGCGGCAGCGGCATGTTGAGCGCCTCGCTCTCGCAAGTAAGTCTTGGCTACAAGATGGCGTTTGCAGACGCGGTGGGAAATCGCCTGATCGGCGGCATGATCGCGAGTACCGTCGTAGGAGGCACTGGCTCCGTGTTGGGCGGTGGAAGCTTCGCAAATGGTGCCAAGACGGCGGCATGGGGGTACCTGTACAACCTCTGTAACCCGACGCACGGAACGGACTGCTTCTCCGACTTGCGGTCAGTTCTTTATGACAGTCCGCTTGCTAAAGCTTGGTACTCGGTGTTTGGAAATCCCAATGATCCGGTGGTGAATACGTATTACGCCGGCTTCACTATGACGGCTTCTGTTATTCGTGGTTATAGTTTTCAAACCGGGCTTGTGTATACGCCGGGCGAGGATTTTGGACTATTCTTTTCTGACTCGAAAGTGTATGGGTTTGATGGTAGTGCTGGCTATGTAATGGGATACAATCGGGGCCCTCTGTCTAGCTTCCAGGGCGAGGCTACTAGTGTCAATCTAGGGTTTGGAGTGATGGGCTTTGGTCCTGGATATGGCTTTACGATGTCGAACGGAGCATACACCGGGAGCGCCCTTGCTATTGGTCTAAAAGGAGTGCCGCCGGTTGGTGGCACCCTATCTGTTGGAACTTACAAGACCTGTACTTTGACGGTTGGAAAAACTAAGGCCGGTTGCGGGGGGTAGTTGTTGTGTTTGATACGTTGCTAAAAGCGCTGGTGATCATTTTAATGATTGCTGGACTGATTACCATGATTCGCGGTATTCATATGGCTTCGCGTCAGTTTTCAAGGAGTGTGGCCGGCCTTGTAAAGCCTGAACGCGGTGTCGACGGGAGGGTGCGCGACGTTACGCAACCCACTCAAGAAGGGGTTCATGCTGCAAAAGCCCTTTTTCGTAATGTTCTAACGTTCTTGGCCATTGAGGGAATTGCGGCCGCAGTGCTCCTTCTGAGGAATTGGCTCTACGGCTAAGCGCGATCGCGTGTTTCTAGAAGTCGTCCTGAGTGAGTATGCTGCGTAAGTTTCTCGGAATTCTGGCGCTACATTGGAGCCCGACATGTCGATCCACTTGATGCCGTCGGGTAGTACTGCTGTAGGCGACATTTCGGAGTGGCATGCGATGCAAGGCGGTGGATTTCTGCTCCGACCAGTTTCCCAGGATTGCCAAGGCGAATGAACGACGCGAAGGAATGACGCCATGTCGATCACGCGCCATTTGTTCGGACCGTCGATGGCGATCTGCCTCGGCCTGATCAGTCTGAATTCCTCGGCGTTCCAGATCCTGAATGGACCGGTGTTCGCCAATGGGGGGACTTCGACCGCCGAGTTCGCATTCATCCAGGCCGATGGTCAGGTGAGGGCGCTCGCTGAGATCCGCCCGGGTTCACTCTTCGGCTCGCGCGATCCCGTTCCGCAGGGGGCCATCCGAGTCACCTCGAATGGCCGTCAATTTGAGCTGGACGATGCGTCACGCTCTCGCCAAGCGCGGGACTTGAGACAGTCCCGCCAAGCGTGGGTTTTCGACGGGGAGCAGGTCTGCGTGCTTGAAAGCCGTCTGGTCGCGGAGGCGGCTTCCGCCCGTTGTCCAAAGATTCCTGAGCAGAAGGGGGAAGGGTCGTGAAGCCACTGGAAGTTTCCGCCGGGCTGCTGGCCGTCGCATGCTTCATCCCATTTGCGGCTGACGCCCAGGAGTACCGCCCGCTGCAGGGCAAGTACGCGATCGCCGGAGCGCATCTCGTCGATCCGGCCCCTGGCGAGAAACGTGATCGCGCGGTGATGTTCATCGAAGGCGATGCTGCGGCCGACATGTTCAAGGACATGCCCCAAAAGGCCGTCAAGGATCAATGCGCCGGGGACTTGGTCTCCAAGAGCGCGGGCAACCTTGTTTGCTCGAAGGCCAACGACGGCAAGTACTTCTGCTCGTTTGCAGTCGGCCTCAAGGATGGACGCCTGTTGAATGGCAGATCCTGCTGATCAGGGCCACGTGTTCGCCAAGCTGATCGTGCTCGGCCTGCTCGTGGCGCAGCCCGTGCTCGCCTCGGCCAAGGAGTACCGCAACGACGCCTTCGGCTTCCGGATGACCCTGCCGGATTCGATGAACGTCTGCACCACGCCTGTGCCTGCGCCCGATCACGGATTCCTGGTCATCGAATCAGGCGCCGATTGCGATGACGCAACCCGCCAACCGCTGATGGAGCTCTTCGTCGAGCACAACTCGCTGCCGTTGGGAAACACACCGAAGGAAGTCGCGGCGAAAGCCTGCAATGGAATTGCCCGCGATACGCGATGGGCTCGGGGTGGCGCTGCGATCTTCGAATGCGAACCCGCGATGAGAGACGGTCGCGCGACCCAGTCTTATGTCCTCGTCCAGACCGCGAAACGCCCGGATCCCGAAGACTGGACGATCGTCGTCATGTCTCTCTTTGGAAAGACACCGGCGAGCGTGCCGGACCGAAGACATGCGCGTTCGCTTTTTGCTCGCCTGAGATGGACGCGATAACTCGGCCTTGCTTTTGCGGGGCAAGTTCAGCCCAGTTTGCCTGCACCCGGATACCGCGCCTCCTTGAACAACTCCCGCGCCTGACGCCGCGCCTTGTCCATCGCCTCTTTCAAGCGCTCGCCTTCATAGCCCATCTCGCGGAAGAACGATTCCCGCGGCCAGGTGAGGTAGGGCGCCAAACTCTCCCGATCCTCATCGCTGAGCGGTTCCGCGAGCACCGGCTCCAGCGCCCGCACCTGCGGCCACGGCGCGTTCGCGACCACCGCCGCGGCGAACGGCATCAGCTTCGCGATGTTGTCGATCGACGGCCGATCCCGCAGCGGCTCAAGGTCGCAGACGAAGCTGAATTCAAAGGTGTTGCCTCGCTGCCCCCATTCATTCGGCCGCCACGCGCGACGAGCGTCCTCGTACAACATGAGATTCACGATGTCGACGCCCTTGGCTTCCGGACCTCGGAGTTCCTCCCGGATCGGCCTGAGCCTGCGCTGGAACCATTCGGCGAACGCCCAATGCGTGAAGCTCAGGTAGCGCTCATACCGCTCGCCGCGCGGGAAGTAATAGAACCGGAACGTTCGAATGGTCATCGGCGGAGGGTACCCAACCGGCAACCCCTCGCGCCATGAAACCCCGCGTAATCCCTATCCTGGTGCCTCGACGCACCACCTAAGATAGCGCTATCCCGCCGTACCGGTCACTCCGCGCGGCGGGCCGCCTCCCGCGACGAGGCCTCGACGGCGACCCCGGATTCCCCGACTCGCCGTCTCTTTTCAGACTTCGGGATAGCGCTATCCAATGACCTCGCCCCAAGCCACCGCCGCCGCCATCTCCGCCCGCGCCATCGTCGTGATGGGCGTGGCCGGCTGCGGCAAGACCAGCGTCGGCGACGCGCTCGCCCAGGCGCTCGGCTGGGCCTTCATCGAAGGCGACGCCCACCACGCCCCGGCCTCGATCGCCAAGATGCAGGCCGGCCTGCCCCTCACCGACGAGGACCGCTGGGGCTGGCTCGAGCGCCTCGGCCAGTTGCTCGTCGAGCAATCCCCCGTCGTGCTGAGCTGCTCCGCGCTCAAGCGCGCCTACCGCGACCGCCTGCGCCGCGCCTGCCCGTCGCTGCGCTTCGTCCACCTCGACATCGACAAGCCGCTCGCGCTGCAGCGCGTCGCCGCCCGGGCGGCCGGCCACATCTTCCCGGCGAGCCTGGTCGACAGCCAGTTCGCCACGCTCGAGCCGCCGACGGGCGAGCCCGGCGTCGTGACGGTCCCGGCGGCGCTCGCGCTGCCGGAACAGGTCGCGCGCGCCCTCGCGCTGCTGGCGTCGCACAACAACCCGGAGACCGCGCCATGACCGCCCCCATCCAGGACGCCCACGACCCCGCCGCCGCCGCGCCCCGCTCGCGCTGGCAGACCGCCAGCGAGGCCGCCATGGCGCTGTGCCTGGGCGTCATGGCGCTCGCGGTCTTCGTCAACGTCGTGCTGCGCTACGGCTTCGGCAGCGGCATCGCCGCCAGCGAGGAACTCTCCCGGCTGCTGTTCGTCTGGATGGTCTTCATCGGCGCCACCGCCGCCTACCCGCTGGGCGAGCACATGGCCTTCACCAGCCTGCTGCTGCCGCTGCGCCGCAAGCCCGGCGCGCTGCGCGTCATCACCGCGCTGATCCGCGTCGCCGTCATCGCCGCGGCCGTCATGGTCGGGTGGGGCGCCTGGCAGCAGGTCGTCGTCGGCCTGGACAGCAACTCCGTCGTGCTGGGCTACTCCAACGCGCTGCTGCCGCTGCCCGCGCTGCTGTCCTGCGCCGCCATCGCGGTCATGGCGCTGTGGGAGTTGCTCCGCAACCGGCCGCTCGACCTCGAGCACGAGTCCGACGTCGAGTAAGGGCAGGGCGCCACGATCATGAGCAACGAAGCACTCTCCTTCATCGTCTTCTCGGCCGGCATGGTGCTGCTGATGGGCCTGGGCATCCCGATGGCCTTCGCGCTGGTGCTGACCGGCGCCGGCATGGCCTGGGCGCTGGACTTCTGGGACACCCAGCTGCTGGCGCAGAACCTGGTCGCGGGCATCGACAGCTTCCCGCTGCTGGCCGTGCCGTTCTTCATCCTCGCCGGCGAGCTGATGAACGCCGGCGGCATCAGCCGGCGGATCATCCAGATGGCGCAGGCCTGGGTCGGCCACATCCCCGGCGGGCTGGGCTTCGTGGCCATCGGCGCCGCGGTGCTGATGGCCAGCATGAGCGGCTCGGCCCTGGCCGACACCGCCGCCCTGGCCACCATCCTGCTGCCGATGATGCAGCGCCACGGCTATCCGATGGCCACCTCCGCCGGGCTCATCGCCTCGGGCGGCATCATCGCGCCCATCATCCCGCCGTCGATGCCGTTCGTGATCTACGGCGTGACGACCAACACCTCGATCTCCGCGCTGTTCATCTCCGGCATCGTGCCGGGCCTCGTCATGGGCCTGGGCCTGCTGATCGCCTGGAAGCTGCAGCTGCGCAAGATCGACCTGCCGCCCGGCACCGCGCTGCCGATGGCCGAGCGCCTCAAGGCCACCGCCCAGGCCTTCTGGGCGCTGCTGATGCCGCTGATCATCATCGGCGGCATGAAGACCGGCATCTTCACACCCACCGAGGCCGCCGTCGTCGCCGCGTTCTACGCGCTGGTGATCAGCTTCGTCGTGCACCGCGAGATGGGCCTGCGCCAGCTGCACGGCGTGCTCGTGCGCGCGGCCAAGACGACGGCGATCGTGATGTTCCTGTGCGCCGGCGCCCAGGTGGCCAGCTACATGATCACGCTGGCCGACCTGCCCGGGGTGCTCAGCGGCTGGCTCGGCGGGCTGATCGAGTCGCCCCGCCTGCTGATGGCGCTGATGATGCTGATCCTCGTGGTCATCGGCACCGCGCTGGACCTGACGCCCACGATCCTGATCTTCGCCCCGGTGATGCTGCCCATCGCCGTCAAGGCCGGCATCGACCCGGTGTACTTCGGCCTGATGTTCGTGCTCAACGGCGCCATCGGCCTGATCACGCCGCCGGTGGGCACCGTGCTCAACGTCGTGGCCGGCGTGGGCCGGCTGTCGATGCACCAGGTCATCAAGGGCGTCAACCCGTTCCTGATCACCTACACGCTGATCCTGGTGATGTTCACCGTGTTCCCGGAGCTGGTCACCGCGCCCATCAAGTGGATGCGCTGACCGCTTCCCCCGAGATCCCTTTCCGACCGCGCTTCGTTCCCAAGGAGACAACCATGAGCAACAAGACCCGCCGCAGTACCCTGGCCACCGCCGTCGCGCTGGCCGCGATCGCGTTGAGCGCGTCGCTGCCCGCGCGCGCCGCCGACATCAAGCCGCGCCTGATCCGCTTCGGCTACGGCCTGGCCGAGAACAGCAACCAGGGCCGCGCGGTGAAGGTCTTCGCCGACGAGGTGCTCAAGCTCTCCGGCGGCAAGATGAAGGTGCGCGCCATCGGCGGCGCGGCGCTGGGCCCCGACACGCAGATGCAGCAGGCGCTGATCGGCGGCGCGCAGGAAATGATGGTCGGCTCGACCGCGACGCTGGTGGGCATCGCCAAGGAAATGGCGCTCTGGGACACGCCCTTCCTCGTCAACAACGTCCGCGAGGCCGACGCGTTGCTCGACGGCCCGGTCGGCGACAAGGTCCGCGCCAAGCTCACCGACAAGGGCCTGGTCGGCCTCGTCTACTGGGAGAACGGCTTCCGCAACCTGACCAACAGCAAGCACGCGGTCAACAAGCTGGAGGACCTCAACGGCATCAAGCTGCGCGTGATGCAGAACAACGTGTTCCTGGACAGCTTCAAGCAGCTGGGCGCCAACGCGGTGCCGCTGCCGTACTCGGAGCTGTTCACCGCGTTGGAGACCAACGCGGTGGACGGCCAGGAGAACCCGTACAACACCATCCTCTCGGCCAAGTTCTACGAGGTGCAGAAGTACCTGACCATGACGAACCACGTCTACAGCCCGTGGATCGTGACCGTGTCGAAGAAGTTCTGGGACAGCCTGTCCAAGGACGAGCAGGCGGTGCTGCAGCAGGCCGCCGTCAAGAGCCGCGACTTCGAGCGCAAGGACACCCGCGACGAGGCGGCCAAGGCGCTGGCCGAACTCAAGGCCAAGGGCATGGCGGTCAACGAGCTGAGCCCGGCCGAGACCGCGCGCATGCGCGACAAGCTCACCCGCGTGAACGCCGGCGTCGCCACGCAGGTCGGCATGGACCTGTGGAACGACACGCAAGGCCAGCTGGCCAAGCTGCGCGGCGGGAAGTGACCTCCTGGCCGCCGCGCGTCGCAGGCTACGACGGCGCGGCGGCTCGGTGTTTTCCCCGGCGCCGTTCGCGCACGAATGCGCATCCGGCGCGTCGCTTTCCGGCATCACTGAAAAAGACATTTCGTTACCGCCGCCTATCATGATTCGGACGTCCCGGGCTTGATGCGGGACAGGAAACCGGCGCGACGAAGCGCCTTCCCTGGGTTCGAAATCTGATTCGCGCATGCAACGACGACTTCTGACCCTGGCCGGCCTGGCCTGGCTCGGCGGCGCCCATGCCGCCGGGCGGCCCGCCGTGCCGCCGCCGACGCTCCCGCCGGGCGGCGCCGCCAATCCGACGCCCTCCGCCTCGGCGGGGCCGGCGGCCCCGCCGTCCTCCGGCGGTGCCGCGACCGCGTCGCTGCGCCTGCTCAGCGAGGAATTCCCGCCGATCAACTTCACCGAGGACGGCCTGCCGCGCGGCCTGTCGATCGACATCGTCCAGGCGATCCAGAAGCGGCTCGGCCAGTCGCTGCCCATCGAGTTCATGCCCTGGGCGCGCGCCTTCCGCGAGGCCCAGGACGGTCCGCCGACGGCGCTGTTCTCGATGGCCCGGATCCCGGAGCGCGAGAAGCTCTTCCAATGGGTCGGGCCGATCGTGTCCTTCCAGAGCACCTTCTACGCCAAGGCGGGCAGCGGCATCCGGCTGCGCTCGCTCGCCGAGGCGCGGCGCGCGCCCAAGGTGCTGGTGGTGCGGGACTGGTACACGCTGACGCAGCTGGAATCGGCGGGTTTCCGCAACCTGCAGCTGATCAGCGATCCGATCCAGGGCGTGCGGATGCTGGCCGCGGGCCGGGCGCCGCTGTTCGCCGCCGAGAAGCTGTCGATGCCCGAGACGCTGGCGCGAGCCGGCGTGGCGCGCCAGGCGCTGGAGGAGGTCTACTCGTTCGCCAGCAGCGAGGGCTACATCGCCTTCTCCCGCAGCACCCCGATCGGCACGGTGCACGCGTGGCAGGCGCAACTGGGCGAGCTCAAGCGCGACGGCACCTTCCAGGCGCTCTACAAGCGCTGGCTGCCCAACGATCCGGTGCCGAGGTAGGGCACGACAGGAGGCGGCGCCGCGATAGGAGGTGGCGCCGCGATATGAACGCGCGCCGAGACGGGAACGGGCGCCGCGACGGGAAACGGTGTCGCGGGAGAACCCGCGCGGGTCGGGCGCAACTGACCGTGTCCCCCGTCAACCGGTTGCGCCGATGCCCCCCTTGTCCATCGCCTCTCGAGAGGCTTGCGCCGAATCGTTCCCATCCCATCCCACCCCTGTCGACGCCGGCCCGCCCGCGCCGCCTGACGGCGGGCCGCCCGGACTGAGCACCGGCGACATCCGACAGGCCCGTGCCCTGATGAGCGCGGCGTGGTGGCCTCGCGGCCTGGGCGTGCTGCTGGACGAGGGACGATGGCGCCATGCCTTCGAGCCCGCCGGCGGCGTGCGCAGCTGGCTGCAGCTCGCGTCGCGGCCCGACGGATGGCACGCGCCCGCCCACGAGCCGAGGCATCCGCCGCCGGACGCCGGCGACGGGACGGCGGCCCAGCGGCCATCGCTGCTGGCAGGGCTCGTCAACGAACTCCGCATGCATCTGTGCGGACCTGGCGCGGCGGCACGGTCCCGCCTTCCGGGCGACGTCGCCACCTTGTTGGCCGAGCTCGAACGCTTGCAGGAACTGCCGTTCGACGACGCGCGGAGGCCGCGGATGCGGACGGGCCGCCGTCCCACGCCCGCCGACTTCCTTCCCGGCGAAACCCTGAGCGGCCCGACGCGCCTCAGCGGCGAGGAGGGCATCGACGCCCTCCGAGGACGTGTCGCGCAGTCGCTGGGCGCGGCGTTGCGGGAGCGCTTCGGCTGGGAGCGCCCGGCGACGGTGCATCCGGGTCCGATCGACCGCCTGGCCGACCAGTTGGCCAGCGCCGGCGACCGCGCGGTGGCGACACCCCGGTCGTGGTCGCTGAAGGTCGGGCGGGACCGGGACGTGGCGCTCGTGCTCCAGGACGGGGGCAAGGACACGGTGCTCGGCACGGTGCTCCCCGCCGGACCGCATCTGTCGGGCGTGGCGATCCTTCGCGCCGATCCGAAGGACGACCTCGCGGACGAGTGGGCGCGGGCCGGGACGCTCTACAACGGCGAGGTTCATGCCAACGGGAGGTTCATGCTCCCGCGGCCGATGGCCCGCGCGGACGCGCGCAGGCCGCTCGCCGGCCTCGACCTGGAGGGACGCCTGATGGTGATGGGCCATGGCCAGGGAAATCCGTTCGAGCTTGCCTTGCGCAGGGGCGGCATCGCGGCCCCCGGCATCCTGGGCGTCGGAGGTCTTCATCCCCAGGAATTGGCCCGGGAATTGGTCGCGCACGGACTGCCGCGTGGCTTCAAGGGCAGCATCCAGCTCCACGCCTGCGGGTCCGCGCAGACCCTGGGCACCGAGGCGACCTACGCCCACCAGTTCCAGCGGTCGCTGGCCGACCTGGGGTGGGACGAGGTGTCGGTCGCCGGACTCCCCGGGCGTGCCGCCGGGTTGCATAACCTCACCTTCGCGCTGCCGGCGGTGCCGACCGACGACCGGGTCGTGGACGAAGGGTCGGGCGTGGACCCACGCCCGAATCGCACCGTCGGGCTGGTCGACCCGATCCCTCGCGGTCGCCTCGGGTTCGTGGTGGGCTGGCGGGGCCATCTGGGGCCGGTCTCGAAGGCGGCCATGCCGGACGCCCCCGCCTCACCGAAGTCCGGGACGAGCCAGTCGCCTTGAACTGCTAGGCTGCGTCACCGCTTCTTCCGCCGCGCCGGTGGCGCGCCTTCCCGCCATGTCGATGTCTCCCCGTCCGATCGATCTCGCGCTGCAAGGCGGCGGTTCCCACGGCGCGTTCACCTGGGGCGTGCTGGACCGGCTGCTCGAGGACGGCCGGCTGCAGGTGGACGGCGTGTCCGGCACCAGCGCCGGCGCGATGAACGCCGCGGTCATGGCCACCGGTTTCGCCCGGGGCGGGGCGCTCGGCGCGCGCCAGGCGCTGTCGCGCTTCTGGCAGGACGTGTCCGGCGTGCCGGCCTGCTTCGGCGTCGTCGGCGAGGCGGCCGGGCCCGGCCAGGCCGCGCGCCTGGAGCTGCCGGCCTGGGTCTACAACCGCAGCGCCTGGCCCGGCTACGCGATGTGGGACGCCTGGCTGCGGCTGTGGAGCCCGTACCAGCTCAACCCGTTCAACCTCGATCCGCTGCGCGACATCGTCCAGCGGCACGTGGACGTCGAGGCGCTGCGCGACGGGCCGATGAAGGTCTTCGTCGTGGCGACCTCGGTGCGCACCGGCCAGCCGCGGGTGTTCAGCGGCGAGGACCTGAGCATCGAGGCGCTGATGGCCTCGGCCTGCCTGCCGCACGGCGCGCAGACGGTGGTCATCGACGGCGAGCCGTTCTGGGACGGCGGCTTCTCGGGCAACCCGGCGCTGTGGCCGCTGGTCTACGGCACCGCGTCCGACGACGTGCTGCTCATCCAGATCAACCCGCGCGAGCACGCCGGCATCCCGCGCACCGCCGCCGAGATCGACGACCGCATCAACGAGATCACCTTCAACGCCAGCCTGGTCGCGGAGCTGCGCGCGATCGCCTTCGTGCAGCGGCTGCTGCGCGACCGGCGCATCGATCCGACGCATTACAAGCAGATGCGGCTGCACCGCGTCGCCGACGAGGACGGCCTGGCGCCGTTCGGCGCCTCCAGCAAGCTCAACACCGACCCCGGGCTGCTGACCACGCTGTTCGGGCTGGGCCGGACCGCGGCGGACAAGTGGCTCGCGACCTGCGCCGCGCATGTCGGCCACGAGAGCACGCTGGACATCGGCGAGGTGTTCCTCGCGAACCGCGTGCGCAACGCGCGGCCGGCGATCCGGACCGCCGCCCGGCCGGGGAAGGCCAACAAAACCAATGAGGGCGGCAAGGCCTGACCCCGGCGCGGCCACGCGGCCGGCCCGTCGCGTGGATTCCTCCGACTGTGTCCAAGTGAAAGCCCGGGCCGCCCGTCGCGTTTCCTTAACGGAAGCGTCACGAGCGGCTCCGAACATCGCGCCCCATCGTTCGATGTGCGCAGACCGCGCAACACACCGGCCCGACACGGGCCTCACCACAGGGAGACTTCGATGCGATCCATGCTGCTCCTGGCCGCCGCCACCCTCGCGGCCGGCCTCTCCACCCCGGACACCGCCGCCGCCTTCGCGCAGGACACCCACAAGCGGATCGCGATCGACGCGGTCCGCTACATGCAGCGCCACGCGGGCACGACCAACTACGCCAAGCTGCTGGCGGGCGTGACGCGCGCGGGCTACACGATCGAGCAGTTCGCCGAGCAACTGGGCCAGGGCGCCTACGACGTCGACGACTTCGCCGACACCTACCTGTGCGGCGCGATGACCGGCGACTGCGTGCTGGCGCCGGTCTGGGGCCTGGGCTCGGGCATCGTCAACTACACCTCGTACTGGCACTTCCAGAACCGCACGCAGGGCGCGGACGTCCACGGCAACCCGTTCGGCGGCTACAACTACGCCAAGCTGACGGTCAAGGGCGACATCGACGACCTGGCCGCGGCCTGGCTGGTCGGCGACCACCTGGACGACGGCAAGGGCGGCATGAAGGGCTGGTTCGGCGACGGCAGCAAGTACAACACCTACGGCCTCACCGAGGCCAACTACCGCCAGGGCGGCAGCTCGACCCCGTCGATGTACGCCGACTTCGAGAAGGCGCCGTTCCAGCCGATCGACAACCTGGGCCAGTACTGGTGGTCCCAATTCCTGGCGCGTCCGACGGTGCAGAGCCTGGGTTTCGTGATGCACACGACCGACCTGCTGCAGCCGCATCACACCTGGACGACCTCGGCGCTGAACCACTCGGGCTGGGAGACCTGGGTCAAGGACTACTACGACGGCGAGGCGCTCAACGACGACGCGCTCGTCACCGCCGCGCTGGGCAGCTACACGCCGCTGGCGGCGACCGCCACCGACATCCGGCCGCTGCTGCGCCAGGGCGGCCAGATCTCCTACAGCCGCGGCGGCCAGGTGCTGTCGACCACCGACCACGCGGTGCGCCGCGACGTCGGCCGCGTCGTCGTGCCGCATGCGATCGCGATGGTCGTGCACCTGCTCAACCGCGCGGCCGAACGGCTGTGATGAACCGGGCGAGACGGCGCGCCGTCGCGTCCCCGCCCGTCGTCAGGACCGCGGCCGGGACTGCGGGAAGGACCGTGGCGGGCGTGGCGCTCGGCATCGCGACCGGCGTGGCGCTGCTGGCGGCTCAAGCCGGCGTGGCGGCGCCTTCGAGCGTGGCGACGTCCGGCGCGGCCCAGGCGCCCATTGCCGGCGCGACGGCCCCGGTCGACGCCCGCGCGGCGTCCGACTGGGTCGCGCGCCTGGGCGACGAGCCGATCCCGCGCCGCCCCGCCGAGGCGCTGCTGAGGCTCGCCCGCCGCGAGCAGCCCGAGCTCGGCCTGGCGGAACTGACG
This sequence comes from Mitsuaria sp. GD03876, assembly GCF_029840635.1. GTDB lineage: Bacteria > Pseudomonadota > Gammaproteobacteria > Burkholderiales > Burkholderiaceae_C > Roseateles. The sequence goes on along the minus strand of NZ_JAOCCU010000051.1, from coordinate 10,449 downwards.
CGGCATGTCGCGCTCGACCTGCTGCTCGGCGATGCCGCCGCGCGCGAGGTCGGCGATGCGACGCTGTTCGCGAGCATGCGGGTCGGCTTCGCGCCGGAGGTCGAGGCGCGGCGCCAGTGGCTCGCGACCCTGCAGCAGCTCTGGCCGGAGCGCATCGAACGCGCCTGGTCGGCCGCGCGGCCTGAACTGCCGTCAACGCCGGACGCACGCGCCTGGACGGCGCAGTGGGCACCCGCCGGGCAGGGCGGCGGCCTGCGCATGGACGAAGGCCTCGATGCCGCGCAGCAGGAGGCCGCGACACGGCTGGTGCTGCTGCGGCATCGCGCCTACGGCGGCACGCCGGCCGGGGCGATCACGCTGGCCGATCTCTGGCCGCTGCAGAACGTGCAGGGCAGGCGCCTGCTGCGCTCGGGCGACCTCGAGTTCGCCCGCGCCCAGGCGCGGCAGCTGCTGCGCGAGCGCTTCGTCGAGGACTGGCTGCGACGCGACAGCGGCTGGAGCGCGGCCGAACTGGACTTCGTCCGCCGCGTCGTCGAGGCGCGCCAGCGCAAGCTCGCCTGGGTGCGCTGGCAGGGGCTGACGGCGGATCCTCATGGCGACGCGCCGGCGCGCGAGGCGCTGGCGGCGTCGGTGACGGCCGAGGAGATCGGCGCCTACTACCGCGCCCACCTGGACCGCTTCGCGCGGCTGGAGGCGGTCGATGGCGTGCGCCTGCGCTGCGCGGGCACGCCCTGCGGCGAGGGCACCGACCTGCGCGGCCAGCCGGGCGTGGTGCCGGTGGCCTGGCGTCTCGGCGATCCGGCGCCGGTGGCCGAGGTCGACGCCTGGTCGCTGGACCTGCTGCGGGCCTGGCCGGCCGGCGCGGCCTCGCCGCCGATCCGGCATCCCGACGGGACCGGCTGGGATCGCGTCCAGGTGATGTCGGTCCGGCGCGGGCACCACCCGGCGGACAGCGACACGGTGCGGCATGAGGCGCGCCAGGCGATCGCGCAGGAGAAGCTCGAGGCCCACTGGCGGGAGCGCCAGCGCGCGCTGCTGGCGTCGGCCGGCCTGCGCTGGGCGCCGGGGCTGGCGCCACCGGCCACGCCGTTCGAGCCGGACCTGCCGATGAAGGGCGCCGAGGGGCATGGGCACGGCCAGGGGCACGGGCATGCGCACTGAACGCGGCCGCGTGGACTGGAAGATCGCCGCGGCGTTGGCGCTGGTCGGCGCCGTGCTGGGATGGCTCGCGATCGGCGGGCCGGGGCGGACCTGGGACGCGGCGGCCACCTTGCAGGCGGGATCGCCACCGGCCTCGGCGCCGCGGCTCGTGCGGGACGGCCCGGCCGCGGCGGCCTCGGGACCGGCATCAGACGCGCTGGGAAGCGCGGTTCCCGCGTCGGCGGCCGTGGAAGTCGCCGCGGCGCCGGCGTCCACGCCTTCGGCCGATGTGCCGGCTGCCTGGAGCCTGTCGGATGCGCGCACGGCCGGCGACGACCGCGCGCCGCCGGTCCGCCGCCAGTCAGCCGAGGAGGGGACGCCGGCGTGGCAGCTCGACGACCGGCAGGCCTACGCGCGCCGCGAGCAGGACCGCCACCAGGCGGCGCAGCAGGCCTTCGTCGCCGCGGCCGACAAGGAGTTGCCGCTGATCGACCAGCAGATCGAGCGTGGACGCGCCATGGGCCTGTCGCCCGAGCAATTGGCTAAGGGAGAAGAGAAACGGCGCCGCATCGCCGAGATGCGGGCGCGGATGCAGGCGGAGCTGGCGGCCAGCGGCGCGGCGCCCTAGCGGCGGCGCTCTGGTCCGCGACGACCCTCACCCCGGCCCTCTCCCGCGGTGCGGGAGAGGGGGATGGCGTTGGAGGCGCCGGTCAGCTCAACCGGCGGAACTGGAGTTCCTCGATCAGCGTGTCCGGACCGACGGTCTTGGTCCGCTGCTGGATCACCTCGACGCGGCCGTCGGCGGCGAGTTGCTGGATCTCGCGCGCCGCGCTGTCGAAGACCAGCGGGTGCTCCAGGCCGGAGCCGGCGTGCGGCAGGTCGATGAGCTCCCCGGGCGAGGAGTCGAGGAACATCGTCATGGCGATCGAACTCATGCTGGACCTCACGAGCTGAAGAACACCTCGCCACTTTATGCTGCGCCGCAGCAAGTTCAACACGGGTTGCATCGGGTTGCAGGGGCTTGATTCGGTCATCGCACGCCGGTGCGTGATGCACCGCGATGAGGCGCGATCCGGCGCGATTCCCATGAAAAACGGAAGCCCGAAGGCTCCCGTGTCGCGTTTTTCCGATGCGCTTCGGATCGCCCCTCGGGCGGGTCCGCTCAGGCCACGGCCGCGCCGCGCACCTTGAACCGGGCGATCGCCTCGCTCAGCGCCATCGCCTGCTGGCGCAGGCTCTCGGCCGCCGCGGCGCTTTCCTCGACCAGCGCGGCGTTCTGCTGCGTGCCGCGGTCGATCGCGGCGACCGCCTCGTTCACCTGCACGATGCCGTGCGACTGCTGCTCGGTGGAGGCGTTGATCTCGCCCATCAGGTCGGTGACCTTGCGGACCTGCGTCATCACCGCGTCCATCGTGCGGCCGGCCTCCTGCACGAGCGCGCCGCCGGCGTCCACGTTGGCGACGCTGTCGGAGATCAGCGTCTTGATCTCCTTGGCCGCCTGGGCGCTGCGCTGCGCCAGCGCGCGCACCTCGCTGGCCACGACCGCGAAGCCGCGGCCCTGCTCGCCGGCGCGCGCCGCCTCGACCGCCGCGTTCAGGGCAAGGATGTTGGTCTGGAACGCGATGCCGTCGATCACGCCGATGATGTCGCCGATGCGCTTGCTGGAGCCGGTGATCGCCTCCATCGTCGAGATCACGCGATGCACCACCTCGCCGCCCTGGCCGGCGACCTGCGCCGCCGCGTCGGCCAGCCCGGTCGCCTTGCGCGAGGACTCGGCGTTGACCTGCACCGTCTCGGTCATCTGCGCCATCGATGAGGCGGTCTGCTGCAGCGCGCTGGCCTGCGACTCGGTGCGGCTGGACAGGTCCTGGTTGCCGCTGGCGATCTGCGTGGACGCGGTGGCGATGCCGTCGGCGGCCTGGCGCACGTTGGACACCATCGACGACAGGTTGCCGCTCATCGCCTTGAGCGCGGTCAGCAGCTGGCTGAGCTCGTCGCGGCCGTCGACCTCGATCTCCTCGCGCAGGTCGCCGTCGGCCACCGATTGCGCGACCCGGATCGCGCGGTTCAGCGGCGCGGTCACCGCGCGGCTGATCAGCCAGCCCAGCAGTCCGGCGATCGCGGCGGAGAACACCGCCGTGGCCAGCAGCAGCGAGCGGTCGGTGGCGAAGAGCTCGGACGCGGCCTGCGTCTCGGCGGCGGAACGCTCGTCCTCGTAGCGGATGAACTCGCCGGTGGCGCCCAGCAGCGCGGCCAGCAGCGGCCGGCATTCGGCGTTCATCTTGGCGATGGCGTCGTCGCGCTTGCCGTCGTTGGCCAGGCCGACGATGGCCAGCGCCACCTTGCCGTACTGGTCCTCGATGCCGGCGAGCTTGTCGAACATCGCCTTGTCCTGCGACGTCGCGTCCTTCGCCCCGGCGAGGTGCTCCTTGAGCTTGGCCAGCGACTGCTTGACCTCCTCGTGGGACTTGGTGACGGCGTCGAGTTCCATCGCGCGGTCCTGCGGCGTGGTCACCAGGACCAGGTTGCGCGCCGCGATCGCCCGCGACTTGGCGGCGGACTGCACCGCGATCACCAGGCGCTCGCGCGCGGCGACGCCGTGCAGGTAGTTCTCGACGCGAGAACTGGATTGGTCCAGCCAATGCAGCGCGGCGCCGGAGACGGCGATGACGATCACCGCCATCACGCCGAAGCCGGCCCAGAGCTTGGTCTTGACCTTGAGGCTCGAGAAGTTCATGTGTTTTCCCCCTGCTGATGGATGCGCCGCGCTATTTCTTGACGCGCGTCAATGATCTTCGGCGGGCAGTGCGCGCTTCTCAAGGCGGCGCGTGCCGATTCGCGCGTGCGGGAAACACCTACAGCGGCGTGGGGAAGGCCGGTGGGTGCGGGAAAACCCCGAATCCACCGGACGCGGACGCCCGATTCAGGCGCCGAAGGCGTGGGCCAGGCCGGCCACCTCGCGCTCGAAGATCATCCGTTCGCGTTGCACCGCCTGCTGCGCGGGGCGGGACAGCTCGAGGTAGAGCGCGTAGCGGCGCATCAGCTCGCCGGCGCCGGCGAAGACCTGGTCGACCTGGTCGGGCTTGAAGTAGCACTCGTCGGGCAGCGCGTAGTCGCGCGCCGCGCCGACGTCCAGGGCGAAGACGCAGCAGTCGCGCATCAGCGCCTCGCGCGCCAGGCGGTCCTTGCCGGGGAAGTTGCCCAGGTCGATGAACAGCTTGCTGCGGCCCAGCGCGTCGTAGACCTGCGCCCGGGTCAGGCCGCGGATCAGGTGCACCTTGCAGCCGTTCTCGCGCTCCAGCCGCGCCGCGATCGCGCCGACGTCGTAGACCACCTTGTGGTTGGCGTTGAGCGCGATGTCGGTCTTGGCGGCCGGGTCGACGACCGGTTCCCCGTCCGACGCCGCCGGCTTGCCCGGCGTGTAGTCCGACAGCGGCAGCGTGCGCAGGCATCCCAGCGCGCGGATCACGTCATGCGCGTAGGTCGACTGGTAGGTGTGCAGCACCCGCTCGCTGCGCAGCAGGTTCATGTTGATCTTGTTGACCGACAGGTACTCGAAGGCGTTGTCGATGCTCAGCCACCAGACCATCGGCGTGCAGGGCTGGAAGTAGCGCAGCCAGTGCACGTAGGTCTCGGCCAGCACCACGCAGGTGTCCGGCGTCATCGCGATCTCCTCGGCCAGCCGGACCTGGTACTTCTGGTAGTCGGCCACCGTGTTGGGCCGCGGCTGCAGCTTGAGCGCGGTGCCGGCGGTCAGGCCGTTGCGGCGGAACAGGTCGTCGATGGCCGGCAGGTCGGTCGGCAGCACGTACCAGACGCGCGCGTCGTGGCCCTGGCGGAGCAGCGAGTCCGACAGCTGGTGCAGCGCCTCCGGACCGCCGGTCTGCACGCCGTGGGGGATCAGGATGACGATCTGTTTCTTCGCGTTCATCGGGGGGCTTTCGGGAAGGACTCGAGGGATTCTGGAGGGGGCAACGGAGCGGCGGCGGGCGAGGGCGCTCAGCCCAGCGCCGCCAGGCGCGCCTGCAGCTTCTGCGCGGCCGCCGGCGACACCGCCTGCAGCCCGGGCAGCAGGAAGCCGCTGCGGCTCTTGACGATGCGGTCGGACAGGTGGTCGAGCAGGAAGTCCGGCATCTCGCGGTAGACGTTGGGCAGGTGGAAGATGCCGTGGAAGCCGAAGGTGGGGAAGGGCACGGCCGGGAACTCGACCGAGAAGTGCTGCGCGATCGCCTTGGGCGCGAAGCGGCAGCCGGCGCGCTCCAGCGTCGGCCGCATCGTGCGGCAGATGAAGAGGTCCTCGGCCTCGGTCGGGTCCGGGTAGTCCAGCTGCGCCACCGCGTGCACCAGCCGCCGGGAACGCCACGAGAAGCCGCCGTTGCCGACGTCGTTGTCCTCGTAGTTGGGCCAGGGCGCGCCGATGTAGTCGTAGTGCAGGAAGTGCGGCGAGAACTGGTCGGCGTTGAGCACGAAGCCGTCGTACTGGATCACCAGCACGTGGTCGGCGCTGAGGTGCTCGGCCAGCTGGCGCGTGACGATCAGGTTGTATTCGGTGATCGAGCGCAGCGTGGGCACCGGGATCACCGGCAGGCCGGGCCAGAGCTCCGGCCGGTCCGAGTAGATCAGCACCTGGCTGAACGGCAGGCCCTGCTGCTCCATCAGCCGCATGCTGTGCAGCAGCGCCTGGCGCGCCAGCACATGCAGGTCGGTGTCGACGATGGCGACGGCCAGGCTGGGCTTGGCGGCGGCGCTCATCACATCAGGTCCAGCAGCTGCTTCGTCACCGTCGCCCAGGAGAAGCGCTGCGCCAGGCGCTGGCGCGCGGCCTCGCGGCGCGGCGCCGGGGTCAGGCGCTGCTCGACGACCTGGAGCATCGCCTCGCGCAGGTCGTCCAGGTCGGGCACGACGAAGGCGCCGACCGGCTGCGGCGCGTCGGCGTCGGTGCCGGGGCGGCTGTGCAAGCGATGGCAGAGCTCGGGCGGCGTGAAGTCGTCGGTGGCGCCGCCGCCGCTGACGATCACGTGCGTGCCGCAGCCCATCGCCTCGAGCACCGGCAGGTTGAAGCCCTCGGCCCGGTAGGGCGAGACATAGGCGTCCGACAGCGCGTACAGCGAGCGCAGCTGCGGCAGGTTCAGGCTGGTGGACAGCACCGAGATCCCGTCGCGCACCTGCGGCGAATTCAAGGCCGGCGCGCGCGCGGCGAGCTCGGCGAAGACGCGTTCCACGCCGATGCCGTACAGGCCCTGGTGGTCCTTGAGGATCAGCCGCACCGGCAGGCCCTGCAGGCGCAGCTCGGCGAAGGCCAGCAGGATCAGGTCGATGCCCTTGTTCCAGGTCGCGACGCCGACGTTGGTGAAGACGGTCTCGTGCGGCTGCATGCCCAGCGCCGCGCGGGCGGCCTGGCGTTGCTCGGGCGTCATCGGGAAGAAGGTGTCGGTCTTGTAGCCGTGCGGCACGACATGCACCTTGTCGGCGTCGAAGCCGTAGTCCACCAGCCGGGCCTTGGACCAGCGCGTGGGCGTGACGACGAAGTCGTCGCCCTGCGTCAGCGCCGCGGGCGCCATCTCGGGCGGGTCGAAGCTCTTGCCGGAGAGGCCGAACTCCGTGACGACGAAGCTGGCGTTGCGGCGCGCGGCGGCGGGATCGCCCAGTCGGATCGGCGAGGCGATGCGCAGCCGCACGTCCATGACCCGGTCGCCGGGGTCGGGGAGGGCGTCGATGATGGCGCGCTCCTCGTCGGCGAAGCCGGAGTCCAGCTTGGCCTTGTCCCAATGCGGCAGGAAGAACGGCGCGTCCTTGTGGAACAGCTCGAACCGCGGGTCCTTCACCATCTCTAGGATCTGGTTCTGGTTGACCATCGCGATGGAGTGGTTCACCCCCCGCCAGCCCTCGATGCACAGTGTCTTCATCCGGCCGATTGTGTCCCCATGCCGCCCGGGGCATGCGTGGATAAGGGGGACAGGGACGGGCTACTCCAGGTCGCCGACGACCCGCGCCCAGGCGGATGCCCCGAGGCCGGCCGCGCCTGGCGGCGTCCGCCGGCGCGTCACGCCAGCTCGGCCATGTCGCCGGGCATCGCGGCCGCCCCGGACACCTGCGGCATCGCCAGCCCCAGCGCCGGCGAGCGCTCCGGCTGCGGCGCGGCATCCAGCGCCAGCAGCACCTGCCCGTTGCTGGCCGTCTGGCTGCGGGCGCCGATGCTGAGCTTGCCGCCGCCCATCAGGCGGTCGGTGACGCCGCTGCCGTCGGCCAGCGTCGACACGCCGCCCTCGAGGCCGCTGCGCCCGATGTGCGCCACCTGCATCGGCTGGATGACGACCAGCCCGATCGGCCGCCAACTCGACGGCGCGTCGACCTGCGCGGCGATCACGCGCTGCAGGCGTTCCGCCTGCTCGGCGGCGCCAGGGTCGCGCGGCGTGTCCGGCGGCAACGGGCGCTGCAGGATCGCCAGCCGGTCCATGCAGGCGTTGATCGCGTCGGCCGCCTCGGTCGTCAGGCATTGCCGTTCCAGGTAGATGCGCGCCGGGCCGGTCGGCAGGTTGACCAGCTGGCGCATGAAGTCGTCGAACTGCCGTTCGCCGCCGCGCGGAGCGCCGTCCGGCGCAAGCGTGCCCAGGTGCGCCGCCCAGCGGTCGCGCTGCGTATTCATCACCCGGATGAAGTCGTCGCGGACACCGAACTCCCGGTTCCTGGCGCACAGCTCCGGCCGGACCTTGCCGTCCTCGGTGGCGATGCGCACCAGCCCGTTGCGCGACTGCAGCACCAGTTCGGTCTCCACGCCGACCCGGTGCCGGCCGAACAGGCCCAGGTTGCGCCCGCCCGGCAGCGGCACCGCGGGATGGCCGAGGCTCGCGTTGGCGCCGACCCGCACCGCCGCGCGCGAACCGCTTTCCGCCTGCACGCCGCGCGCCGCGCCGGCCGCGTCGCGCGCGGTCTTGCGGTCCAGCAACGTCTGCTTGACGCCGATCCCCGCGGTCGCGGAGATTCCAACGCCCGGCGCCAGCTTGAACGCGGCGGTCGCGTCCAGCGACGCCGACACATCGACCGAGGTGGCCTTGGCCTCGTTCCAGCCGAAGGAGATGTCGCGGTAGTCGCCGACCTTCTCCACCATCCGCGCCCACATCGCGCCGCCGTTGGCGGGACGCGCGGCCTTGGGCTGGTCGGCGATCTGGAAGATCGAATTCACCACCAGTTCGTTCATGCGCTTCCAGTCGGTGGCGCGCAGGTTGGCGGTCTGGGCCTCGGAAAGCCCTTGATGCTCCAGGCCCGCCTTGCGGGTGCGGATCATGAGGCCCTTGGACACCAGGTGGGAGCCGCCCAGCCGCGCCATCGCCTGCGCCGAAACGTTGGCGAAGGGGCCGGCGTCCGCCCCCGCGCGCACGCCGGCGCCCACCGCGCCGCTGAGCTTCTTCTCGCTGCCCAGGTACAGGATGCCGGTGTCCAGGATGGTCGCCTTGAGCATCGCGGTGCGCGTGCGATCGACGCTGGCGTCGACCATCGGCGAGATGCCCAGCGACGCGCCGCCCACGTTCGCCACGGCCAGGCCGCCCAGGCCCGCCGACACGCCCACGCCATGCCGGCGCGCGTCGCTGTAGCTGCCCAGCCCGTCGGCGGCGACCGCGCCGACCATCTGGCGCAGCATGTCGCGGCGCTCGGCTGGCGTCGCACCGTCGAAGGCGCGCTGCAGCGCCTTCATGTCCTTGTCGGTGTCGAGCTCGCCCGCCGGCGTCTTGACCTTCAGCGCGGTCCCGACCGGGCCGGACTTCAGCAAGGTCGACAGCGGCGACTTGTCCTTGCCCGCCAGCCGGCGCAGCGCGCGCGCCGGCCAGCGCGCCCGGTCGAACCGCCCCGGCGCCTCGCCCTCCGGCGTCTTGCAGGCCAGGTCGATGTAGGTCACGAACTTGCGCAGCCGCTTGGCCATCAGGTGGAAGTCCGATCCCTGGCCGCTTTCGGTGAAGCCGTTGCGCAGCGCGACATACGCGGGCTTGAAGTCGCCGCGCACCTCGGCCTGGCCGGGGGCGTTGCGCAGGTTCTCCGTCGCGTGCAGGAAGGCCTGCGCGGCGAGCGTGGCGGGATGCTCGGGCTCATGCGGACCGCCGGGCCGGCGCCGCGCGTTGCCGGTGCCCAGGCGCGTCGGATCGAGCAACTCCGCGCGCTGCGCGTGCGCCTCGATCGCGAGCCGGACGTCGGTCGTCGACTGGCTGCCGCCCACCGGCAGGCCCAGCGCGATCAGCGCCTCCTCGGCGCGCAGACCGAGCTTGTGGCGCTCCAGCGCCAGCTGGGCCGCCTCGCGACCTGGGTCGCCGACGGGCGGCAAAGCCAGGCCCTGCAGGTCCATCAGCGCCTGGAATCCACCCGAGGTCGCGGCCAGCGCGCGCTGCGCCGCGTTGGCCAGGCGCGCGACCGCGGGCGAGGCGCGGGCACCGGCGCCCGAGCCGGAACCGGAGCCGGCATCGGCACCGGGGAGGGCTCTCGCGGTGAATTCGGCGCGGGTGGCCGCCTCGGCGGTCGCTGCCGGGCCGGTGGCGGTCGCCGGCACGGCCCACGGGTCAAGGGCCGATGGCGCGAGCAGGCGCAGCCGTTCATAGACCTGCTCGGCCTGGGCCGCGTCGGCGGCGACGGCGCGCAGCACCGAGGCGATCAGCAAGGCCTGCTCATAGCGCAGCGGATGTCCGTCGGGACGCTGCGCCGCATCGGGGCTGGGGCGGTCCAGCAGCGTCAGCGCCAGGCGCGTGACCGCCGGCGTGGCGGTCGTGGCCGAGGAAGCGGCCGACGCGCCGTCGGCATGGAACAGGCGGGCGAGTTCGGCGCTGAAGGCCACCGCGCTGCCCGCGGCGGTCGCTGCCGGAGCGGGCGGTCCGGCGCCGCGCTCGGCGTGCGTCAGCAACCGGGTGGCCTGGCCGGCGGCGGCGCGGGTCTTGCCGTCCAGGTCCTTCAGCCCGCGCGCGCTGGTGGCGGTCGTGGCCTCGAACACCTGCGGGCGGCCTTCGGCGACCGACAGCGGGGGCGTCTTGCTCCGGGACAGGGCGAAGGGGCCGATCGCCAGGTCATATCGCGGCGCGCCGGCGCGCAGTCGAAGGTCCTGCAGCGGACGCAACAGTCGCTCGGCCAGCGTGGGAACGGTCCGCGGCGGCGCCGCGTCGGTGTCCCGGGGCGGCAGCGGCGGCGGCGCCAGCGCTTCTTCCAGCGATCGCAGCGAAGGGCGCAGGGCCTCCATCGCCGCATCGGCCGGCGCCGCCAGCGCGTCCCGCTGCGCCGCGGCCGCGCGCGCGGCCTGGTCCGCCTCGTCCGCGCGGCTGGCGAGCACGGCGA
>NZ_JAOCCU010000050.1 GCF_029840635.1 Mitsuaria sp. GD03876 | reverse complement strand
ATGGAGACGCCGCCCGACAGCATCGTCTTCGCCAATGTCGCCAAGGACGACCGCGAGGACATCGCCAGCGGCGACCGGGTGCTGCTGATCGTCGAGAACGACCTCGCCTTCGCCCGCGTGCTGCTCGAGGCGGCCCGCCACGGCGGCATGAAGGGGCTGGTGGCCACGACCGGCGCCGGCGCGCTGGCGATGGCGCAGGAGTTCCGGCCCAGCCTGATCACGCTGGACATCTTCCTGCCCGACATGCAGGGCTGGCGCGTGCTGGACCGCATCAAGTCCGACCCCGACACCCGCCACCTGCCGGTGTGCGTGGTCTCCACCGACGACGCCCGCGAGCGCGCGCTGCGCGCCGGGGCGCTCGGGTTCCTGGCCAAGCCGCTGCAGTCGCGCGACGACGTCGACCACGCGCTGCGCGACCTGCAGCGCTACCTCGACCGGCCGCAGCGCCGGCTGGCGGTGGCGATGCCCGACGGCGCCGACCGGGCCGCGCTGCTGGCGCCGCTGGCGCACGACGTGGACGCGGTGTTCGTGCGGACCGCCGACGAGGCCCGCGAGCTGCTGCCCGGCGTCGACGCGCTGCTGGTGGACGCCGCGGCCTGCGCCTTCGGGCCGCAGGACGTGCTGGACGCGCTGGAGCGCCGGCCCGGCACGCTGCCGCTGCCGGTGGTGGCGCTGAACGCCGAGCCCGCCGCGGGCGCGGCCGACACCGTGGACGACGGCTCGCCCGACGCCGCGCGCCGCTGGGCGCGGCCGCACGGCCTGCCGGTGCGCACGGCGGTGAACCACGAGGCCGCGGTCGCGGCGCTGGCGCTGGCGCTGCACCGCGCCCCGGCCGACCTGGCCGACGACGAGCGCCAGGCGCTGCACGACGCGCAGGTGGCGCGCTGTCCGCTGTCGGGGAGGAAGGCGCTGATCGTCGACGACGACATGCGCAACATCTTCGCGCTGGCCACGGTGCTGGACGCGCACGGCATGGTGATCGTCTCGGCCGACAACGGCCGCGAGGCGATCCGCCTCGTGCAGGAGGACCCGTCCATCGACATCGTGCTGATGGACATCATGATGCCGGAGATGGACGGCCTGGAGACGATGCAGCAGATCCGCCGGCTGCCGCGCGGGCGCGAACTGCCGATGGTGGCGGTGACGGCCAAGGCGATGAAGGGCGACCGCCAGAAGTGCATCGAGGCTGGCGCCTGGGACTACCTCTCCAAGCCCGTCGACCCCGCCAACATGCTGACCGTGCTGCGGGGCTGGCTATGCCGCTGAGCGCCCTGTTCGACGGCTACGCGACGCCGGACGCGGCCGAGCGCGCCAGCATCCTGATCGTCGACGACCTGCCGGAGAAGCTGCTGGTCTTCGAGACCATCCTGGCCGACCTGGACCAGCACCTGGTCATCGCGCGCTCGGGCAGCGAGGCGCTGCGCGAGGTGCTGCGCCAGCAGTTCGCGGTGATCCTGATGGACGTGAACATGCCGGGCATCGACGGGCTGGAGACGGCGCGGCTGATCCGCGGCTACCGGCGCTCGGCCCACACGCCCATCATCTTCGTCACCGCCTACGCCGACGAGCTGCAGACGGCGCAGGGCTACTCGCTCGGCGCGGTCGACTACATCCTCTCGCCGGTGATCCCCGACGTGCTGCGCTCCAAGGTGCGGGTCTTCGTCGACCTGTTCATCATGCAGCAGCGGCTGCGGCAGCAGGCGCTGGAGCGCATCGCGATCGCGCGCGCCGAGGCCGCGCAGCGCGCCGCCGAGGAGAACACCCGCCGCTCGATCTTCCTGGCGCAGGCCGGGCGCGAGCTGGCCGACTCGCTCGACGCCGAGGTCGCCATGCGGCGCCTGCTGGCGCTGCTGGTGCCGCGCTTCGCGCCGCGCGCGCTGCTGTGGCTGCGCGACGCCGGCCACGGCCATGAACGCGTGCTGCGCTGCGACGCGCCGATCGCCGCCGGCGAGGCGCCGCTGTTCACCGAGGGCCGCGAGCAGATGCTGTCCGAGGTGCTCTACAACGCCACGCGCACCGCGCTCGAGCAGATGGTCCCGGCCCGGCCGGCGCCCGGCCTGCCGCTACCGCCGCCGGACCTGCCGGAGGAAGAGACCGCGCCGCGCGCGCTGCTGCGCCGCGACACGGCCAGCGGCGTCGTGCTGCCGCTGGTGGCCGGCGAGCGCGCGCTGGGCGGCCTGCTGCTGGCCGAACCGCATCAGCCGCCGGACTGGCCGACGCTGGAGGAACTGGCCGGCCGCGCCGCGATCGCGTTCGAGAACGCGCGGCTGTACGGCGCGCTGCAGGCCGAGATCGTCGAGCGCCGCCAGGCGGAGGCCGAGCTGCTCGAGGCCAGCCGGCGCAAGGACGAATTCCTGGCGATGCTGTCGCATGAGCTGCGCAACCCGCTGGCGCCGATCCGCAACGCGATCGAGGTGATGCGGCTGCTGGCCGATCCGGGCCGCGGCCGCGCCGGCGCGTCGCCCGGGGACCGCGACGCGCCGCTGGCCGAGGCGGTCGCGATCACCGACCGCCAGGTCAAGCACCTGACGCGGCTGGTGGACGAGTTGCTGGACGTCGCGCGCATCAGCCAGGGCAAGATCGTGCTGAAGACCGAGACGCTGGACCTGCGCGAGGTGGTGCGCCACGGGCTCGAGCCGGTGCAGTCGCTGATCGACGCGCAACGCCAGCAGATGCGGCTGCGCCTGCCGGAGCGCCCGGCGCGGGTGCGCGGCGACGCGGCGCGGCTCATCCAGGTCGTCACCAACCTGCTGCACAACGCCAGCAAGTACACCGAGCCGGAGGGCCGGATCGAGCTGACGCTCGCGGCCCCCGACACCGAGACCGACGGCGGCTTCGTGCTGACCGTCAGCGACAACGGCCGGGGCATCGCGCCGTCGCTGCTGCCGCATGTGTTCGACCTGTTCGAGCAGGGCCCGCGCGGGCTGGACCGCAACCAGGGCGGACTCGGCGTGGGGCTGACGCTGGTGCAGCGCCTGGTGCAGTTGCATCACGGCCGCGTCGAGGCCCACAGCGACGGTCCGGGCCAGGGCTCGTCGTTCCGCGTCTGGCTGCCCGCCGTCCCGGGCGAGGACGCCGCCGCGTCGCCCACGGCCCCTGCCCTGGCGGCCGCCCCTCGGCCCGCCGCCGGGCCCGACCCCGAGCCCCAGCCGGAACACGAGGCCTGGGACGGCGACGAGCCGGCCGGACCCTGCCGCGTGATGGTCGTCGACGACAACCGCGACGCCGCCGATTCGATGGCGGTGTTCCTCGAACTGGCCGGTTTCGACACCACGGTGGAGATCGACGGCCCGGGCGCCCTGGAGGCCGCCGCCGCGCAGGCGCCGCGGGTCGTGCTGCTGGACATCGGTCTGCCCGGGCTGGACGGCTATGAGGTCGCGCGCCGGCTGCGGGCGCTGCCCGGCGGCGATCGCAGCCTGCTGATCGCGCTGACCGGCTACGGCCAGCAGGACGACCGGCGGCGCGCGCACGAAGCCGGCTTCGACGTGCACCTGGTCAAGCCGGCCGATCCCGATGCGGTGGTCGAACTGATCCAGGAGTGGCGGCATCGCCGGACGGCGGCCGCGCACCCGGAGACCACGACGCGCTGAACAGGACACCGCGCGGCCGGCCACTAGGTCGGCTCCGCCGAGCCAGAGGTCGCTCCAGCCAGGCCCGTGCCACGGACCGCCAGGAGCCGCCTTGATCTTCCCTTCAGCGCGCCGCGTCGCGCCCCTCTCCCCCGAGCCCCCCGGGCCCCTCGAGCCCCCGCGGGTCCACGACGACGGCGCCGACGCGCCCAGCGTCCGGCTCGGCCGACGCCTCTTCTCGTCCGATCCCAAGGTGATCGACGATTTCTCCGGCTCCGGCCTGCTGTCCGTGCTGCGCGCGGTCGCGCGACTGCGCAACCTCGACGGCCCGGACGACGTGGCCGGCGCCATCCCCGCCGGCTTCGCCGAGGCGCACCAGCCCTACATCGAGATCGGCGTGCTGGCCGCGCTGTTCCCGCTGGTGGCGATGTCGGCCAAGCATGCGGTCGGCGCCGCCCGCGCCGGCTACGCGCAGGTCTATCCCGACAGCGTGCGGCGCTGCCTGGACCAGCAGCAGCTGCTGATCGACGCGCTCCGGCGCGGCAGCGCGTTCGGGGACGGCGAATCGGACCAGGACCTCGCCCGGCTGGTCGCGCTGCAGACGGAGGGCGTGCGCCACCACGAGGACCGCCAGCGGCACCGCGCCCAAGGCGCGTTCTCGCTGCTCAAGCACAACCTCGCGAACCGGTGGCACCACCGGCCGGGCAACGGCGCGCTCTGCGACGCGTTCGCCGAGGAAGCGGCCGCCGTCATCGCCGCGCGCTTCGCCCGCAACCGGCGCCTGGACACGGCGGAGTCCAGCTACCAGGCGCGCCTGCTGCGCCGCCTCGATGGCGAACGCCGGGAGGCCAAGCGCCAACGCACCGCGACGCTGTTCACCGGCATCGGCATGCCCGGCATGGCCGGCGGCATGGTGCTGTCCGCCGGCGCCGCGGCCGTCACCGCGGGCGAGGCCGCCGCCCGGACCGCGGGCCTCGTGGCGGGCCAGGCCGCGGCGCAGGCCGCCGGCCACGCGCTCGAACTGGCCGCCGGCGGCGTGATGATGGGCGCGCAGGTTTCCCAGGGCGTGGCGGGCCTGCTGAACGGCCGCATCCATGCCGCGCAGCACCGGCAACTGCGCCGGGACCGCGCGGCGATCCGCGCGGTCGCCGGAGAACTGTCGCCGCGCACCCGGGCGCTGGTCGAGCAGGACACCGGCCACCGCCTGGCCGACAGCGCCCGCAGCCAGGCCTGCGACGCGATGCTGAGCGCCGGCCAGGCGCTGATGCTGGGCGCGAGCGTGTCCAACCTCGCCTGCCCGCCGGCCGCGCTGGGGCTGGCGGTGCCCGGCGCGCTGCTCACCGTCGGGGCGAGCTTCGGCGCCGGCGTCAACGACGATCGGCGCGCCGACTACCTGGGCGAGAAAGCGCCGGAAGCGATCAAGGAGCGGCTGCGGCTGGGCAACCTCGGCCCGCGCCTGCTCGACCGCCCGCTCGACTCGGTGCTCCACGAGGTCGGCGATCGCTTCGTCGGCCATCAGGACCAGTTGGTCCGGACTCGCCTGTGGAACGACCTCCTCGCGGTGCTGAAGGAGGAGGACGGCGCGCGCGAACCCCGCTCCGCGGCCGAGCGCCATCGCCGCCTGGTGGCCCGCAACGAGTCCCGGCGCGATGCGTCCGCGCTGCTGGCCGACGGCCGCGAGCGGCTGCGCGCGCTAAGGGAGCGGGACTATCCGCCGAGCTGGTTCGAGGGGTCGGTGGCCCAGCTCCATGAGCGGCTGTCGGACGAGCTGTGGCGGCACCCGGCCAGCCCGGCCGTCGTGCGGCTGGAGAGCTTCCACCGGGATGTGTTGTTCGGAACGGCCTCCGCGCTGGCCCGCCGCGCGGATCCGGCGTCGCAGGCGCTGTTCCGGGACGCGCAGGGCCGGCGGCTGCGGACGCTGCGCGCCGACCATCGTTTCTTCCGCCTCGTGAACCAGGACGACGTGGCGCGCGCCCACTACCTGCGGCACCACAACGAGGCCCTGGCCCGCCACCTGACGCCGGCCGACCGGTTCGGGCGCGGCGACAGCCGCGACGCGCTGGCCGACCTGGCCCACGTGAAGGTCGAGCGCGCGGCCCGGCGCGGCGAGCCGGTGACGCCCGCCGCCACCGCCACCACCACCACCGCCGCCACTGCCGCCGCCATCACCACAGCCACGCGCTGAACGCGGGCCCTCGCAGCGGCACTACGCCGCCTCGGCGACCCGTCGGGTCGCCTTTCCTGAAGGACTTTCCCATGCCCCTGCCCGCCCTCGCTTCCCTCGCCTCGTCCGTGCTCCCCGGGCTCGCCGGCGGGGACGCCATCTCCACGGTGACCAACGCCGTCACCCAGCCCCTGCAAGGCCTCGCCGGCCTGGCCGGCCAACTGGGCAAGGGGCTGCTCGGCAATACCGGCGCCACGCTGGGCGGCATCTTCTGACGACGCCCCGCGGATGAAAAAAAGGGGCTGCTCCCCAGCAGCCCCTTCCGGTTCACCGGCCCCGCCGCGACGGGGCCGCTCGCACGGCGATCAGCCGTGCTTCGCGTCGAAGAACTGTTCGTCCTCCGTCGAGCCCTTCAGCGCCGCGGTCGACGCCTGCGCTTCGATCGTGGTGGTGACCGCGTCGAAGTAACCCGTGCCGACCTCGCGCTGGTGCTTCACGGCGGTGAAGCCCTTCTCGGCGGCGGCGAATTCGGCTTCCTGCAGTTCCACGAACGCGCTCATGTTGTTGCGCGCGTAGCCGTAGGCCAGGTTGAACATCGAGTAGTTCAGGCTGTGGAAGCCGGCCAGCGTGATGAACTGGAACTTGTAGCCCATCGCGCCCAGCTCGCGCTGGAACTTGGCGATCGTGGCGTCGTCCAGGTTCTTCTTCCAGTTGAAGCTGGGCGAGCAGTTGTAGGCCAGCAGCTTGCCGGGGAACTTGGCGTGGATCGCCTCGGCGAAGGCCTTGGCGAAGGCCAGGTCGGGCTTGCCGGTCTCGCACCAGATCATGTCGGCGTAGGGCGCGTAGGCCAGGCCGCGGCTGATGGCCTGGTCCACGCCGTTGCGGGTGCGGAAGAAGCCTTCGACGGTGCGCTCGCCGGTGCAGAACGGCTTGTCGTTGTCGTCGATGTCGGAGGTGACCAGGTCGCCGGCCTCGGCGTCGGTGCGGGCCAGCAGCACGGTGGGCACGCCCATCGTGTCGGCGGCCAGGCGCGCCGCGACCAGCTTGGCCACCGCTTCACGGGTGGGCACCAGCACCTTGCCGCCCATGTGGCCGCACTTCTTCGCGGCGGCCAGCTGGTCCTCGAAGTGCACGCCCGCGGCGCCCGCCTCGATCATGGCCTTCATCAGCTCGAAGGCGTTCAGCACGCCGCCGAAGCCGGCTTCCGCGTCCGCCACGATCGGCGCGAAGTAGTCCAGGTCGCTCTTGCCTTCGCTCCACTGGATCTCGTCGGCGCGCTTGAAGGTGGCGTTGATCTTCTTCACGACCTTGGGCACCGAGTCCACCGAGTACAGCGACTGGTCGGGGTACATCTCGCCGTTGCTGTTGGCGTCGCCGGCGACCTGCCAGCCCGACAGGTAGATCGCCTTCAGGCCGGCCTTGACCTGCTGCATGGCCTGGTTGCCGGTCAGCGCGCCCAGCGCGTTGATGAAGGGCTCGGTGTTGACCAGGTTCCACAGCTTCTCGGCGCCGCGCTTGGCCAGCGTGTGCTCGATCGGCAGCGAACCGCGCAGCCGCACCACGTCGGCGGCCGTGTAGCCGCGCTGGATGCCCTTCCAGCGAGGGTTTTCGGCCCAGTCCTTCTCGAGGGCGGCGATTTGCTGTTCGCGGGTCAAGGTCGTCATGCTGAGCTCCTGGTTCGATGGATGGTTGGTGGAACGTTGCGAAAAATCGAAAACCGATGGACTCAAATCTAGGCGCCTCGACCGCCGCGTGGTGGGTTCATGTCTTATATAAGACTGAATTTTTTATCCAATCAAATCAACAACTTGCAAAACGAAAACCGGATCGTGAGAGTGACTCTTCCATGATGAGAAATCTTGCGGCGGTGCAGCAGCCGGCGTTTGCACATGCCGGAATCTTCTTTTCATGATCTGAAAAATACCGCGATCCGCCTCCCGGATGCGCAGGACCTCCCCCATCCAGGCCAGCGGGTCGTGCGACAACCGCAATTCGCCAAGCGATCCGGTGGTCACCCGCCCCCCCACTAGCGCGAATGTGCCGCGACCTGATTCCAGGCCGCCACGCGCCGGATCCCCGGCCGAAGCTTCGCGGCACACGGCGTCCTTCCGGATCGCGCGGCGGCTTCCCAAGGAGAAAACGATGATTCCAGTGATTGGTGGCCTGATCTCGAAGGTGATCGGCGGCGGCGCGACCGAGGCGGCGGGTTCCGCGGCGGGCGGCCTGGCCTCGGGCATCGGCGGCGTGGCCAGCTCGGTGGCCGGCGGCCTGCTGGGCAAGGTGGCCTCGGGCATCGGCAGCATCTTCGGCGGCTGATTCCCGCCACCGCGAATGGAAAGGGGCGTCCCACGGGACGCCCCTTTTTTCATTGGCACCGGCCTTCGCGCCGGTCCTGGCGGCGGCGGACCCGGGCGGGTCCGGGGCCGCTCAGTCGAGCTTGAGCTTCTGCTGCTCGACGACCTTCTTGTAGACCGCGAACTCGGCCTTGATCTGCTCGCTGAACTGCTCGGGCGAGTTGCCGATGACGATCGAGCCGGTTTCCTCGATGCGCTTCTTCACCTCGGGCATCTCGACGGTCTTGCGGGCGGCCTCGTTGATCTTGGCCACGACCTCCTTGGGCAGGTTCTTCGGGCCGAGGATGCCGTAGTACGCCATGCGGTTCACCGGCTCGAGGCCCAGTTCCTTGAACGTCGGCACGTTGGGCAGCACGGCCAGGCGCTGCGGCGCGGCCACGGCGATGGCCACCAGGCGGCCGTCCTTGATGAAGGGCAGCGCCGAGGGCAGGTTGTCGAAGATCATCGGCACCTGGCCGGCGACGGTGTCGTTGAGCGCGGGGCCCGCGCCGCGATACGGGATGTGGGTGACGAAGACGCCGGTCAGGCTCTTGTACAGCTCCATCTGCAGGTGGCCGATGCCGCCGGTGCCGGAGGTCGAGTAGCTGTACTTGCCGGGGTTCTTCTTGAGCTCGGCGACGAAGGCCTTGTAGTCCTTGGCCGGGAAGGACGGATGCACCGCGATCACGTTGGGCGTGGCGGCCAGGTTCACGATGGGCGTGAAGTCCGTCAGCGGGTTGTACGGCGTCTTGGGATTGATGGCCGGGTTGGTGGCCGTGGTGGAGACGGTGGCCACGCCCAGCGAGTAGCCGTCCGGCGCGGACTTGGCGGTGTCGTTGGCGCCGATGATGCCGCCGCCGCCGGCCTTGTTCTCGACGATCATCGTCTGGCCCAGCGGACCGGAGATGTGCTGCGCGACGACGCGGGCGACGATGTCGGTCGTACCGCCCGGGGCGAACGGCACGACCAGCTTGACCGGCTTGGTGGGATAGGACTGGGCCAGCGCCGCGGCGCAGGACAGCGACAGCGTGCTCAGCAGCAGGCCGCGTTGAAGGATCGAGCGACGGTTCATGTTCTCCTCGTCTTCTGACAGGTGGATGGGTCGATCGGGGACAGCTTAAATATGTCACCAACAGACACAGGCTAGCGGAACTACGTAGAGACCTCACACGGGGGCGGGATTGCCGCTGGCACACTCTGCGGCCGCTTTCGAGTTGTCCGATGTTGTTGCTGCTGCCTGACTTCCTGTTGATCGTCGCCGG
This sequence comes from Mitsuaria sp. GD03876, assembly GCF_029840635.1. Classification (GTDB taxonomy): domain Bacteria; phylum Pseudomonadota; class Gammaproteobacteria; order Burkholderiales; family Burkholderiaceae_C; genus Roseateles. Next base: position 36,020 of record NZ_JAOCCU010000050.1, on the reverse strand, counting down.
GTTCCTGCTGTGCCGCTACACGCCGCTGGACCGTCCGGTCTGGGAGGCGGCCGAGAAGCTCGTGTACTTCCTGCTGTTCCCGGTGCTGCTGTTCAACTCGATCTCGCGCAGCAGCCTGTCGCCGGGCGACACGATGGCGCTGATGGGCGCGGGTCTGGCCGTGATGCTCAGCGGCATCGCGCTGGCGTACGCGCTGCGTTGGATGCCGGGGGTCGATGCCAGGACGCATGCGTCGGGGTCGCAGGTGGCGTTCCGTTTCAATTCCTTCGTCGCGCTGGCGTTGGCCGAGCGGCTCCACGGCGCGCAGGGCGTGGCGTGGATCGCGATGATCGTCGCGGTGTGCGTGCCGGTGGCCAATGTCGCGGCGGTGTATCCGCTGGCCCGGCATGGCGGCCACGGCTACCTGCGCGAGTTGGCGCGCAATCCGCTGATCGTGTCGACGCTGGCCGGACTGGCGGCCAACCTCACCGGACTGCGCCTGCCCGAGCCCGCGGCGATCACCTTGCAGAAGATCGGCCTGGCGGCCTTGCCGCTGGGCCTGATGGCGGTGGGCGCGGGACTGCGCCTGGGCGCGCTGAAGGACGCGCCGTGGCTGGCGACCGCGCTGCTGTCGATCCGCCACCTGGTGCTGCCGCTGGTGGCGCTGGCGATCGGCCACGCGCTGGCGTTGCCGGCGCCGCAGGCGGCGCTGCTGCTCGCGTTCGCGGCGATGCCGACGGCCTCCAGCGCCTACGTGCTGGCGGTCCGGATGGGCGGCAACGGCCCGTTCGTCGCGGGGTTGGTCACGGTGTCGACACTGCTGGGGATGGTGGTGCTGCCGTTGTGGTTGGGACTGCTGGCGCAGTGAAGCGCCCGGACGGTGCGCCGCCATGCGGTGCCCGATGGTCCAACGCCCACGCCACCGCCCGCCGCGCCAGCGCCGCCGTCGCGTCGATCACCGGCAGTCCCGCCGAGGCCGCATCCAGCGCGAGCGGGATCTCGGTGCAGCCCAGCACCAGCGCCCGCGCGCCGCGCTGGCGCAGCGCCTGCGCCGCCTTCGCCAGCAGCGGCGTCGCGAGCGCCACCTGCCCGGCCTTCACCGCCGCGATGCCCGGCATGACCTGCTCCAGCATCTCCACCGCGGTCGGCAGCAGCCATCGCACGCCGCGTCCATCGGCCGCGCGCCGGTTCAGGTAGAGGCCCGAGGCCAGCGTCGCGTCGGTCGACAGCAGCCCCACCGGCGCGCCTTCCGGCACGCGCGCGAGCACTTCGTCGATCGCGGCGTCGACCAGGTGCAGCATCGGCAGGCCGAGCGCTTCCTGCAGTTCGTCGAACCACAGGTGGGCCGTGTTGCAGGGCATGACCAGCAGCCCCGCGCCGGCCGCGACCAGGCGCCGCCCGCTGCCCACCATCGCCGCCAGCGGCGAGTCCCCGTCCCCGCGGAACGCCGCCGTGCGGTCCGGCACCTGCGGGATGGAGCTCACCACCACCGGCACGTGGTCCTGGTCCGCCGCGGCGGGCGTGGCCTCGAGCATCTTGCGCATGAAGTCCACCGTCGCCAGCGGTCCCATGCCGCCCAGGATGCCCACGACGCCGGGCGCGCCAGGCATGGCTGCGCCCTCGCCGCGCGCCGGGCGCGGGTTCGACTGCGTCATCGCGGGATTACCGGGCCGGCTTGTCCGACAGCGCGCGCAGGTTCTCCTGCAGCTCGGCGCTCATCGGCGCGTTCAGGTTGATGCCCTTGGGCGGAATCGGCGACTGGAACCACTTGCGGTAGAGCTTCTCGAATTCGCCGCTCTTCATCAGCCCGGCCAGCGTGTCGTCGACCAGCTTCTTGAACGCCGGATCGTCCTTGCGCACCATGATCGCGTAGGGCTCGACCTGCACCGCGTCGCCCACCACCGCGAGCTCCGCCGGATTGATCGCGCCGGCGCGCAGCCCGTACAGCAGGATGTCGTCCATCGCGAAGGCGTCGACCCGGTCCGACTGCACCAGCAGCGCCGCGTCCGCATGGTCCTTGGCGCTGATCAGCTCGAAGCCCAGGTTCTGCTCCTGGTTCATCCGGCGCATCACCTGGAAGTTGGTCGTGCCGGTCGTCGACACGACCTTGCGTCCCTTCAGGTCGCTGAAGTTCTTCACCGGCGACGCCGCCTTCACCAGCAGCCGCGTGCCCGTGTAGAAGTAGTTGATCGCGAAGTCGACCTGCTTGGCGCGCTCGGTGTTGTTGGTGGTGGAGCCGCACTCGATGTCGATCGTGCCGTTGGCCAGCAGCGGGATGCGGTTCTGCGAGGTCACCGCCTGCGTGGCCACCTTCAGGTCCGCGCGGCCGGTGGCCTTCTTCACCTGCTCGACGACACGCCCGCAGATCTCCCAGCCGAAGCCCGTGGGCTGCGCATCCGCGCCCAGGTAGGAGAACGGGATCGACGCCTCCCGGTACGCGACCGTCATCACGCCGGACGCCTTGACCTTGTCCAGCGTCGGCGCGGACTGCGCGACGGCGGCGCCGCACGCGGCCAGGCCCAGGACGGCGACTGCACGGGGAATGGGAAGTCTCATGACGAATCCTTTCTCGAACAGGTGAAATGAACCAGGAACGGATGCCGTGACGATAGTGTCCGACGCTTCGCCGATGGATCGGCATCGCGCGGCTTCCTATAAGCTGGGCTTATGTTCGTCGAGGAGCGCCGCCCATGCGCCTGAAGCACATCGAGGTCTTCCATGCGGTGATGCTGACCGGCTCGGTCAGCGCCGCGTCCAAGCTGCTGCATGTCACGCAGCCGGCGGTCACGCAGGCGCTGCAGCTGGCCGAGCTGCAGCTCGGCTATCCGCTGTTCACCCGGCAGAGCCGCCGCCTGGTCCCGACGCGCGAGGCGCAGGCGCTCTATCCGGAGGTCCAGGCGCTGATGTCGCAGCTGGAGTCGGTGCGCCGCATGGCGACGGCGCTGCGCGGCGGCGAAGGCCAGGACTTCCGCATCCTGGTCGTGCCCTCGCTGGCGGTGAAGGCGCTGCCGAGGGCGCTGCAGCTCTTCCGCCGTCGCCACAAGGCGCTGCCGATCTCGGTGCGCACGATGCATTCCAACGACATCGCCCGCGCGATGGCGCTGCAGGAAGGCGATGTCGGCATCGTCTACGGCCGCGCGCCGCATCCGGCGCTGACGGACGAGCTCGTGGGCACCGGCCGGCTGGTGTGCGCCACACCGCGCGGCAAGGGCGCGGCGGACCGGCGCGCCACGGTGGCGCTGCAGGACCTGCTGCGCGAGCCCTTCATCCGCATCGACGAACGCGACCCGCTCGGCGCGGTGCTCGCGGACCAGTGGGCGCGGCTGGGGCTGACGCCCCGCGCCGGCATCACCGTGCAGACGCACCACATCGCGATGGTCATGGCCGAGCAGGGATTCGGTCCGGCCATCATCGATTCCTTCACCGCGCAGGCCAGCGGCGCGGAGCTGCACATCCGCGCGCTGCTGCCGGAGGTCCCGGTCGAGGTGCGCGCGCTTCAGCCGCGCGGCGAGCGCTCGCCGCAGGCGGTGTCGGACTTCATCGCCGCCTTCAGGCAGGCGATCGAGGCGTGAGGCCCTGCGCCAGCGCCCAGTCGATGTGCTCGGCCAGCAGCGGCGACGCGTCCGGCCGCGCGGCCTGCAGCGCGGCGACGAGGTCGGCCCGCAGCGCCGGGGCCAGGTCCTGCCGCAGCGCGTTGCCCATCGCCACCGCGAGGTTGCGGCGCCAGCGCGCGTGACCGATGCGCCGGATCGCCGAGCCCTCGGTGCGGCGCAGGAAGGTCGCCTCGTCCCAGGCCCACAGCGTCAGCAAGGTCGCGTCGCCGAGCGGCTCGCGCCAGTCGAAGTCGGGCAGCGCGTTCCTGCGCGCGAACTTGTTCCACGGACAGGCCAGTTGGCAGTCGTCGCAGCCGTAGATGCGGTTGCCGATCGCCTCGCGGAACTCGACCGGGATCGGGCCGTCCTGCTCGATCGTCAGGTAGCTGATGCAGCGTCGCGCGTCGAGCCGGTACGGGGCGACGATCGCGCCGGTCGGGCAGGCGTCGAGGCAGGCGCGGCACTGGCCGCAGTGCGCGGTGACCGGCTCGCTGGGCGGCAGCGCCAGGTCCAGGTAGATCTCGCCGAGGAAGAACATCGAGCCGCTGTCCCGGTGCAGCGTCAGCGTGTGCTTGCCGCGCCAGCCGATGCCCGAGCGGCTGGCCAGCTCGACCTCCAGCACCGGCGCCGAGTCGGTGAACACGCGATGCCCCATCGGCCCCAGCCGCGCCTGGATCCGGTCGGCCAGCTGCTGCAGCCGCTGGCGCAGCACCTTGTGATAGTCCCGGCCGCGGGCGTACAGCGAGACCTGCGCTCGCGCCGGGTCGCGCATCGCCGCCCATTCCCGGTCCTGCCAGTCGGGGCCGGCGGCCTCGGGCAGGTAGTCCATGCGGGCGGTCAGGATGCTGATCGTGCCGGGCACCAGCTCGGCCGGGCGGGCCCGCTTGAGGCCGTGGGCCGCCATGTACTGCATCTCGCCGTGGAAACCGGCGTCGAGCCAGGCCTGCAAACCGCTTTCCGCATCGCTCAGGTCGATGTGGGCGACCCCAATCTGTGAGAATCCGAGCTCAAGCGCCCAGGCGCGGACCTCGACCATCAGCGCGGCCAGCGCGTCGGGGTCTCGGGAGGGGCTCGGGGCGGCGTCGCCGGACGCGCCGGGCCGCGGGGTGTCGATCAAGGAAGTCATCGCTGTTGAGCATTCTAGAAACCCGCCCATTCCATTGGCCCGACGAGGCCGCCTGCGAGCGTTTCGCGCGCGCGCTGGCCGACTGTCCCCCGATCGACGACGTCAGCATCGAGCTCGACGGCGGCCTGGGCGCCGGCAAGACCAGCCTGGTGCGCCACCTGCTGCGCGCGCTGGGCGTCACCGGCCGCATCAAGAGCCCGAGCTACGCGGTGGTCGAGGACTACCTCCCGCCGCGCCTGAACGGCCGGCCCGCGCATCACTTCGACTTCTACCGCTTCAGCGATCCGCGCGAATGGGCGGACGCCGGGTTCCGCGACCTGTTCGCCGCGCCGGGGCTCAAGCTCAGCGAATGGCCCGACAAGGCCGCCGGCATGCTGCCGCCGCCGGACCTGCGACTGGTGCTCGCGGTCAACGACGACGACAGCCGCGACGTTCGGGCCGAGGCCCACACCGCGCGTGGCCAGGCGCTGCTGGCCGAGCTGGCCGCGCGGCTGGCCCGCCCTTCCGATTGATCCGAACGCGCGATCCGCGCTTCACATCCGCACGCCTCACATGAACGGAGACATGACCGGACCGACCTCCCCCACGCCCGACGCCGCCGGAAGCGCCAGAAACGCCGAAAGCGCCGAAAGCGCGGCACGCGCCAGACGCGCCGACACGGCCGCGGACGACCGCCGCCAGGCGCTGCGCCGCATGGGCGCGGTGGTGCTGAGCTTCCCGGTGCTGCCGGCGCTGGCCGCGTCGGTCGCCAATGCCGCGAGCATCGTCGCGGTGCGCGTCTGGCCCGCCGCCGACTACACGCGGGTCACGATCGAGTCGGACCGCCAGCTCGCCGCCAAGAGCTTCCTGGCGGCCAACCCGGACCGGCTGGTCATCGACATCGACGGCCTGTCGCTCGACGCCGGCCTGAAGGAGCTGCTGGGCAAGGTCAAGCCGGACGACCCGTACATCGCCGGCGTGCGCGTGGGCCAGAACCAGCCGCGCGTGGTGCGCATCGTGCTGGACCTGAAACAGGCGGTGGCGCCCCAGGTGTTCACCATCGAGCCGGTGGCCGCCTACAAGAACCGCCTGGTGCTGGACCTGTATCCGACGCGCGAGCGCGATCCGCTGCTGGACCTGGTCCGCGAGAAGGAAGCCGCCGAGAGCGCCGCCGCGCAGTCGGTCAACGACGCGCTGGGCGAGCTGATCGGGCGCATCGACCGGCCGCAGACCGCGGCCTCGTCGGCCGAGTCCGCCGCCAGCGCGACGGCCGCCGCGCCGGCGCAACGGCCGGCCAGCGCGGTCGCCAAGATCGAGACGCCGCCCCCGCCTCCCCCGCCGCTCAAGGAGGTGGCGCCGGAGATGAGCCAGGCCAAGCTGGACCGGCTGATCGTGATCGCGATCGATCCCGGGCATGGCGGCGAGGATCCGGGCGCGGTGGGCCCCTCGGGCCTGCGGGAGAAGGACGTGGTGCTGGCGATCGGCAAGAAGCTGCGCGACCGGCTCAACGCCAATCCCCGCATCCGCGTGATGATGACCCGCGACGCCGATTTCTTCGTCCCGCTGGGCGAGCGGGTGCGCAAGGCGCGGCGGGTGCAGGCCGACCTGTTCGTGTCCATCCACGCGGACGCGTTCACGACGCCCAAGGCCAAGGGCGCGTCGGTCTTCGCGCTGTCCACCAGCGGCGCGAGCTCGACCACCGCGCGCTGGATGGCGGACAAGGAGAACGCGGCCGACGTGATCGGCGGCGTCAACACCAAGGTCGTGAAGGATGCCGGCGTGCTGCGTGCGATGCTGGACATGAGCACCTCGGCGCAGATCAAGGACAGCCTCAAGCTCGGCGGCGAGGTGCTGGGCCAGATCGGCAAGGTCGGCAAGCTGCACAAGGGCAGCGTCGAGCAGGCGGGTTTCGTCGTGCTGAAGGCGCCCGACGTGCCGTCGATCCTGGTGGAGACCGGCTTCATCTCCAACCCCGAGGAAGAGTCCAAGCTCCGCGACCCGGACTACCAGGACGAGCTGGTCAAGGCGCTGGCCACCGGCATCGCGCGCTACTTCGCGAAGAACCCGCCGCTGTCGGCGCGGCATCGGGCGCTGTAGCGGCGCCTGCGCGGCCGGATCGGGCCGCGCTGCCCGCGTCCGCGGCGCCATGCGGTTTGTGGGAAGACGTCAGCAGGCGGCAAGCTTCATCTCGCGCGCCAATGAAAAACGGGGCCCGACGGGCCCCGCTTCACGCGTGATCGGCGCGGCCGATCACTGGCCGACTTGCGTCGGCATCGGCGGCGCCACCGTGCGCTGGATGGGCTGCCAGGTCTTGAGGCGTTCCATCACGTTGGCGACCGCCGCCTCGAGCTGCACGTCGCGGCCGGCGTTCACCGCCACCGGATCCAGGTCGACATCGATGTCCGGGGCGACGCCCTCGTTCTCGATGCGCCACTGGCCTTCCGGCGTGAAGAAGCGGAAGAACGGCACCACCAGGACACCGCCGTCGATCAGGCTCGGGTTGGCCGCGATCCCGATCAGCCCGCCCCAGGTCCGCTTGCCGATCAGCGGCCCCAGGCCCGTGCGCTTGAACGCATACGGCATGAAGTCGCCGCCCGAGCCCGCGTCCTGGTCGATCAGCATCGCCTTGGGACCGTAGATCGCGCCGGCCGGCGTGTCGTAGATCAGGCCGTCGCGGTCCTTCCAGCTGCCCAGGTAGGCGCGGTTGAGCAGCTCCGTCACGTAGTTCGCCGCCTGGCCGCCGCCGTTGCGGCGGTCGTCGACGATCAGCGCTGGCTTGTCGACCTGCGCGAAGAACATCCGGTTGAAGTGCTGGAAGCCCGGCCCCGCCGTGTCCGGCATGTAGACGTAGGCGATCTTGCCGCCGCTCAGGCGATCCACCTCCTCGCGGTTGTGGTCGATCCAGGCCCACTGGCGCAGCCGGCCCTCGGTGGCGATCGGCTCGACCGTCACCCGCCGCGCGCCCTGCCCGTTCGCGTTGGCCGACACCGTCAGCTGCACCTGCTTGCCGACGGTGTTCTCCAGCTGCTGGTACAGGTTGCGCGCGCCGTCCACCGGCTGGCCGTTGACCGCCAGCAGGTAGTCGCCTTCCTTGACGCCCAGGCCCGGCGCCGCCAGCGGCGCCTTCAGGTAGGGATCCCAGCGGTCGCCCTTGAAGATCGTCTTGATGCGGTACTTGCCGTTGTCGACGCTGAAGTCCGCGCCCAGCAAGCCCACCGCGACGCGCGGCTCCTGGTGCACGTCGCCGCCGCCGACGCGGTTGTGACCCACCTGCAGCTCGCCGATCATCTCCACCAGCAGGTCGTTCAGGTCCTCGCGGCGCTGCACGCCGGCCACCAGCGGCGCATACCGCCGGTACACGCCCTGCCAATCGAGGCCGTGCAGCTTCGGGTCGTAGAAGAACTCCTTCTCCATCCACCAGGTCTCGTCGAAGATCTGGCGCCATTCCGCGCGCGGATCGATGCGGGTTTTCAAGCCCGACAGGTCGATGCCCTTCGTGTCGAGCTTGGCGCGCGCGTCGGCGATCTCCAGGCGGCCGCCGCCCAGGTTCAGCAGCAGCTTCTTGCCGTCCGGGCTGAGGCTGTAGTCCTCCACCTGCGGCTTGACCATCTTGGTCTTCTTCTCGTCGAAGTCGAAGCGGTACAGGTCGCCCTTGCGGCTGTCCTCGCCGTCGGCCTCGATCGAGACGCCGGGCTGCTTGCGCTCGAGGTAGAACAGCGCGCCGTCCTCCGCGACGCCCAGCGCGTCGTAGCGCGCCGTCGCCACCGGCAGCCCGACGATGCGGTCCTTCAGGCCCGCGAAGTCGATGCGCACCGGCTTGGCCTTGGGCTTGACGTCCTTGCCGTCGTCCTTGCCATGGCCCTTGTCGGACTTGTCGGCCTTGCCTTCCTTCTCCGCGCCCTTGGCGCCCTTGGCGTCCGAGGACTCGTCGTCGGCCTCGTCGCCGTCCTTCTTGTCCTTGGGATCCTTGTCGCCCTCGTCGCCGGCCTTGGGCGCCAGCGGCGACTTGCCGTCCGCGCGCAGCACCGCCGCGTACAGGCCCATGCGCACGGCGCGTTCCTGCGTCGACATGTCCAGGCCGACCTGCGCCGGGCCCGAGTTGATCGACGCGGCGAAGAACAGCACGTCGCCCTGGGTCGAGAACACCGGCAGGTTGGCGTGGCTCAGCCCGTCGGTCACCGTGTGCTGCTGGCCGGTCTGGAAGTCGATCACCCGGACCTGGCTGAAGAAGTTCTTGCCCACCACCGTGTAGGCCAGGTAGCGGCCGTCCGGCGAGAAGCCGACGTCGAAGCCGGCGCGGCGCTCGCTGGTGTCGATCTTGACCAGCTTGCCCGACTGCGGGCCGCTCAGCGCCAGCTGGTAGAGGTTGAGGTGGTTGTCCTCGAGCACCAGCCGCGCGCCATCGGGCGACCACGCCAGCAGCGAGTAGTAGCCGACCTCGGGCAGCAGCAGCTTGCGGGTGGGCTTGTTGGCCGCCTGGTCGCCGAGCTGGTCGCGGATCACGACCTGGTGGCGCATGCCGGGCTCGTCGGAGACATAGGCGACCTGCTGGCCGTCGGGGCTCCACAGCGCGTCCTTCTCGCGCACGCCGGAGGTCTGCGTCAGGTTGCGCACCACGCCGTCCTTGACCGGCACGGTGAAGACCTCGCCGCGGGCGTTGATGACCACGCGCTTGCCGGTGGCCGACAGCGACGCGCCGGTGATGGTCTTGGACGCGTCCTTCCACTGCACGCGCGCCTGGTTGCTCGGCTCGTTCAGCGCGATGTTCAGCACGCGCGGCGCGCCGCCGTCCAGGCCGATCTCCTTGAGCTGGCCGCCGGCCTCGTAGACGATGCGCCCGTCGCGGCCGTCGGCGCAGCGCACGTCCCAGACGGTTTCCTTCGTCAGCTGGCGCAGCGCCTTGGTCTTCGTGTTGAACGCGAACAGGTTGGCCGCGCCGTCGTTGCGGTCGGAGATGAAGACGACCTCGTCGCCCATCCAGATCGGGTGGCTGTCCGTCGCGTTGACATGGGGGATCTGCTCCCAGGTCTTGCCCTTGGGATCGAGGATCCAGATCGGCGGCGTCGTGCCGCCGCGGCTCTGGCGCCAGCCGCTCACGCCGACATAGGCGGCCTGGTACGGGCGGTAGGCCAGCCGCGTGCCGTCGGGCGACCAGGCGCCCTCGTAGGCCACGGCCTCCATCACCTTGCGCTCGAAACCGCCCTCGAGCGGCACTTCGAACAGCTGCTTGCTGCGGTTGTTCAGCACCTCGCGGTTGGAGGCGAACAGCACGCGCTTCCCGTCGGGGCTCCAGCCCGAGACCTGGTCCGCGGCGGGATGCCAGGTCAGGCGGCGCGGCTGGCCGCCGGCGGCGGCGATCACGTAGACATCGGTGTTGCCGTCGTAGCTCGCGGAGAACGCGATCCACTGGCCGTCGGGCGAGAAGCGCGGCGCGAACTCGGGCGCGGCATGGCCGGCCAGGCGGCGCGGCTGGCTGCCGTCGCGGTTGGCGATCCAGAGGTCGCCGCCGTAGACGAAGGCCAGGTGGCGCGCGGAGATCGCGGGCTCGCGCAGCAGCATCGTGGCGGCGGGGGCCGGCGCGGCCGACGGGGTGGAAGTGGAAGCCGCCTGTTGGGCGTGCGTGGGAGCGGCCGCGATGGCGGCGCCCAGGCTCAGGGCCAGGGTGATGGCCTTGCTGAGGGAGCTGAGTTGCATGGGGCTTGTCGACGGTGAAAAGCAGCGGGGGAGGATAGCCCCCGGGCTTTCACGTGACGAAGCTCACCCCGGGGGTTTGCGCGCAGCGCGGCTCGGTGTTTTCCCGGCGTCAGGCCGCGGTCTTCTGGCGCGAGGCGCGCCAGCCGCCGTACAGGGCGATCAGGCCGGGGATCAGGATCATGGCCCAGATGATCTTGGACAGATGGGTCTGCACGAACGGGATGTTGCCGAACAGGTAACCGGCCAGCGTCAGGCCGATGACCCAGATCGCGCCACCGATCACGTTGTAGGCGGTGAAGCGGCTGCGGGTCATCGCGGCGACGCCGGCCACGAAGGGCGCGAAGGTGCGGATAAACGGCATGAAGCGCGCCAGGATGATGGTGATGCCGCCGTGCCTCTCGTAGAACTCATGGGCGGCGTCGAAGGCGCGCTTGTTGAAGAAGCGCGACTGCTCCCACTGGAACACCTTCGGCCCGAAGTGGCGCCCGATCGCGTAGTTGCACTGGTCGCCCAGGATGGCCGCGACCAGCAGCACCGTCATGGCCAGCGGCAGGTTCATCACGCCGGTGCCGCACAGCGCGCCGACGACGAACAGCAGCGAATCGCCCGGCAGGAAGGGCATCACGACCAGGCCGGTCTCGACGAACACGATCAGGAACAGCAGCGCGTACACCCAGGTGCCGTAGGCGGCGACGAACTCGGCGAGGTGCTTGTCGACATGCAGGATGAAGTCGAGGAGGAAGTGCATCAGATCCATGGGCGCGGATTATGGAGGGCGGTTCCTGATGCCGATGTGAAGAACCGAAGCGCGAACAGCCTGGAATCCCGCACCTCCTTACAATCGCCCCCCATGGACGACACCCTCGCCCCGACGGCGGATGCCACGGCCGCCTCCGCCCCCGCCGACCTCGCGGCGCGGCGCGCGATCCGCGAACTTCCCGATGAACTGATCAGCCAGATCGCCGCCGGCGAGGTCGTCGAACGCCCGTCCTCCGTCGTGCGCGAACTGGTCGACAACGCGCTGGACGCCGGCGCCGCCCAGATCCAGCTCAAGCTGATCGCCGGCGGCATCCGCAGCCTCATCGTCGAGGACGACGGCCACGGCATCCCCGACGGCGAGTTGCCCCTGGCCATCAAGCGCCATGCCACCTCCAAGATCGGCAGCCTGAACGACCTCGAGGCCGTCGCCACCATGGGCTTCCGCGGCGAGGCGCTCGCCGCCGTCTCCTCCATCGCCGAGCTGGCCATCGTCTCGCGCTTCACCGGCGCCACCCATGCCTGGCGCCTGGAGGCCCGCACCGGCGAGTTGAGCCCCGCCGCCCGCGCCCGGGGCACCTCGGTCGAGGTCCGCGAGCTGTTCTTCAACACGCCCGCGCGCCGCAAGTTCCTCAAGAGCGAAGGCACCGAGCTCGCCCACTGCCTGGAGGCGCTGCGCCGCCACGCGCTGGCCCGCCCCGACGTCGGCTTCGCCGTCTGGCACGAGGGCAAGCTGGTCGACCAGTGGCGCGCGGCGCCGCTGCCGCAGCGCATCGCCGAGGTCCTCAACGAGGACTTCATCGCGCAGAGCCGCGAGGTCTTCGCCGAGGTCGGCCCGATGCGCATCCACGGCCGCGTCGGCCTGCCCGAGGCCGCGCGCGCCCGGGCCGACATGCAGTACGTCTACGTCAACGGCCGCTACGTGCGCGACAAGCTGATCGCCCACGCGATCCGCTCCGCCTTCGACGACGTGCTGCACGGCCACCGCCAGCCGACCTACGTGCTGTTCATCGACGTCCAGCCGGAGCTGGTCGACGTCAACGTCCATCCGACCAAGATCGAGGTCCGCTTCCGCGACGGCCGCGAGATCCACCAGCAGGTGCGCCGCGCGGTCGTGGCCGCGCTGGCGCTCTCGCGCAGCGACGAGGCGGCGCAGGCCGCCGCTGGTGCCGCTTCCGCGCCCGAACCCGCCGCCGCCGGCCGCCAGCGCTGGACCGGCACGCCCGCCTGGGAACAGGGCGCGGCCGCCCCGTCCGGCGGCGAGACGGCCGGCCCCGGCGTCGCGGCCTACGAGCCGCCCGCGCCGTATCAGGCGCCGTCGTCCCGGTTCGCCGGCCCCGAGGGCTGGCGGGCGCCGATCCCGACCCGCGCGCAGACGGCGCTCGCGCTCGAGCAGGCCGAGGCGCTGTACGCCAACGCCCCTCCCCCCGGGCTGCCCACCGCGCCGGCGGCCTCCGCGGCGCTGTCGATGCTCGGCGCCGCGCCGGCCGCCCCGCTGCCCGCCAGCCAGGCCGGCGAATGGCCGCTGGGCCGCGCGATCGCGCAGATCCAGGGCATCTACGTGCTGGCCGAGAACGCCCAGGGCCTGGTGATCGTCGACATGCACGCGGCCCATGAGCGCGTCGTCTACGAGCGGCTGAAGGCCGCGCTCGGCGAGACCCGCATCGACGCGCAGCCGCTGCTGATCCCGGTGACCTTCGCCGCCACGCCGGCCGAGATCGCCACCGCCGAGGCGCATGCCGACACGCTGCGCCGGCTCGGCCTGGATGTCGCGCCGCTGTCGGCCAAGGTGCTGGCCGTGCGCGAGCGCCCGGCGCTGCTGGCCGGCGGCGACGTCGTCGAGCTGGCCCGCGGCGTGCTGGCCGAACTGGCGCAGTTCGACGCCAGCCATGCGATCGAGCGCGCGCAGCACGAGATCCTCGCCACGATGGCCTGCCACGGCGCGGTGCGGGCCAACCGGCAATTGACGATCGACGAGATGAACGCGCTGCTGCGCGACATGGAGCGCACCGAACGCGCCGACCAGTGCAACCACGGGCGCCCGACCTGGCGTCAATTGACCATCCGCGACCTCGACGCGCTGTTCCTGCGCGGGCGCTGAGTTCGACGGACTCACCACGTTCGCCCTGCCCGCCCCGCGGCCCTCCCCAAATTCACCAGAAGCAGTACCGACATGGCCACGCTCAAGCTCAACAAGAACAAATCGGCCGACGCGACGTCCGCGGACGGCTCCTCGGACAAGGGTCCCCGCCGCGCGCCTCTGCGTGGCAAGGGCGTCAACAAGCCGCGCCCGACGCTGGCGAAGGCGCAGGCCGACCGCGCCGAGCGCGAGGCGCAGTTCCAGCAGCGCCGCGCCGAGGAGGAGCGCCAGGATCGCCGCGGCGGTCCGCAGGGCCGCGACGAGCGCCGGGCCGGCCCCGGCGGCCGCCCGGACCGCAATGAGCGCCAGGAACGCGGCGGACGTCCGCCGCGTGAAGGCGGCTACGGCGACCGCCCGGACCGCGGGCCGCGCGCCGGCGGTTTCGGCGATCGCCCCGAGCGTGGACCGCGAGAAGGCGGCCGCGATGCCGGTCGCGACGACCGCCGCGGCTTCGGCGGCCCGTCGCGCGAGGGTGGCGAGCAGCGCTCCCACGGCGATCGCCCCCGCTACGACAACGACCGCCCGCGCCGCGACGACCGCTACGGCAGCGGCCCGGGACGCCCGCAAGGCGAGCGCGGCTACGGCGACCGGCCGCAAGGGGATCGTCCCCATGGCGACCGGCCTTATGGCGATCGGCCCCCGCGTGATCGCGCCTACGGCGACCGCCCGGGCGCGGACCGTCCCTATGGCGACCGTCCTTACGGCGACCGCCCCTTCGGCGACCGCCCGCGCCGCGACGACGATCGCGGCGGCAATCGCTACGGCCGCGGCCCTGAAGGATCGCGCGAAGGCTCCCGCCACAACTCGGAAGGCCCGCGCCACGGGGCTGAGGGCTCCCGCTACGGTGAAGGTTCCCGCTACGGCGACGACCGGCCGCGCCGCGCGCCCGCCGGCGAGCGCCGCGACCCGCCGCTCTCCGACGTGCACGCCCGCGCCGAACGCGAGGAACGCGCCGAGCGCACCGACCGTCCGCGCAAGCCCGACGCGCCGCGTCAACCCGCGCCCGCGCGCCTGGCCGACCCGGACGCCGGCGAGCGCCTGTCCAAGCGCATGAGCGAGTTGGGCCTGGCGTCGCGCCGCGAGGCCGACGAATGGATCGAGGCCGGCTGGGTCACCGTCGACGGCGAGCCTGCGACGCTGGGCCAGCGCGTCGGCCCGGACGCGAAGATCGAGGTGGATCCCGCCGCCCGCGAGCAGCAGGCGCAGCGCGTCACCATCCTGCTGCACAAGCCGATCGGCTACGTCTCCGGCCAGGCCGAGGACGGCTACGAACCCGCGTCGGTGCTGGTCAAGGCCGACACCCACTGGGGCGAGGACCCCGCCAAGATCGCCTGGGCGCCGGGCCACGGCCGCGGCCTGGCGCCAGCCGGCCGGCTCGACATCGACTCCACCGGCCTGCTGGTGCTGACGCAGGACGGCCGCATCGCGCGCCACCTGATCGGCGACGACTCCGACGTGGAGAAGGAATACCTGGTGCGCGTCGCCGTCGAGGGCGGCGACCCCGAGCGCCATCCGCAGCACACGCTCGATCCGCGCGCGATCGCGCTGCTGAACCACGGCCTGGAACTCGATGGCGTGCAGCTCAAGCCGGCCAAGGTCAGCTGGGCCAACGAGGACCAGCTGCGCTTCGTGCTGCGCGAGGGCCGCAAGCGGCAGATCCGCCGGATGTGCGAGCTCGTCGGCCTGAAGGTGCTCGCGCTCAAGCGCGTGCGCATCGGCCGCATTCCGCTGGGCCAGCTGCCTCCGGGCCAGTGGCGTTACCTCGCGCCGTGGGAGCGCTTTTGAGCCTGCCTCCGGCCGCGTCGTCCCCGACGTCCGCTGCGCTCGCGCGCCCTGATCCCGACCTGAGTCCGCTGTGCATCGCCGGCCCGACCGGCTGCGGCAAGACCGCCGCCGCGCTGGCGATCGCGCGCCGTCAGCGCGTGGAGATCGTCAGCGTCGATTCCGCGCTGGTCTACCGCGGCATGGACATCGGCACCGCCAAGCCGACGGCCGACGAGCTGGCCGAGGTGCCGCATCACCTGATCGACCTCCTCGAGCCGACCGACAGCTACTCGGCCGCGCAGTTCGTCCGCGACGCGACGCGGCTGGTGCCGGAGATCCAGGCCCGCGGCGCGCGCCCGCTGCTGGTCGGCGGGACGATGCTGTATTTCAAGGCGCTGTTCGACGGCCTGTCCGAACTGCCGCAGGCCGATCCGGCGTTGCGCGCGCAGCTCGACGCGGAGGCCGCGCGCGACGGCTGGCCGGCGATGCATGCCCGGCTGGCGACGCTCGATCCCGAGACGGCGGCGCGCCTGGCGCCGCTGGACGCGCAGCGCATCCAGCGCGCGCTGGAGGTCTGCCTGCTCAGCGGCGAGCCGATGTCGGCGCTCTACAAGCGCCAGCGCGCGCAGGGCGTCGACTGGCCGCTGATCTCGCTGGAGCCGTCCGACGAGGCGCGTGGCTGGCTGCATGAGCGCCTGGCGCGTCGCTTCGCGCAGATGCTGGACCAAGGCTTCGTCGACGAGGTGCGCCGCCTGCGCGCGCGCGGCGACCTGCACCTGGGCCTGCCGTCGATGCGCTGCGTCGGCTATCGGCAGGCGTGGGAACTGCTCGACGCCGACGAGGCCTCGCCCGACCTCGCGGCGCTGCAGGAGCTCGGCACCGCGGCGACGCGCCAGCTCGCCAAGCGCCAGATCACCTGGCTGCGCAGCATGCCCGCGCGCCGCATCGTGCCGGCCGAAGCGAGCGACGCGCTCGACCGGCTCATCACCGCGGCGATCGGCTGAGCGGCGCGGGCCTCACGCGTCATCCGCGGCGATCGCGATCAGCTTGATGCCGGTCTCGACGACCGGCATCAGTCGCCCGGGCAGCCGATCCACCCCGTCCACCAGGTCCTGCTTCATTTGCCGCAGCCGGTCGCCGGGCGATTCGCTCAGGTGACGCCCCGACGCGCCCTTCACCTGCTCGCGCCGAGCCAGCAATTCATTCATCAGCAGGATCGCCGCGGCCGAGGCGCCGGTGCCGCTCGCGCCCGCGATGGCGACCGGCGTGCGGGCCCAGCGTCCGGTGCGCTCGTCGCGGCGGTTGCAGAACGACTCGATCCGGCGCATCACCTCCACGGGGGAGCCTGAAAGGTCGATCTCCTGCACCCGCAGCCGGTGGGACAGCAACTGCGGACCGGGCGCCTGCCACTCGATGCGCATGTCGGCCGGGTCGCGCCCCGGCTGGCCCACCGCGCCCAGCGCCACGCAGACGCGGGCCAGGCTGCGGTCGGGCTGGTCGGCCGACCAGACGGCACCATGCCGTTTGCGACGCAGGTCGTCCAGGAACGTCGCGGCGCGCGCGTCGCCCGGCGCGCCGTCCTGCGCCGACTCCCGCGCCACCAGCAGCTCGCGCACGCCATGCGTCACCAGCATGCCCAGGAAACTCATGGCCTCCTCCGTGGTGGCTCGGCCCGCGCCGGCAGGCATCGCGGCCTGGATCACCGGCGAGCGGTCGGCGAGCATGGTCTGCAAGGTCGCATGCGCCACCGGCCGGCCGTCGATCTGACGGAGCGACCCCAGCTCGGGGGCCACGGTCAACAGCGCCGCCGGCATCCGCCCGTGCGGCAACCAGTCGGGTCGCGCGGATCCGTTGCGGCCTGCGCGGCCGGACGAACCCGTGTCGCGGCTTCCGACGTCGTCGGAACTGTGGGTCGATGAACCGGAGGAAGCGCCGGTGGAGTCGAGGCGATGCATGGATGGCCCTTTCAAGGGTGTGCCTCCTGGAAGCTGGTCAGCATTGCCAGGCGGCGATGTCGATGCAGGACAGTGACCAGCGAACACCGGTTCTGATGGCGACAAAGCAACCAAAACCAGTCAGACCACCCAACACGATGCGCTAGACGGCCGCAAACCCTTGTGAGCGCCGCTTCGGGGCGATCCATGATCGGCGGCGAGCGCGCATCGACGGGATGCCGCACGGACTGGCGCCACAATCCCCCGATCGACCTCCCCCGACCGATCGATGGACGTCCCCCTGCTGACCGCCACGGGCCTGACCAAGCGCTACGGCGCGCAAACGCTGTTCGAGCACCTGTCGCTGACGCTGCATCGCGGCGAGATGCTGGCCCTGCTCGGCGAGTCCGGCAGCGGCAAGTCGACGCTGCTCAACGGCCTGGCCGCGCTGGAGCCGCTGGACCGCGGCCAGGTCGTGCTGCAGGGCCGCGACATCCTGGCGCTGGACGAAGCCGGACAAGCGCGGCTGCGGCGCGAGCAACTGGGCTTCGTGTTCCAGGCCTTCCACGTGCTGCCCCACCTGAACGTGCAGGACAACGTCGGGCTGCCGCTGCTGCTGCAGGGCCGGCCCGATCCGAAGCGAGTCGCCGAGATGCTCGAGGCCGTCGGCCTCGCGGCCCAGTCGCGGCACCTGCCGCGCCAGTTGTCCGGCGGCCAGCTGCAGCGCGTGGCGATCGCCCGCGCGCTGGTGCACCGGCCGGTGCTGGTGCTGGCCGACGAGCCGACCGGCAACCTCGATCCCGCGCATGCCGACCAGGTGATGCGGCTGCTGCGCCAGCAGCTGCGCGACCAGGGCGCGGCTTGCCTGCTGGTCACGCACTCGGCCCATGCCGCGGAGCTCGCCGACCGGCGACTGCGGCTGGAGAACGGGCACCTGGTCGCGGCCTGAGGCCGACCTCGCTCGCCCTCGCGTGGCACCCAACACCTAGCCCTGGCCCAGCACCGCTGCCCACTGCACAGCCCACAGCCCACAGCCACCGCGATGACCGACGCCGCCAGCCCTTCCCCCTCCTCGCCCGGCGCGTTGCGGCGCGCCTGGGGCTGGTGGTGGCAGCTGTCGTGGCCGGCCTTGCGGCTGCAATGGGGCCGGCAGTTGGCCGCGCTGCTGACGATCGCGCTGGGGCTGGCCTTGGCCGGCGCGGTGCACTGGATCAATGGTTCGGCGCTGGCGCAGTTCGAGTCCGCCGCGCGCCAGAGCAGCGCGCAGGCCGACGTGGAGCTCACCGCCGCGCCGGGCGCGGCGCCGCTGTCCGATGGCTTCTATGGCGAACTCGCGGCGCGCGAGGACATCGCCGCGCTGGCGCCTCGGCTGGACGCCAGCATCCGCATCCAGGCGCGCGACGGCCAGTGGCAGCGCGTGCGGCTGATCGGCCTGGACCTGGTGCAGCTCGGCACCTTCCATCCGCAATGGCTGCCACGGTTCGACGGCGCGGACCCGGCCCGCGCGCTGCGCGAGCCGGCGCTACTGATCAGCGACGCCGCCTTGGATCGGCTGGGATTCGGCCCGCCTCCCGTCGATGAAGCCGTGAGATCGACAGCGGCGACGAGATCGGCATCGGGATCGGCATCTCCGTCGACCGATGTCGACGGCTCAATGCCCTCGCGCATGCCGACCGCGTTGCGCATCGACCTCCCCGACGAGCCGGCGCCGCTTCCCGTCGCCGGCCGCATCCCGGATCGCCAGCAGGCGCTGGTGATCGTCGACATCGCCTGGGCGCAGCAGCTGCTACACCGGCCCGGCCAACTGGACGCGATCCTGCTGCGCATGGCCGCGGGCCGCCCGGTGCCCATCGCCTGGCAGCCCGGCGTGCTGGCGCAAGCGCCGCAGGACCAGGCCCGCCAGCAGGCCGACGAGGCGCGCCGCCTGACCCGCGCTTACCGCCTCAACCTCGGCGTGCTGTCGCTGATGGCGCTGTTCGTCGGCGCGTTCATGGTCTTCGCGGTGCACAGCCTGTCGGTCGCGCAACGGCTGCCGCAGCTCGCGCTGCTGGGCGTGCTCGGCATGAGCGCGCGCCAGCGCTTCGCGCTGCTGGTGTCGGAAGCGCTGCTGCTCGGCCTGGCCGGCGCGGTCCTCGGCCTGGGCCTGGCGATGGGGCTGGCGGAACTCGGCCTGCGCGCGCTCGGCGGCGACCTGGGCAGCGGGCTCATCGGCGGCGGCGGCCGGCCGGAGCTGCGCACGACGCCGGCCTCGATCGTCGGCCTGCTCGCGCTCGGCCCGCTGGTGAGCCTGGGTGCTGCCGCGCTGCCGCTGGCGCGTTTGCGTCGCCTGCCGGTCGCGCAGGTGCTCAAGGGCCTGGGCGGCGGCCAGGACACGGGCCGCTGGTGGTGGTTCGGGCCGGCGCTGCTGATCGCCGCGCTGCCGCTGAGCCGCATGCGCCCGATCGACGGCATCCCGCTGGGCGCCTACGCGTCCATGGTGGCGCTGCTGCTGGGCGCGCTGGGCACGGTGCCCTTCGTGCTGCGCGCGATCACCGGCCTGCTGCGCGGCTGGGCCGCGCGGCGCGCCTTGCCGCTGCTGGCCGTCGAGCGCGCCCGCGACCAGGCCGGCGAGGCGGGACGCCTGATCGCCGGCGTGCTGGTCGCGCTGGCGCTCGCGGTGGCGATGCTGATCATGGTGGCGAGCTTCCGGCACTCGCTCGACCAGTGGCTCGGCGACATGCTGCCAGCCGACCTCTACCTGCGCCAGACCGCCCGCGACAGCGCCCAGCAGGGACAGCCGATGCCGCCGGGGCTGGCCGCGTCGGCGGCGGCGCTGCCGGGCATCGAACGCGTCGCCGCGCAGCGCACGCGCGCCGTCGGCGTCACCGTGCGCGGCATGGCCGGCAGCACGACCTTGCTGGCGCGGCCGCTGGACCACCAGCTGCCGCTGCAGGGCCCCGCAGCCACACTGCCGGCCGACGCACAGCCGGTCTACATCAACGAGGCGATGCGCGACGAGCTGCGCCTGGCGCCGGGCGACCGCTTCATGTTGCGGCTCGAAGGCCGCCAGCTGCCCGTGGCGGTGAAGGCGATCTGGCGCGACTACAGCCGCCAGACCGGCGCGGTGCTGATGGAGCGGCGCGACTGGGAGCGCCTGAGCGGCGACGCCGCGATCACCGAGCTGGCCTTGTGGCTGCGGCCCGGCGCCGATCCGGTCGCGGTGCAGCAGGCGTTGCGCGAGGCCTCGGGCGCGCCGGAGTCGCTGGAGATCGCGTCGGCCGGCGAGCTGCGGCGCTTCTCGCTGGCGATCTTCGACCGCAGCTTCGCGATCACCTACTGGCTGCAGGCGGTGGGACTCGGGCTGGGCCTGTTCGGCGTGGCGGCGAGCCTGTCGGCGCAACTGCTGGCCCGAAGGCGCGAGTTCGGCCTGCTGCTGCACCTGGGGCTGACGCGCGGGATGCTGCGCCGGCTGGTGCTGGCCGAGAGCCTGCTGCAGGCGGTGGCGGGCGCGGCGATGGGGCTGCTGGTGGGCCTGGCGATCAGCGCGGTGCTGGTGTTCCGGCTCAATCCGCAGAGCTTCCACTGGAGCATGGACTGGTCGGTGCCGGTCTGGCGGGTCGCCGCGCTGCTGGCGGCCAGCCTGCTCGCGACCGCCGCGACGGCGGCCTGGGCCAGCGCCCGCGCGCTGCGCGCCGGCCAGGGCGAGGCGCTGCGCGCGGTGCGGGAGGACTGGTGATGATCGGACGGCGTCCGCTGCTGAAGGGACTCGGCGCCGCCGGGCTGATGGGCGCGCAGGCGGCGCTGACGCCGCTCGAGGCTCAAGCCCAGTCGCCATCGTCGTCATGGTCGACATCGCCGCGGGCGCAATCGCAGCCGCAGTCGCAGCCGCAGTCGCAGCCGCAGCCACAGTCGCGGTCGCAAGCGCAGTCGCAGTCGACCGACGTGGCCGGCATGCCGTCGAGCGCGGAACCGCTGTCGGCTGCCCCTCTCCACTTCCCCCGCGATCACGGCGCCCACCCCGAGACGCGCGTCGAGTGGTGGTACGTCACCGGCGTGCTGCATGCCGGCACGTCGACGCCTTCGGCGGACGCGCGCCCCGACTTCGGTTTCCAGCTGACGTTCTTCCGGGTGCGCAACGACTTGAAGCGCCCGCTGCAAGGCGCCTTCGCGCCGTCGCAGGTGATGCTCGGGCATGCGGCGATCTCGGACCTCGGCCGCCAGCGGCTGC
Source organism: Mitsuaria sp. GD03876 (assembly GCF_029840635.1). Taxonomy (GTDB): domain Bacteria; phylum Pseudomonadota; class Gammaproteobacteria; order Burkholderiales; family Burkholderiaceae_C; genus Roseateles. The sequence goes on along the minus strand of NZ_JAOCCU010000050.1, from coordinate 14,848 downwards.
TGCACGACCAGCGGGTGCTGCGGCACGGCTTCGCGAATGCCCGCGCCGAGATCGACGACACGCAGGTGCGCCTGGGCGACTGGCTGTTGCGGCGCCTGGACGGCCCCGACGGCCGTAGCCGCTACCTGCTGCGCATGCCGAGCGAGCCCGCCGGTTTCGCGCTCGAACTGACGTTGGACGCCCCGCAGGCGCCGCTGCTGCAAGGCGACGCGGGCTGGTCGCGCAAGGGGCCAGACCCGCAGCAGGCGAGCCGCTACGTCAGCGAGCCGCAATTGAGCGGCACGGGCCGGCTGGTGCTGCGCGAGGGCGGCTCGCGCGAGGTGCGGACGCGGGCATGGCTCGATCACGAGTGGAGCAACCAGTACCTCGGCCGCGGCGCCGAGACGTCGCGGGAACGCGCGATGGGCTGGGACTGGCTCGGCCTGAACCTGGACGACGGCACGGCGCTGACGCTGTTCCAGATGCGCGGCCAGGATGGCCGGGTCGTCTGGACGGGCGGCAGCTGGCGCGAGCCGGCGTCGCGCGGTGGCGCGCAGACGGACCTGCAACAGCAACTGGCGTTCGAGCCGCTCGCGTTCTGGACCAGCCCGGTGAGCCTGGCGCGGTACCCGGTGCGATGGCGGATCCGCTCGCCCAAGGGCGTGTTCCTCATCGAGGCGGCCTACGCCGCGCAGGAGATCGACGCGCGCCGCAGCACCGGATTCCCGTACTGGGAAGGCGTCGCGCGCCTGGCCGACGAGGCCGGCCGCACGCTGGGCTGGGGGTACCTGGAGATGACGGGGTACACGGGGCAGGTGCCGCTGTAGCGCGGGACGGAGACCGGTCATCCGTGCTCGCATGGCGCGCGGATCGTGTTCAGGTCTGAAAGCCGTGGCATCGGGACGCCTCGCTGGAATATTTGTCCATAGTTTGACAAATAGTCCAATGATCGTCAGACTGCCCGACATGCCCAAGAAGACTCCCGAGCAGCAGTTGCTGCTGGCGCAGCTCAAGCAGGTCGCCGAAGGCCTGGCGCAGACCTTCGCGCCGTTCACCGAGGTCGTCGTGCACGACCTGCTGGACCCGGCGCATGCGGTGCTGGCCATCCACAACAACCTCTCCGGCCGCGAGGTCGGCGATCCGGCGACCGAGCTGGGCCTGGCGCGGATCATGGATCCGGGCTACGACCAGGTCATCGCCAACTATCCCAACCAGTTCGCGGATGGCCGCCAGGCCAAGAGCACGTCGATCGGGATCAAGGACTCGCAGGGCCGCTACATCGCGGCGCTGTGCATGAACGTGGACCTGACGCTGTTCCAGGGCTTCCAGAGCGCCATCAGCAAGTTCACCGCGATCGAGGGCGGCACGGCAGCGCGGGAATCGCTCGACCCCTCGGGCGCCGAGCTGATCCGCGCCCGGATCGACGAGTTCGCCGCCCGCCTGGCCTCGACGCCGCGCGCGTTGAAGCCGGACGACCGCCGCACGCTCGTGAAGGAGCTCAAGTCGGCGGGCCTGCTGGAAGTGCGCCGCGCCATGGACACCATCGCCGCCCACCTGGGCGTTTCCCGAGCGACGGTCTACAGCGACGCCAAGTGAGCGCGAGCGCCGGCACCCGCATCCCCTTCCCTTCCTCAGGACTTCCCCATGCAGAACCTCCCCACCTATGACGACGTCATCGCGGCGGCCCGCCGCATCGAAGGCCACGCGCACAAGACGCCGGTGCTGACCTCCCGCACTGTCAACGACGAATTCGGCGCCGAGGTGTTCTTCAAGTGCGAGAACTTCCAGCGCATCGGGGCGTTCAAGTTCCGCGGCGCGTTCAATGCGTTGTCGCGGTTCAGCGAAGCGCAGCGCAAGGCGGGCGTCGTTGCGTTCTCGTCGGGCAACCATGCGCAGGCGATCGCGCTGTCGGGGAAGCTGCTGGGCATTCCGGCGACCATCGTGATGCCCAACGACGCGCCCGCGGCCAAGGTCGCGGCGACGCGGGGTTATGGCGGCAACGTGGTGCTGTACGACCGCTTCAAGGAAGACCGCGAGCAGATCGGCCGCAAGCTGGCGGAGCAGCATGGCCTGACCCTCATCCCGCCATATGACCATCCCGACGTGCTGACCGGCCAGGGCACGGCCGCGAAGGAGCTGTTCGAGGAGGTCGGCGAACTCGACGCCTTCTTCGTCCCGCTGGGCGGCGGCGGACTGCTGTCGGGCAGCGCGCTGGCGACGCGCGCGTTGTCGCCTCGCTGCGCGCTCTTCGGTGTCGAGCCGGAGGCGGGGAACGACGGGCAGCAATCCTTCCGCACCGGAAGCATCGTCCACATCGACACGCCCAAGACCATCGCCGACGGCGCGCAGACGCCGCATCTCGGCGAGATCACGTTCCCGATCATCCGGCGTGAGGTCAACGACGTGCTGACCGTCTCCGACGCCGAGTTGGTCGAGTGCATGGGCTTCCTGGCCAGCCGGATGAAGATGCTGGTCGAGCCGACCGGTTGCCTGGGCTTCGCGGCGGCGCGCCAACGCAAGGCGGACCTCAAGGGCAAGCGCGTCGGCGTGCTGATCAGCGGCGGCAACGTCGACCTGACGCGGTTCGCGAGCCTGGTCGCGGGCTGATCCCGGGGGCGCCATGGAAGCAGCGGATGCACATCTCATCGAGCTCGCCGACAGTGAGGCGCTCTCGCCGCCGGCGGGGCATTGCTCCCATGTGAGCGTGGCTGCCGGGCTGGCTTTCATCTCGGGGATGCTGCCCATCGACCGCGAGGGCACGCCGTTGAAGGACGCGTCCTTCGAGACGCAGACGCGTCAGGTGCTGGCTAACCTGGAAGCCGCGCTGGACCGCGTGGGGCTGACGCCGCGGGACTTGCTGCAGGTGCGGGTCTACATCACCGACATCGCGCAATGGCCGGCGTTCAACCGGCTCTATGCCGAGTGGATCGGCAGCCACCGGCCCGCTCGCGCGGTGGCCGGGGTGGCCGAGCTGCATTACGGGCTGGCGGTGGAGGTGGAGGCGGTGGCGCTCGCTGGCCTGACGGCACGGTGCGACCCTCTTGACGTGCGACCGTCCCGCACCTCACCGGTCTGAAGTGACCTCCATGCCTGTTTCGCGGATCGGTCTTCGCCGGCTGCATCTTTGCCCGCTGCCGATTTTTGAACTGCAGGTTTGAAGAGGACAACCTCAACGCTGGCTGCCAGTTCAGCGAGTGTTCTTGTATGCCTGCGAGCAGGCTGGGTGCACGGGCCTGCCTGAGGAGCACGCGGTCAAACGCTAGACGATCGGGCATCGCAGCGAAGACGCGCACTGGTTTCACAATCGCCCGATGGCCGTAACAGAGACCCCGTCCCCGATCCCCGAGATCTATCGAGTCTTCGCCGACTTCGCTCAACCGAGCCAGTACATCGAAGAGGATCTCTACGAACCCGAGCGCTTCGACTATGAAGAGATGCTGGGCGGAAAACCTCGCGAACATGTCGAAGCCCTCGATTTCGGCCTCGTCTCATGGAGCCCCCTCGGTCATCTCTCGCCTGCAGCGGGCGCCTATCTGCTTCCGAGATTGATGGAGCTGGCCGAGTCAGGATGCAAGGATCGGGACGGCGACCCGTTCCTGATGCGCTTCATCAACTACATCTCCCTCGGCCCTTTGGCTCGGGACTTCTCATTACTCGGCGAGGAGCAACGAGCTGCCGTGGTCGGATATCTCAATCACGTCGCGACGCGTCACTGGCAACTGGTGAAGTGCGAGTGCTGGGATGACGTTTTGGAAGAGACCATCCAGGCGTGGTCCACCACGTAGAAGCATCTCCCATCAGAAGCGGTCGCAATGATCCGGCTGTGCGTTGCTCTGCGGTGCCCCCACTCGACGAGCGTCAGAACGGGTTTGCCAGTTTGATGGGGGGCTGCTCTGCAGCGGTTGCAGCCTTTGGTCCACGTTGGTCGGATGACGGCTTCGCGCCGTATTCCCGACTGCGGGGCGATCCCACCGCGCGAGGTCCGAGATGCGGCGACTGCTATCGGTGCCGAACGGAGCGTGAAGTGCGCTGCCGATCGAAACTCAGTCATTGACGAAGAGCGTCAAACGTTGACTTAATGAAAGCCCCGGTTGTCGGCGCCAACAGCATTGGTGGCTTGGGCGGACCTGCGACTGCGGCGCCGGCCATCATGTTCCAATCGCGAGCTAGAAATCGCCGTCGACGACGCGTTGTTCGGACCTTCCCTAGCAACAATAAGATCGGCCAGGAGGAGATGCCATGCCAATGTCAGACGCATTCGAACGTGGCTCGGAATGGAGGCAGTGGGACCTGCACGTTCATACGCCCGCGTCCTTCTACTGGAAAGGCGCAAAGTTCGACGCTGACCCGAATTCTGCGCACAACCGCGGTCTCGTCGACCAGATGATCGGAGCCCTCAACGCCGCCCCACCTGCGGTATTCGCGTTGATGGACTACTGGACATTCGATGGCTGGTTCGCGCTTCAACGCCGCCTGAAGGAAGAGGGCGCGCCAAAGCTCAACAAGACCGTGTTCCCCGGTATCGAACTCCGGCTTATGGCGCCCATGAACATACCGGGAAAGCGTCTCAACGTACACGTCCTGTTCTCCGACCATACCCCGGATCAAACGCTTCACGACTTCAAATCAATGCTGCGCATTGCGGAGACTGGCAGCGCGCTCTCGAATGCCGGGCTTATTGAACTGGCGCGGACGACGTCCGAGGATAACCTGAATCACAAGGGCTTCAAGAAAGCCGATATGGCCGACGAAGCCAACGCGCTTCGCGCAGGATGTTCGCTGGCCGAGTTAACTGCTGAAAGCTACAAAGCGGCAATCGCGCACGTCAAGGATGGTCTCGCCATTGGCTTCATGCCGTTTGATACCAGTGACGGTCTTAAGGAAGTGAAGTGGCAAGAGCACTATGCGTTCTTCATTTCGCTGTTCAAGTCATCCCCGATCTTCGAATCGCGCAACCTCGAATTGCGCGATTGCTTTATTAATGAACCGACCGAGAAGAATAAGGAATTCCTGAAGAAGTTTCAGGAACGACTAGGCAACGTTCCTCGTATTGTCGTTTCGGGCAGCGACGCCCATTGTTTCGTCGGAGTCAAAGGTGACAACGACAAACGCGGCTACGGTGACTTTCCATCCGGAAAGATCACATGGATCAAGGCGGATCCGACGTTCTTCGGCCTGCAGCAGGCCATGATGGAGCCTGCGAAGCGATCATTCATCGGCGATCGACCGCCGAAACAGATCGAAATCGAGAACAACAAGCCTTTCTTTATTGACCGCGTCGAGATCACCAAGCACGTCGCCGCCGCGCCGGGGATTTGGCTTCATGGCACCACGATCCCCCTCAACTCCGACCTAGTTGCGATCATCGGCAACAAGGGCAGCGGAAAGAGCGCCCTTGCCGATGTGATCGCGCTTCTCGGCAATTCCCGGCAGAAGCAGCATTTCTCATTCCTAAGAAAGGAGCGCTTCCTCGGCAAGAACGGTGAGCCTGCGAAGAACTTTACCGGCAAGTTGACGTGGGTCGATACCAAGAGCGGGACCAGGGTTCTCTCTGACGACCCCGCACCCGACAAGGTCGAGATGGTGAGATACATCCCGCAGAACCATTTCGAAGCTCTATGCAACGCGCACATCACCGGAAGCTCCAACGCCTTTGAGCAGGAGTTACGCTCGGTGATCTTCTCGCACACCAGCGAGCAGATTCGCCTCGGCGCGCACAACTTCGACCAATTGATAGAGCAGCAAGAGGACGGGTTCCGCATTCAGCTGAACGACTTCCGGAAAGATTTGCATCGCGTCAATGGAGAGATTGCGGCCATTGAAGAGCAGCTTCAGCCCAGCGTTAAGAGCTCGATACAGGAGCTTCTCGCGGCCAAGAATCACCAGATCGACGAGCACCAAAAGATCAAGCCGATGGTTGGTCCCAAGCCGGCAGACGCGCTGACGCCAGACCAACAGGCGGCGACCACGCGCCTTGAGCAGATAGCGGCTGAACTAAAGACGCTCGAGACGAATGCAGCGAAAGATGCGGCGACCAGCCTAGCGCTTGCAGGGAAGCTCAAGGCTGTCCAAAACATCCGGGAGCGCGTGCAGGTGCTGACGCGCGCGCACGCGCAATTCCTGGTCGACACTGACAAGGATCTGGCGTTGCTGGGCCTTGCAGCCGATGCAGTCGTCGCGTTCACAAGCAAGGATGACGCGCTGCAGGTCATCGCCGATGCTATCCCAGGCCAGCAGAATGCTTTGCAGGCAAACAGCGATGCAGCGGCCACACAGAAGATCAAGCTTGAGGACGAACGATCGCCCTTGAATGCCAAGCTAGATGGACCGCAGCTTCAGTATCAGCAGGAACTCGCGGCGCTTGAGAGTTGGAATCAGAAGCTCGCTGAACTGAAGGGTACAGCCGAAACGCCTGAGGCCCAGTTGGGGCTGCTGGAGCGGATCAAGCAACTCGACGAATTGCCGAAGCGGCTGACTGAACATAAGCAGGCACGCATGAATCTCACAGGCAACATCTTCGACGTCCTGGAGGCGCAGCGAAAAGCCCGGGAGATCCTTTTCAAGCCAGTGCAGGATCTCATCCAAAGTGACGAACTCATACGCGAAGAATACAAACTTCAGTTTCAGGCATCTTTGAACGGGTCTGCTGACGCTATCGCTGCGACCTTGTTTGATCTGATCAAACAAACGCACGGTGAACTCCGGGGCGTTGACGAGAGCCTTAATATCATTCGGGGCTTAGCCGACAAATTCGAGTTCGGCAGCAAGGCCGGCATTCTTGGATTCGTAGATGCCTTGCACCAGAAGGTATGTGAAGCGGCGAGTGCGGCCGGCAAGACCATGATCGGCGTCGCGTCCATACTAAAGAAGGACAAGGCAGTCGTTGATGTGTACGACCTGCTTTTTGGGCTACCATTTCTTGAGCCTCGATACTCGTTGCTCTTTCAGGAAACCCGGATTGAACAGCTATCACCGGGACAACGCGGCGCTTTGCTACTCATTTTCTATCTACTGGTCGACAAGGGCCGTAACCCGATTATTCTGGACCAACCTGAGGAGAATCTCGACAACGAGACGGTCTATAACCTACTTGTCCCTGTCCTGGCCAAGGCCAAAAAATTCCGCCAGATCATCATGGTGACGCACAACCCGAATCTTGCGGTCGTTTGCGATGCCGAGCAGTTGATCTGGTCCTCGTTTGATCGCAAGAACGGTTCGAAAATCTCATATCTCTCGGGTGCGATCGAGAATCCCGCCATCAACGGCCACGTCGTGGATGTGCTGGAGGGCACAATGCCGGCTTTCAATAACCGCGGCAACAAGTACCACCCAAGGGCGGTATAGCTAATTTTTTCGATCGGCCCCGGGCGTTAAGCGCGGGGATCGCGCTGACGATCGTTTTCGCCCGGTTCGCCGCCCGAGGCGCCGCGTGACCGCAGCCCTGACGTCGACAATCAACCAAACCAGCCGTTGACCGTGCCGCCTACGGATGTCTGCAACCAGCCTGAAGCGGACATCGGCTCCGCCGTGCAAGCGCCACACCGGATGCAGATGAACGCGCGGCGAATACGATGAGCCGATGACTTCCCGCCTGTTCCGCATCGAGCGCTCCAGCCTGGGAAAGATCGTTTACCTGTGGCTGTCGCCAGACGTCGAATTCCCGCGCTTGCCGTTCGGGACGCCATTTCGAGCCCTCGTGGTCAGCGAGCTTCATCCAGAAGCGGCACGGCAATCAGCGATCTGCGAATGGCTTGCGGCGTCGGGGTGTCGATACCTGATGGCGTGGGGTCAGGAGGCAAGCTCGTGGGACGACAGCATGGACTGGGCCGCCCTGGAGCGCTCCGGGTATGTCGTCGATGCCGATGGCGAGGACTTCATCCCGACCACTTGGCACGACGGGGAATCACTCGCTGAGGTGCTCCACTTCGCCTCGAACCATGCGAAGCACCCAACCCTGGAGCTTGAGGACCTGCTCGTCCTTCGCTTGGCTCACAGCCCCGACCCCGAAGACGTGCTTGGACAAGGCCCACGCTAGGCGCTGGTCGTCTCAAAACCGGGAGTGGCGCCCTGCTCGTTCGCCCCGGACCGATGGTCGCGCCTGGCGTAAGACGTCGAGGTGCCCGGTCATCAGGATCGAGCGACAAATCGCGGTGAATCGAGACACTCCGCCGCAATGACTTTCGTCACTCGCCCGAGCATTGCGCCGCCGCCCTCGTTCTGCCTAGAGTCCACCAGCAGTACGCCCGCATCCCCAGTCCTAGTACTTGTGAAAGGAAGAGAACATGAGACGTTCGGCGCCCCTCCTGCAGAACCGCGCCAGCATGGAATGGCGAAGGTTGAAAGAAGTGGTCCATCCTGGTACGGACTATCGCGTGCACGCCGTATTCAACGCCGGCTTCAATGCAGCGACCGATCCTGTGAGGCCGCAAGAGGATCCTCAGCAAAGATCGAACCCCTCAAATGGCGACGAAATCTGGTTCATTTGGGCCCAGAAGTTGGGGACGCTTCAACAACACATCAAGCTCTACAAGCCGCAGAAGCTGATCTTTGCCCACAAGAACTGTGGCTTGTCGGCGAAGCGTGGTTCACCGGGAGACTGGACGAAGCAGGGCATCTTGCCAGCCGATGCAGGTCAGTACTTCTTGGTGGTGAACGAAAAGATTCGGAACGCAGCCGAGAGTGGCGCGCCGGGTGCGCTCAGGGCCGCATTGATCGCTGAAGGCGTTCAGCCGAGCGAGCTTCCAGACTAGGCAGCCCGCCTGGCTCGCCCCTACGAATCCGAGCGCCTCGACCATGAAGAGATGCTCGGATGGGATGACGTTTTGGAAGAGGCCATCCAGGCGTGGTCCACCACGTAGAAGCATCCCCCATCAGAACCGGTCGCAATGATCCGGCTGTGCGTTGCTCTGCGGCGTCCAGACCTGATACGAGGCGACGACCGCGCCCGGGAACGCGCCTTTCCTGCACTCGACCAGCGCTTCGGTACTGCCTTTGATTCCCCATTCGACGAGCGTCGGAACGGGTTTAAAGCGGATGGCGTTGTTGCCTCGTTCAGCGCGGGTCGACAACGACGCGTGGGCCCCAGGCGTGGCGGCCGTGGAACGCGGGAGACGCAGTTCCAACGGTGGCAAGGACCCTTTGTCGGGGCCGCGAGGGCAATCCGTCATCGAGGAACGGCACAGGACAGGATTCGGTGGCTCAAGGTTTGAGGACACCGTCGCGTCAATTGGAGCGGGCTCGGTCGATGAACTTGCCATCGAAGGAAATGAGCAAACCGCGGCAACCAACATCGTCAGCATCTTCAAGTTGGCGGGCGTGGTCATGGTCGTACCGGTGCGAGGTTCGCGAGCAGCGGAGGCGGACGGCCCGCTATGCATCGCCTGGAACATTGCTGAACACCAGGGACGTTCGAGCGGCGCCATCGACCCAGCGATAGCCACGCAACACCCCCTCCTGTTTGAACCCGCATCGTTCCAACACGCGGATAGATGCCTTGTTGTCCTCGAGCGCTGTTGCTTGAATCCTGAAAAGGCCTTTCGTTCGCGCCCAATGGGTCACCGCTTCGCATGCTGCCGATGCGAGGCCGCGGCCCCAATGCGTCGGATGAATGTCGTAGGCGATCTCGGCGCTTCGGTGGTCCCGCACGATCGAATGCAATCCAACAGTACCGATGAGCGAGTCGTCGGACTGCAATGCGATCGCGAACCGAAGTTGCCTGGCACCTTCTTCAAAACTCGCCGCGTTCACGAACTCTTCAAGTTCATCGACGCGTTGGGGCCGCCAGCTGATGCCCTGTCGCACGGCGTCGCCCTGCAGGTACGTCAGCCAGCGTGCGAGGTCCGATGTTTTCACCGGCCTGAGGAAGGCCCAGTCCAGGCCAAGTGTCGGAAGCATCGAGTAGGCGTCCTTTGTTTGCCGGGCTGTCATGTCGCCAGGAAACTCGTCAGCACGGGATCGTTTCATGGGGCGGGTCGCCCCTCAGCCCAACCCGTCGCTCATAACCGCATACCAAGCCATATAACGGTCTCGGTGGACGCAGACACCACTGGCGTCAGCATGCGGAGCCAAAACGACCTCGCCCGACCTTGGAAATGAGCGGCTGAGCTGTCGTGGTGCTGCTGCTCTTCTTGCACGATGGAACTGATGGCGACGACCGCGGCGTCATCGACACCGGCCAGGTCCCGAAGCTGGTGCTTCAGGTGACCGAGAACCACCCGTTCCACCGCGACCGTCGTCGCGGCAATGGCGCTACGACCAAAGAGCGCGGTGATGACGCCAAGCGTGTAGCCGCCGACGCCACACAGCAGGTAGCTGCGGCAACGCCGGACACCCCGGCGCTCAAGCTCGGCCTGGAATATGGCCCTGTGCTTTTCCTCGTGCGATTGGAACTCGGCGAGTTCGTCGAGGAGACTTCGACACGTGACCTGAGCCACGAGGCGCTGGCCCGCATAGATATTCACCGCGCCATGCTCGCCCGCATGGTTCACCTTGAGAGTTCGCTCAGCAAGACTGTCCGCTGGGCGAGGCAGCGCGATCAATTTCATGCAGTGAATCGCTTTCGAAGTTGGCTCGGCATTTGAGCATGCGAGCCACGAATCGCGCGCTGGAGAAATTCCCTCGGAAGCAGCTTGGCGCCTTGTCGCCAAACCGGGCGTAACAGTCCACGCAGTTGGCCTCGCATACGATGAGCCATGACCCCGATTCAGCAATGGCACGCCACCCGCCGCCTGCGCCTGCTGCTGCAGACGCTGCGCGACATGATGGTCTCGATGGGACCGCTGCTGCTGCTCGGCGGCGGCTTGCTGGTGGCGGCCTACTGGTGGCTCGACCCGCAGCCGCCACGCCAGGTGCGGTTGGCCACCGGCCCCGCCGGGAGCGCCTATGCCAACTTCGGCGAAGGCTATGCGAAGGCGCTGGCGCGCGAGCGCATCCAGGTGCAGCTGATCGGCAGCGAAGGCGCGCAGGACGACCTGGCCCATCTGCGCGCGGGCACCGCCGACGTGGGCTTCGTGCGCGGCGGCATGGCCGATCCGGCGGCCGACACCGAGGCCGGCATCGTCTCGCTGGGCAGCCTGTTCTACGAGCCGATCTGGATCTTCTATCGCCGCGATCTCGGCGTCGCGCGCCGCCTGCCCGGCGGTGAACTGCAGCGCCTGACCCAGCTGCGCGGCCTGCGGGTCAACGTGGACCAGGACGGCAGCGGCGTCCCGCAGATCGTCGAGAAGCTGCTGGCCCTGAACCAGCTGAAACCGACCGACCTGCGGCTGTCCAACCTGCCGCCCGACGCGGCCGGCGCGGCGCTGCGCGAGGGCCGGCTGGATGCCGCGGTGCTGATCTCGGCGCCGCAGGCCGGCTTGATCCGCGCGCTGCTCCGGGACCCGGCCATCGCGCTGATGGCCTTCGAGCAGAACGAGGCCTACTCGCGCCACCTGCCCTTCCTGTCCACGGTGACGCTGCCGCGCGGCGTGGTGGACCTGGCGGCCGACCTGCCGCCGCACGACGTGCCGCTGCTGGCCACCACCACCGCGCTGCTGGCACGCGAGCAGACGCACCCTGCCCTGCGCCAGCTGTTCGCGCAGGCGGCGCTGGGGCAGCACAGCGGGGCCGGCTGGTTCAACGGCGCGCGCGACTTCCCCAACACCCGGACCAGCGAGCTGCCGGTCAGCGCCGAGGGCGACCGCGCGATCAACGGCACGCCGCCGGCCTGGGCGCGTTACCTGCCCTTCTGGGCCGGCAATCTGCTGGAACGCATGTGGCTGGTGGTCGGCGGCCTGCTGGTGCTGATGCTGCCGCTGTCGCGCGTGGTGCCGCCGCTCTACACCTTCCGCGTGCGCTCGCGGGTGTTCCGCTGGTACGCGCGGCTGCGCGAGGTGGAAGCGAAGCTGGAAACCGGCACGGGCGAGCGCGAGGCCCTGCTCGACGAACTGGACGAACTGGACCGCGTCACGCACCGCATCGCGGTGCCGCTGTCCTATGCCGAGGAGCTCTACGCGCTGCGCAACAACATCCACGCGGTGCGCAAGCGCCTGCTGGCGCAGCGGCCTCGGCCGGCGGACGGGCCGACCGAGTGATCGACGAGCGGTTTGAAAGCCAAGGGCATTCGCCTTGAGCGCGTGCCGCTCGCTGACGATCAGTAGCCCTGAACCCAAGCCAAGCGCCCGTCACTCGACGGCCGCGGGCTCGCCCTCCGTGTGCCGCTCAGGCTCCGTCGTGCGCAGAATCTCGTTCAGGACGGACGTCGCGTAGTTGCCGGCGGGCAAGGAGAACGTCAGCACCAGTTGATCGGCCTGCGGCCATTCCCACGACATGTCCACCGGGCTCGCCACCAGCGCGCGGCGCTCCTGATCCAGGCCCGCGTGTTCCATGCCGTCGCACAAGGTGGCGTGCTGTCCGGCCACGCCGTTCTCCAGGGCCTGCGCCTGATCGGTGGTGGTCACTCGGCCGCGTCCCCAGAGCGGTCCGGTGGGTCGGCCCGCCTCGTCCATCACGTCACCGGGCAGGGTCTGCCCCCACAGCCCCTGCTGGATGCGCAGCGCCAGCACTTCATTGAAGACGAAGGAGCGCACCGCCGACAGGTAGATGCCCTTCTTCTTCGGGTTGCGCACGCGGATCTCGCGCGCCAGCATCGCCCGGCCCTGCTCGACGTTGCCGCCGTCGTGGCCGAAGCGCTGGGCGCCGAAGTAGTTGGGCACGCCCTGCGACGCGACCGCCGCGAGATTGGCCTCGATGGCGGCGCGGTCGCCGGTCACGTCACGCAGCACGATGCGGAACCGGTTGCCCTGCAGGTCGCCGGGACGCAGCTTCTTCACGTGGCGGGTCTGGCTCAGCACCTTGAACTCCGGGTGCTGGAACTGGGTCAGGTCGGGCGTCTCGCCCTTGGGCCGATAGATGCTGAACCACTGCCGGGTGATGGCATAGCGGTCCTTGAGGCCGGCATAGCCCACGTCCCGTTCCTCGACGCCGACGGCCTCGGCGAGCTGCTGGGCGATGTAGGCCGTGTTGGCGCCGTTCTTCTCGATGTCCAGCCAGATGTGCTCACCCTCGCCGGAGGGCAGCTGCAGCGGCAGCTCGGTCACGATGAAGTCCTCGTTGAGGAGCTTCAGCGTGGCGCTGGCGCCGCTGTGGGGATAGGCATGGGGCCACTGGGGCAAGGTCGTGTATTGAGCGTCGGTCATGGATGGTCTGACGGCACCCACTGGAGATCGGGACAGGCAGTCTGTCCGGCCAGGGGCGGTCGAAGCCGCGATTCTCCCCCCACCGCGGGGCTACGATGCGGACCGCCCCATCGCCCGCGCCTCCCCGATCCCTTCGCCCCGGAACGCCCATGCTCATCGACGAAAAAGGCCCCTTCTTCCACGGCACCAAGGCCGAGCTCCGGCCAGGCGACCTGCTCACCCCGGGCTTCAGGTCGAACTACCAGCCGAGCATCGTCATGAACCACATCTACTTCACGGCCCTCGCCAAGGGCGCCGGCCTGGCGGCCGAGATGGCCAAGGGCGACGGCCGGCCGCGGGTCTACGTCGTCGAGCCGCTCGGCGACTTCGAGAACGATCCCAACGTCACGGACAAGAAGTTCCCCGGCAACCCCACCCGTTCCTATCGCAGCGCGCATGCGCTCAAGGTCGTCGGCGAGCTGGACGACTGGGAGCCCTACGACGCGGCGTTCATCGAGACCCTGCGCGCCCGCGTCGCGGCGGGCATGGGCGAGATCATCAACTGAGCGCCCCTCCCCCGCGCGGCTTCACCCGCGGGACTCAAGGCCGATCGTCGAAGGCCGCGAACACCTCCGAGACCCAATCGACGAACAGCCGCAGCTTCGCGCTCAGGTGCCGCGACGCCGGGTAGACGACGTGCAGCGGATGGCGCGGGCGGGTCCAGTCGTCCAGGATCGCGCACAGCGCGCCGGATGCCAGGTGCGGTGCCGCCGCGAAGCGGAAGGTCTGCCCCACGCCCGCGCCCGACAGCAGCGCGCTCAGGTGCGCGGTGCTCTCGTTGACGGCCATCGCCGCCTCGCCGGCGACCTGCAGGGACTCGCCGTCGCGGTGGAACTCCAGCGGGAACGCCCGTCCCGTCAGCGACGAGAAGTAGCCCGCGATCGCATGTCCCGGCACGCGCGCCCGGTCGTCCGGCCCGTGCGCCCGCGCGATCAGTTCGGAGGGATGTTTCGGAACGCCCCGCGCCTTCAGGTAGACCGGGCTCGCGCAGGTGACCCAGTCGAGATCGGCGATGCGGCGCGCGACCAGCGTCGTGTCCGCGAGCTCGCCGCCGCGGATCACGCAATCGACGCCTTCGCCGATCAGGTCGACCGGCCGGTCGCTGACGCCCAGGTCCACGTGCAACTCGGGATGTCGCGCGCGAAAGTCCGGCAGCGCCGGGATCAGGATCATGTTCGCGAGCACCGATCCGATGTCCACGCGCAAGCGCCCCCTCGCCTGCGCCCGCGACCGCGCGGCCAGTTCGTCCATCTCGGCGAGGTCCTCGATCAGGCGCCGCGCGCGCTCGTAGTACGCGGCGCCCTCGGGCGTCACGCTGACGCGCCGCGTCGTGCGCTGCAGCAACCGGGTGCCGAGGTGACGCTCGAGGTCCTGCACGAGTTTCGTCACGGTCGGGCGCGGGATGTTCATCGCGTCCGCGGCTTTCGAGAACGCACCCGATTCGGCGATGCGCACGAAGACGCGCAGCGCGAGCAACTGGTCCATGGAACTCCTCCTGGCTCGGCGCGTTCCGACGACGGATGGCTGACCGGCGGGCCGATTATTCATCACCAGGAAAAAAGATATCGAGATCGTCGCCTTTATTCGAATCGGATGAATTCTTAAGCTTCGCTCACCTTTTCAACACCTCGCAACTGGAGCGAAACATGAGCAAG